>NZ_JBWKEQ010000019.1:61204-151602 GCF_056435365.1 Kitasatospora sp. NPDC043949 | reverse complement strand
CCCCCCCCACCCCCCCCCCCCCCCCCCCCCCCCCCCCCCCCCCCCCCCCCCCCCCCCCCCCCCCCCCCCCCCCCCCCCCCCCCCCCCCCCCCCCCGCCCCCCTGCCCCACAGTCGTTGTGCAGCCCCTGGAGGAAATCGTGTCCATCTCCCCTGAGCACGACCCCACGTCTTCCCGGCCCGTCACCATCGCGTTCAGCGGTCCCGACAACGTCGGCAAGACCAAGCAGATCGGCATCCTGGCCCGCCGCCTCGGCCCCGGCGGCCACGCCACCGGGCCGCTGGACGACCACGACCCGCGCTGGGACCGCATCAAGTCCACGGGCATGGGGGCCTGGTGGTTCGAGCGCGGCCCGATGGAGGAGGTGGTCGACGTGCTCGCCAGCTCCTACCTGGAGCGCTCCCGCAGGCCCACCACCGCACCGGTGCGCCTGATGGACCGGGGCATCCCGATGCTGGAAGCCTCGCTGGCAGCGACCGTCGCAGTGCGTGAACGGCTCAGCCCCGCCGAGGCTGCGGAACGGGCCGGCAAGCTGCTGGAGCCCTACACCGCCGACCTGCGCTCCGCTGAGGCCGCCGAACACGGCATCGTGCTCCTCCACGACGACGACCCGGTGATCGGCACCTCCCGCAGCCTCTCCCACGAGCGGCACGTCACCCCGATCTACGCGGACTACCAGCGGCACCTCCACCTGCAGGTGCACCGCCTGGCCGACGAAGGGCGGTGGGCCGAGGCCATCGTGATCGGCGAGCGCCGGGTCGTGGCCGTCCAAGACGAGATTCGTCGGCTTCTGCACCCGATCACCCCGCTCGTGCCGGCTCGCGCCCTGCCAGGGGTCCGGGTGATCGCGCTCGGCGGCATGTCGGAGAGCGGCAAGAGCACGGCGGGCGAGTACCTGCGGGTGAGGCACGGATACGCCCGCCTCAAGATCGGCTACCTGATCGAAGCCACCGCCCAGCCCGCCGGTATCGCCTACCCGTACGAGATCCCGGCCGTGGTGCGGGCTGAGCTGCTGATCGACGGTCTCGACCGGTACTGCGCGGCCCACCACTTCCTCGGCCACGTCACCATCGAGTCGCTGCACGACCAGGATGCGACCACCGAACTTCGAAAGATGCTCGGCGAGCAGCTGACCGTCGTGTACGTCGACGCGACGCCGGAGGTCCGTGCAGAACGCGGCACCGCCGGGCCCGAGGACGTGGTCGAGCGCGACGCCGTCAAAGCCCGTCGCGGGGCTGCCGGGATCGCCGCGCTCGCGCACGAGGTCGTCGACAACAACCGCGGCCGCCTGCACTTGGAGCGCCGCCTCGACGGCATCGCGCTGGCCCACCGCTGGCCGCTGCGGCAGCCGTCCAGCGCGCCGGTCAACACGCTGGGCCTGCCCGTCCATCTGGAGTCCTACCTGTCCGCGCTGCTGGACCGCACAACCTTTCAGCAGCCGCCCGTCATCGACCTCCTCGCGGTCACCGGCAGCGGAGCACGCGGGAAGTACCAGCACGGCTGGTCCGATCTGGACGTCTTCGTGGTCGCCGGGCAGGAGAGCATCCCCGGGATCCGGCGGGCTCTTGCCGAACTCGAAGCCGAACTCGGCGGCGTCAAGCTCGGCCTAACCGTCCTGACCCAGGACGAGTGCCGCACCGGGGCGGTCACCTCCCGACTGCTGCACGTCCTCGCGCTGATCGGCTCAGGCGGCCTCGTGCCGCTGTGGTGCCGCCCTGGTTTGGCCCTGCCCGCCCCGGACGCGGCCAGCGACGTGGCGGCCAGCGTCGAGGCAGGCGTTCAGGCGGCCATCGAGATCCGGCGCCAGCTCGTCAAGGGTGCCCCCGACCTCCGCGCCCTGTTCAAGATCACCGCGCTGCTGGCCAAGGTGATGCTCCGCTTCGAGGGCACCGAGCGGGCCTCCGACGACGACGCGCTGGGCGTCTTCCTCGACCGCGAGCCCGGCGCTGACCCCGGCCTGCGTCGCGAGGCACGCGAACACCGTGACAAAGCGATCTACTTGGCCAACATCGTCCTGGGCCACTGGCTGTCGACCATCGCCCTGCCCACGAGCCGCGCATGAACGCCCCTGCCACTTCAACGCCGGCCTTCCGCAAGCTCCTCGCCCCGGCCGCTGCGGACGCCGAGGTCCAGGGCTGGCAGGCCATCGCCCACGCACTGCCAGTGCCACGGCTGCTGGGCCGCGGCCAAACAGCCGGCAAGCACGTCGTGGCCTACGAGGACGTGTTCGCCACCGGCCGGTGCAGCATGCTGCTCGGCGACGTCATCTCGACCGCCGACCGCCACCCGAGCACCCTGCCCCGGGTCACCGCGCTGATCGATGCCGTCTGCGACAACCTGCTTGCAACAGTGGTTGACAGCGGCCGGACCGAGCCGCT
Organism: Kitasatospora sp. NPDC043949; assembly: GCF_056435365.1. Classification (NCBI taxonomy): domain Bacteria; kingdom Bacillati; phylum Actinomycetota; class Actinomycetes; order Kitasatosporales; family Streptomycetaceae; genus Kitasatospora; species Kitasatospora sp. NPDC043949. The sequence continues at coordinate 149,225 of NZ_JBWKEQ010000019.1, read as the reverse complement.
GTCAGCCTGCGTGCCCGGCCTCTACCAGGACCGTATTCGCCCCGGAGGTCGGATCGACTCCTGGTACCTGTCCGGTCACCTCGCCGTCCCCGCCCCGCGTACCGACCAGCCGCCGCCGGTGCACACCCTCACGGGCCACATCTTCGTCGTCAACGGCGTCCCGCTGCGGCTCGATCTGCCCGCCATCGTCTGGGAGATCCGTGAAGCGCTCCATCCCGGCCGTACCTGGGTCACCGCCCTCACCCAGGGCGACCCGACCGAACCGAACATCGCCGACCCGCTGTGCTGGCTCGACTTCGAGTACGCCGGACGGAACACGCTCGCCGGTGAGATCGCGACCCTCCTCTGGTACCTGCTCGGCATGGGCGGTTGGCTGGTGCCGACCTACCAGCCCGACGTGTACGCCCGCACCCTGCCGCTGCACCTGCCACCGGTCGCCACCCCGCACCTCGAACACATCGACCACGACGAGCGCCACCGCCGTCTGGAAGTCCGCTACACCTGGCCGGTCGGCGCCGGGCGCCACGCGGCGATCACCCGTCTGCTGGAGCGTGTACGAGCCGACCTCGCCCCGGCCGCCGACCTCAATCCGGATCGGTTCCTCGCCCAGATCCGCCACTTCCTCGCCCTGCGGATCCTCGGCGTGATCCCGCCCGCCCGTCTCACCGGCCACGACCTGCTCCTGCTGCTGGCCAAGCTCGCCGAGACCCAGCACCCCGAGACCGTCGGCGAGACCTTCGCCCACACCCAGCCCTCACCGGCCACCGGCCCCGATGATTGGACCGACGATGACCGCACTCACGCCGCTTGAACTGCCCATCGCCGTCCTCCCGCTCCAAGGCAGGGTCGCCCTCGTGACCGGCGGGGCCACCGGGATCGGCGCCATGACCAGCCGGGCCCTGGCCGCCGCCGGAGCCACCGTCGCCGTCAACCACCTCGCCCAGATCCGCCAGGCCCGTACCGTCCTCGGCGACGTGCGACGCGAGGGCCGCACCGGCATCGAGGTCAGCGCCGACCTCACCGACCCCAACGCCGTCGCCGCGCTCGCCAGCCAGGTCGAGTCCGAACTCGGCCCGATCGACATCCTCGTCAACAACGCCGGCGCCTACCCCCGCATCCCATGGGACCAGCTCGGCGAAGACGAGTGGGCCCGCGCCATCGAGTCCAACCTGACCATCCACTACCGGACCTGCCGGGCCATCACCCCCGGCATGGCTGAGCGCCGATGGGGGCGCATCGTCAACATCGGCAGTGTCAACGCCCGCACCGGCCGCCCAGGGCTCACCGCCTACAGCACCGCCAAGGCCGGGCTGCTCGGCCTCACCAGGTCACTGGCCAGGGAGCTTGGACCGGACGGAATCTGCGTGAACACTGTCCTACCCGGGGCCATCCAGGTCGAGGCGGAGAACGGCCTGCCCACCCACCACCGTGCCCGCCCCGAGGACCAGATCCACCGCCAGTGCGTCCAGCGCCGGGGCCGCCCCGAGGACGTCGCCGCCGCGGTCGCCTTCCTCGCCGGACCCAGCGCGTCCTTCATCACCGGCCAGTCGTTGCACGTCGACGGCGGCTGGATCCTTCACTGACCCGCCGTCCCACCGAACAGGAAGCAGGCCACCATGCAGCACCGCGTCCGCGCCGTCCTCCTCACCCCGAACGACACCATGCTGCTGATCAAGCGCATCCGCCCAGGCATCGACCCGTACTGGGTGATCGTCGGCGGCAAGATCGAGCCGACCGACGCCGGCCCCGAGGACGCCCTCCGACGTGAGGTCCACGAGGAGATCGCCGGCGAAGCCGAGATCGTCAGCCTCCTCCACACCATCGAGACGGACGACGAGCGCCAGGACTTCTACCTCGCCACCATCGACAAGTGGAGCTTCGAGGACCGCAGCGGTCCCGAGTTCAGCCAGGAAGGCCGAGGCGAGTACCTCCTGGAGGAGCTCCCCCTCACCACCGAGGCGCTCGACGCGATCAGCCTCCTGCCCCAGGAGATCGCCACCGTCCTACGCGGAGCCGTCGAGCGCGGGGCACTCCTCGCAACCGGAACACCCTTCCCCGGCTCCCGTCGCAGCGAGGCCAGCGCCCACTGAGGCACGGACACACCACTGCCGCACAAACCTTTCCCCCGAAGGAGAGGTTTGCGCGGCAGCGGGTTGACAGAAAAGCCGTCCGTCAGACGTTGAAGCCGAGGGCGCGGAGCTGGTCGCGGCCGTCGTCGGTGATCTTGTCGGGGCCCCACGGCGGCATCCAGACCCAGTTGATGCGCAGGTCCTGGACCAGGCCATCGGTGGCGGTCTTGGCCTGGTCCTCGATGACGTCGGTCAGCGGGCAGGCCGCCGAGGTGAGCGTCATGTCGATGGTGGCCACGTCGGACTCGTCGATGTGGATGCCGTAGATCAGGCCCAGGTTGACGACGTCGATGCCCAGTTCGGGGTCGACGACGTCCATCAGGGCCTCGGTCAGGTCCTCCACGGACACGGTGCCGGCGGTGGTGCCGACGATGACGACGCCGTTCGGCTGGTCCTCCGCAGCGGAGGGGGTTTCGTCACTCATGGTCTGTCCTCCTCTGCGGGTCAGTCGTTCACGGCGGGGTGCTGGGCGAGCGCCTGGGCGGTGGCGTCCTTCCAGGCCATCCAGCTGAGCAGGGCGCACTTGACCCGGGCGGGGTACTTGGAGACGCCGGCGAACGCGACCGCGTCCTCCAGCACCTCCTCGTCGCCCTCGCCCTGGCCCTTGCTCTGCATCAGCTCCAGGAAGGCCTCCTGGACGGTCTGCGCCTCGCCGACGGTCTTGCCCACGACCAGGTCGTTCAGCACCGAGGCGCTGGCCTGGCTGATCGAGCAGCCCTGGGACTCGTACGAGACGTCGGCGACCGTCGAGCCGTCGAGCCGCACCCGCAGGGTGATCTCGTCACCGCAGGTCGGGTTGACGTGGTGCACCTCGGCGTCGCCGTCCCGCAGCCCCTTGCCGTGGGGGTTGCGGTAGTGGTCCAGGATGATGTCCTGGTACATCGAGTCGAGCTTCATGTCCTGCCCTGTCCCGTCAGCCGAAGAAGTTCCGGACGTGGTGCAGGCCGTCGATCAGCGCGTCGACCTCGCCCGGCGTCGAGTACAGGTAGAACGACGCCCGCGTGGTCGCCGGAATTCCGTACCGCAGGCAGACCGGCCGCGCGCAGTGGTGGCCGACGCGCACGGCGATGCCCTGCTCGTCCAGCACCTGGCCCACGTCGTGCGGGTGGATGTCGCCGAGGGTGAAGGAGATCGCGGCGCCGCGGTCGACGGCCGTGCGCGGGCCGATGATCCGCAGATCCGGGACCTCCAGCAGGCGCTCGACCGCGTACGCGGTGATCGCGTGCTCGTGCGCGGCGATCTTCTCCATGCCGATGTCCGACAGGTAGTCGATGGCCGCGCCGAGCCCGACCGCCTGGGCGATCGGCGGGGTGCCGGCCTCGAACTTGTGCGGCGCCGGGGCGTAGGTGGACGAGCCCATGGTGACGGTCTCGATCATCTCGCCGCCGCCGAGGAACGGCGGGAGGTCCTCCAGCAGCTCCTGGCGGCCCCAGAGCACGCCGATGCCGGTCGGGGCGAGCATCTTGTGACCGGTGAAGGCGACGAAGTCGGCTTCCAGCGCCTGGACGTCCAGCACCATGTGCGGGGCGGCCTGCGAGGCGTCGATGACGACCAGCGCGCCGACCGACTGGGCCTTGCGGACGATCGTCTCGACCGGGTTGACGGTGCCGAGCAGGTTGGAGACCAGGGTGAAGGAGACCACCTTGGTCTTCTCGGTGATCAGCTCGTCGATGTCGGACAGGTCGAGCCGGCCCTCGTCGGTGAGCCCGAACCACTTCAGCTTCGCGCCGGTGCGCTGCGACAGCAGCTGCCACGGAACGATGTTGGAGTGGTGCTCCATCTCCGTGATGACGATCTCGGAGTCGGCGTCCACCCGGTACGGCTCGTCGGCCCAACCGAGCATGTTGGCAACGAGGTTGAGCGACTCGGAGGCGTTCTTGGTGAAGATCACCTCGTTGCGGCTGGGCGCGTTGACGAAGGCCGCGACCTTGTCCCGCGCGCCCTCATAGAGCGCCGTGGCCTCTTCGGCGAGCACGTGCACGCCGCGGTGGACGTTGGCGTTGTGCCGCTCGTAGTAGGCGGTCAGGGCTTCCAGCACCTGGCGCGGCTTCTGCGAGGTGGCCGCGTTGTCCAGGTAGACGAGCGGCTTCTCCTCGTGCAGCACACGCTGCAGGATCGGAAAGTCCTTGCGGATCGCGTCGGTGTCGAGCAGACCCGTGAACGGATGCGTCACTCGGACGCGCCCCCCTTCACATACGCCTCGTAGCCCTCGTTCTCCAGCTTGTCGGCCAGCTCGGCACCGCCGGACTCGACGATGCGGCCGCCCGCGAAGACGTGGACGTAGTCGGGCTTGATGTACCGCAGGATGCGGGTGTAGTGGGTCACCAGCAGGGTGCCGACCTCGCCGGTCGAGCGGACCCGGTTGATGCCCTCGGAGACGATCCGCAGCGCGTCGACGTCCAGGCCGGAGTCGGTCTCGTCGAGGATCGCGATCTTCGGCTTGAGGAGCTCCAGCTGGAGGATCTCGTGGCGCTTCTTCTCGCCGCCGGAGAAGCCCTCGTTGACGTTGCGCTCGGCGAAGGCCGGGTCCATCTGGAGGGCGGCCATCGCCTCCTTGACCTCCTTCACCCACAGACGCAGCTTGGGGGCCTCGCCGCGGACGGCGGTGGCGGCGGTGCGCAGGAAGTTGCTCACCGAGACGCCCGGGACCTCGACCGGGTACTGCATGGCCAGGAAGACGCCGGCCTTGGCGCGCTCGTCGACGGACATCTCCAGGACGTCCTCGCCGTCCAGCAGCACCGAGCCGCCGGTGACGGTGTACTTGGGGTGGCCGGCGAGCGAGTAGGCCAGGGTGGACTTGCCGGAGCCGTTCGGACCCATGATCGCGTGGGTCTCGCCCTGCTTCACGGTCAGGTCGACGCCCTTGAGGATCTCGCGCGGGCCGTTCTCGGCCTCGACGGAGACGTGCAGGTCGCGGATTTCAAGCGTTGCCATGGGTACTCAGGACTCCTGGTTGACGGAGACGAGCACATCGTCCCCTTCGATCTTTACGGGGTAGACAGCGACCGGCTTGGTGGCGGGCAGGCCGGAGGGCTTGCCGGTGCGCAGGTCGAAGCTGGAGCCGTGCAGCCAGCACTCGATCATGCAGTCCTCGACCTCGCCCTCGGAGAGCGAGACGTTCGCGTGCGAGCAGGTGTCGTTGATCGCGAACACCCCCTCGTCGGTGCGGACGACGGAGACCGGCACGCCGTTGAGGTCCACGCGCTTGGGCACGTCCTCCTGGAGGTCGCTCAGCGCGCAGGCACGGAGGAAGGTCATCTGGATCAGACCGCCGCTTCCAGCTCGGCCTCGATCTTCTCCATCAGCTGGTCCTGGATCTCGGCGACGCCGATCTGCTGGACGAGTTCGGCGAAGAAGCCGCGGACCACCAGGCGGCGGGCCTCGTCGGCCGGGATGCCGCGGGACCGCAGGTAGAACAGCTGCTCGTCGTCGAAGCGGCCGGTCGCGGAGGCGTGGCCGGCGCCGACGATCTCGCCGGTCTCGATCTCCAGGTTGGGGATCGAGTCGACCCGGGCGCCGTCGGTGAGCACCAGGTTGCGGTTGAGCTCGTAGGTGTCGGTGCCCTCGGCGGCGGCGCGGATCAGCACGTCGCCGACCCAGACGACGTGGGCGTCCTGGCCCTGCAGCGCGCCCTTGTAGACCACGTTGGAGCGGCAGTGCGGGGTGTCGTGGTCGATGACCAGACGGTGCTCCAGGTGCTGGCCGGCGTCGGCGAAGTAGAGGCCGAACAGCTCGGCCTCGCCGCCGGGCGCGGCGTAGTTGACCCGCGGGTGGATCCGGACGACGTCGCCGCCGAAGGTGACGACCACGGACTTCAGCGAGGCGTCCCGGCCGACCAGCGCGGTCTGCTGGGCGACGTGGACGGCGTTGCGGTCCCAGTCCTGGACGGAGACGAAGGTGAGCTTGGCACCGTCGCCGACGAGCAGCTCGACGTTGGCGGCCCGGGTGCCGGTACCGGTGTGGTTGATCACCACGACGGCCTCGGCGAACGGCTTGACGTCGACCACCACGTGGGCGAAGCGGGTGCCGCCCTCGCCGTGCACGTCGATCTTGACCGGCCCGGTGAGCACCGCGTCCTGGGGGACGGTGACCACGAGCGCCTGCTCGAAGGCGCTGAACGCCTGCGCGGCGACCCGGTCGACGGGCTTGCCGGCCTTGCCCAGACGGGCGTCGTCGCGGCCGACGGTCTCGGCGGTGACGCCGTCCGGCAGGCTCAGCTCGACCTTGTCCTCGCCCTTGGCCGCCTCGGCGGCGGTGCCGTCGTGCAGGCCGCCCAGGCGGTGCATCGGGGTGAACCGCCAGTCCTCCTCGCGGCCGGTGGGCACCGGGAAGTCGCCGACCTCGAACGAGGGCTTGACGGCGACCCGGGCGTCGATCGGCTGCTGGACGGTGGCGCGGCCGGTGCCGGGGCCGGCGAGCTGGGCGCCGGCGCCGGCGGTGCCGACCTCGATCGACCCGGCGGTGGTGGAGCCGGTGGTGGTGTTGACGTCAGCCATGGCTGTCGTAGTGCTCTCTTCCTCGAAAAGCTCGAAAAGTCGGTGGGCGGTCAGCGGCTGGACGTCAGCCGACCGCACCCTCCATCTGCAGCTCGATCAGCCGGTTGAGCTCCAGCGCGTACTCCATCGGCAGCTCGCGCGCGATCGGCTCGACGAAGCCGCGGACGATCATCGCCATCGCCTCGAACTCCGTCATGCCCCGGCTCATCAGGTAGAACAGCTGGTCCTCGCTGACCTTGGAGACCGTCGCCTCGTGGCCCATGGACACGTCGTCCTCGCGGACGTCCACGTACGGGTAGGTGTCCGAGCGGGAGATGGTGTCCACCAGCAGCGCGTCGCACAGCACGTTGGACTTGGCGCCCTTGGAGCCCTCGCCGATCTCGATCAGACCGCGGTAGGAGGTCCGGCCGCCGCCGCGCGCCACCGACTTCGAGACGATGTTGGAGGAGGTGTTCGGCGCCATGTGCACCATCTTGGCGCCGGCGTCCTGGTGCTGGCCCTCGCCCGCGAAGGCGATCGACAGGGTCTCGCCCTTGGCGTGCTCACCCATCAGGTAGACGGCCGGGTACTTCATGGTGACCTTGGAGCCGATGTTGCCGTCGACCCACTCCATGGTCGCGCCCTCGTACGCCACGGCGCGCTTGGTGACCAGGTTGTAGACGTTGTTCGACCAGTTCTGGATGGTCGTGTAGCGGCAGCGGCCGCCCTTCTTGACGATGATCTCCACGACCGCGGAGTGCAGCGAGTCGGAGGAGTAGATCGGCGCGGTGCAGCCCTCGACGTAGTGGACGTACGCGTCCTCGTCGACGATGATCAGCGTCCGCTCGAACTGGCCCATGTTCTCGGTGTTGATCCGGAAGTAGGCCTGGAGCGGGATGTCGACGTGGACGCCCTTGGGCACGTAGATGAACGAGCCGCCGGACCACACCGCCGTGTTCAGCGCGGCGAACTTGTTGTCGCCGGCCGGGATGACGGTGCCGAAGTACTCCTTGAAGATCTCCGGGTGCTCGCGCAGCGCGGTGTCGGTGTCCAGGAAGAGGACGCCCTGCTCCTCCAGGTCCTCGCGGATCTGGTGGTAGACGACCTCGGACTCGTACTGGGCGGCGACACCGGCGACCAGGCGCTGCTTCTCGGCCTCCGGGATGCCCAGCCGGTCGTAGGTGGCCTTGATGTCCGCGGGCAGGTCCTCCCAGGACTCGGCCTGCTTCTCGGTGGAGCGGACGAAGTACTTGATGTTGTCGAAGTCGATGCCGGAGAGGTCGGAGCCCCAGGTCGGCATGGGCTTCTTGCCGAACAGCTTCAGGCCCTTGAGACGCAGGTTCAGCATCCACTCGGACTCGTTCTTCTTCGCGGAGATGTCGCGGACGACCTCCTCGCTGAGCCCGCGCTTGGCCGCGGCACCGGCGGTGTCCGGGTCGGCCCAGCCGTACTCGTAGGTGCCCAGGCCCTCGAGCTCGGGGTGCGAAACGGTGTCAGTCATGCGAGCTTCCTAACGCGCGGACGCTGAATCTTCGGTGGACGTACCGGCAGTCGGCACTGCATCGGAGCCGCGGCCCGCGGAACGCCGGGCAGGCGACGATGCGGCACCGGGTGCCGGCACATAGGTGGTGCAGACCCCGTCGCCGTGGGCGATGGTGGCCAGCCGTTGCACATGGGTGCCCAGCAGCTGGGAGAAGACCTCGGTCTCCGCCTCGCAGAGCTGCGGGAACTGCTCGGCGATGTGCGCGACCGGGCAGTGGTGCTGGCAGAGCTGGGCGCCTGCCGGGGCCTTCGCCACGGCCGGCGGGACCCGCCGCACCGTGGCAGCGTACCCGTCCGCGCTCAGCGCCTGGGCGAGCGCCTCGGTGCGCTCCCCCGCCTCGGCCAGCCGCAGGAGCTCCAGGTACCTCTCGCCCTGCTTGCCGAACCGGGCCCGGGCGAAGGCGGCGACCGCCTCCTCGCCCGCCTTGCCGCCGCCGACCGAGTCGGAGATCCAGCGCAGCGCGTCGGCGGCGAGCTGGTCGTACGCCTGGTAGAAGGCGTCCCGGCCGCCGTCGGTGAGGGCGAAGACCTTGGCCGGGCGGCCCCGGCCACGGCTGCCGTAGACCCGCTGCTCGCGGGACTCGACCAGGCCGGCGGCGGCTAGTCCGTCCAGGTGGCGGCGGACGGCGGCGGCGGTGAGGCCGAGCCGGGTCGCCAGGTCGGCGGCGGAGGAGGGGCCGTGGTCGAGGATCGACCGGGCGACCCGGTCCCGGGTGGCCCGGTGGCCCTCCAGCAGCACCTCGGCCGCCGTCACGGGCACGTCGCACCCGGGGGCCGACTCGGCCTCCTGGGGCGTGGCGTGCTCGCGCATGTTTTTCACAACACCAGTGTTGCGTAATTACTTCCGACAGGACAAGCCGTGATGCAGGCCTCACTCGTGTCATCTGTCACGCAGGTAAGCCTTACCTGACCTGCAAAAACGATCATCGAGGGCGCCGTCCGGGCCCGGCGTCGGGGCCTCTTACACTCGCCGGTATGCACTCCGAACCCGCGGTGAAGATCGCCGGGCTGGTCAAGCACTACGGCGACAAGCCCGCGGTGGACGGCCTCGACCTCACCATCGCACGCGGCGCGATCACCGCCGTCCTCGGCCCCAACGGCGCCGGCAAGACCACCACCATCGAGACCTGCGAGGGCTACCGCCGCCCCGACGCCGGCACCGTCCGCGTCCTCGGCCTCGACCCGGTCGCCCAGAACGCCGCGCTGCGCCCCCGGATCGGCGTCATGCTGCAGTCGGGCGGCGTGTACGCGGGCGCGCGCGCCGTCGAGATGCTGCGTCACACCGCCGCACTGCACGCCCACCCGCTGGACGTCGACGCGCTGGTCGAACGGCTCGGCCTCGGCTCCTGCGGCCGCACCGCCTACCGGCGCCTGTCCGGCGGCCAGCAGCAGCGGCTCGCCCTGGCCATGGCCGTCGTCGGCCGCCCCGAGCTGGTCTTCCTGGACGAGCCCACCGCCGGACTCGACCCGCAGGCCCGGCGCGCCACCTGGGAACTGGTCCGCGACCTGCGCCGGGACGGCGTCACCGTGGTCGTCACCACCCACCACATGGACGAGGCCGAACAGCTCGCCGACCAGGTCGCCGTCATCGACCGCGGCCGGGTGATCGCCACCGGAAGCCCCGAGGAGCTGTGCCGCGGCGGCGCCGAGAACGCCCTGCGCTTCGACGGCCCGCCCGGGCTCGACCTCGGCCCGCTGCTCAAGGAACTGCCCGAGGGCGCCACCGCCACCGAGACCACCCCCGGCGGCTACCGCGTCGAGGCGCCCGTCGACCCGCAGCTGGTGGCCACCGTCACCGGCTGGTGCGCGGCCTCCGGCGTCCTGCCCGAACGGCTGTCCGTCCAGCGCCGCAGCCTCGAAGACGTCTTCCTCGACCTGACCGGACGGGACCTGCGCTCGTGAGTACGACCACCGACTACTCCCCCAAGCCCGGCGCGGCCCCGGTCGGCCGGATGCTGCTCGCCCAGACCGCCTTCGAGACCAGGATGCTGCTGCGCAACGGCGAACAGCTGCTGCTCACCGTGGTCATCCCGACCGTGCTGCTGGTGCTGTTCTCGGCCGTGGACATCGTCGCGGTGGACGGGCCCGGCAAGCGGGTCGACTTCCTGGCCCCCGGCCTGCTCGCGCTGGCCGTGATGTCCACCGCCTTCACCGGGCAGGCCATCGCCACCGGCTTCGAGCGCCGCTACGGCGTGCTGAAGCGGCTCGGCGCCAGCCCGCTCCCGCGCTGGGCACTGCTGACCGCCAAGACCGGCTGCGTCCTGGTCACCGAGGCGCTGCAGGTCGCGCTGCTGTCGGCGATCGCGCTGGCGCTCGGCTGGTCCCCGCACGGCAACCCCCTGTCGGTCGTCGCGCTGCTGGTGCTCGGCACCGCGGCCTTCTCCGGCCTGGGCCTGCTGATGGCCGGCACGCTCAAGGCGGAGGCCACGCTGGCCGCCGCCAACCTGGTGTTCATCCTGCTGCTGCTGGCCGGCGGGGTGATCGTGCCGCTGAGCAGGTTCCCCTCGGCCGTGCAGTCGGTGCTGGAACTGCTGCCGATCTCCGCGCTCTCGGACGGCCTGCGGTCGGTCCTCCAGCACGGCGCCGGGGTGCCCTGGTCCGACCTCGGCATCCTGGCCGGCTGGGCCGTCCTCGGCCTGGCCGCCGCGGCCCGCTTCTTCCGCTGGGAGTAGCCCCCGGCCCCGCACGTGAACCGCTACGTACATGAGGCCGCACCGCACGTGAGGCCGCACCGCACGGGAACCGCCCCCCGGCCGCTTCGGCCGGGGGGCGGTCTCACGTCACCGACGGAACGTCAGCTCTGGCTGCCGCGACGCTTGCGGGCCAGCAGGACGAGCGCGCCACCGACCAGCAGCACGCCGCCGCCGGCCGCCGCGATCATCGGGGTGGCGTCGTTGCTACCGGTCTGGGCGAGCGCCGGGCCACTGGTGGTGGGCGTCGGGACCGGGGTCGGGGTCGGCGTCGCGGTCGCGGTCTTGCTCGCGGTGGGCGAGGCCGACGGGGTCGGGGTCTTGGTGGGCGTGGGAGTCGGCGTCGGAGTCGTGGTCTGCGACGGGGTCGGGGTGGGAGTCGGGGTCGAGGTCTTGGTGGGCGTGGGGGTGGGAGTCGGCGTCGGAGTCGGCGTGTGGCACGGCTCGATCGTCTTGGTCTCGTTGATGTTCCAGCCCTTTTCGTTGGGCGTCTCCGTCGTGTTCACCACGAGGTTCGCCTTGACGGGGGCCGTGTGGTCCTTCACCGGGAAGGTGCCGTGGAACTCCGCGGGGAAGGCCTTGGCGTCCAGGACCTTCTCGCCGTCGATGGTGAGGCTGACGGTGTTCTTCACGTCGGGCTTCGGGCTGTAGTTGATCAGATCGATCACGATCTTGTCGCAGGTCACCGACCAACTCGGCACGTGCGCCGAGGCGTTGGTTGCCAGCGCCAGAGGCAGGAGAATTCCGGCCGCCGCCGTCCCGGCGAGTGCCGCCGCGCCGATCCGCATGTGCCGCTGCTGTCGCGCCATTTACGCTGTTCCCCTCAGAACGGTCTTGCGCAGCAGGCGTGTTGAAGGTTTCGCGGTGGCCCGCTACGACTGTCCGGGGGACTCTACCGGCACTCCCGCACCTCTCCACACCCCGCCGTACGACCGAATTTCGTCTGTTGGTCCGTCGTCTGATGTGTATGACCAGCCCATCACAGCTGCCACCTCGCGGAACGCGGATTCGGCAAACTTGAATGAACTTCGTCACCTGACTGAAATACGTGCGCCCTCGGTGATCAGGTTCAATCACCAAGGGCGCAACACCGGTCGACCGGCGAAATGATCAGGCCTTCTTCGCCGCCCGACGCCGGGTGACGACCACGATCGCGCCACCGGCCGCGAGCACCACCGCGCCGCCGATCGCCAGCGGCACGACGGGCCCGGAGCCGGTGTGCGCGAGGTTGCCGCCCGCGTTCGCCTGGGCGGACGGGCTCGCCGAGGCCGAGGCCGAGGCGGCCGGCACACCCGCCGAGGCGGTGGCCGACGGGCTGGCCGAGGCACCCGCGCTCGGCTTGCCGCTCACCGGGGCGGAGGGCGTGTCCGAGGGGCTCGCCGAGGTCCCGGGCGTGGCCGAGGTGCCGGGAGTCCCGGGCGTGGTGGAGGCCGACGGCGTCCCGCTCGGCACCACCGGCGGCACGGTGGGCGTGGTGGACGGCGTCGGGACGACGACGCCGGGCAGGCAGCCGGCGAACGGGTAGTGGTGCGTCTCCGCCCCGCCCTTGCCGGTCAGCGAGGCCGCGATGACCGAACCGTTGACCGGGCCGCCGCTGCCGAGGTCGAAGGCGGCGTTCGGCGCCAGCACGGTGCCGGCCCAGGCGGCCTTGCTGCTCTTGACCACCTTGGTCGCGGTGGGGAAGTTCCACAGCAGCTTGGCGCGGATCGCCCCGCCGGCCGCGCTCTGCAGCTTGTCGTCCAGGACGAAGGACGCCTTGGCCTCGTCCCACAGGTGGAAGCCCGTGGTCCCGGCGGCCGCCATGTCGTACGAGCCGCCGGTCACGGTGACCACGGTGACGGACCCGGCCGGCACCTTGAGGAAGACGTCCTTGGCGCCCTGGAGCTTCGCGGCGTCGACGGTGAAGCTGTTGTACTTCGCGTCGCCGCCGGTGAACGTGAGCTTGGCCCCGTCGGCCTGGACGGTGGCGCCGGCGGTCTGCGGCGCGGCGGCCAGCGCGGTGGAGGCGGCGCGCAGCTTGGCGAACTCGGCCTTGAAGTCGATCGGGGAGGCGCCCTGGGCGATGGCGCCCTGGTGGGCCTGGACGACGGCGCCGTCGGCCTTGGAACCGTAGACGCCGCTGCCCTTCATCACCTGGGTGTTGCGGCCGGTGATGCGGCCGGCGACCACCAGCGCGTTCTTGCCGGGCAGGGCGTCGACCTCGGCGGGGGTCAGCTCCTGGCCGACCGAGAAGCCGCCGGTGAAGTCGGCGTTGCCGCCCACCGCGACGGCGCCCTCGGCGTCGGGGGTGTGGGTGTCGTCGCCCTCGATGAACTCGCCGTAGAGGTTGGCGACCCCGAGGCTGCGGCACTCCTGGCCGGGGTCGGCGGCGTGGGCGGCGGCGGGGGCGATCAGGCCGGCCAGTGCGAGCGAGCCGCCGACTGCGAGCGCGGCGGCGGACGTGGGTATGCGCATGTGCAGGTCTCCGCTTGTGCGGGAGGAGTGGGAGAGGTCCGAAAAAGGTATGGACCAATCCGCACTCTTTCGGCCTCGCAGGTGATTGGTCAAGACCAATGACCGCCTTGACCGAAGAGTCCGGTTTGCGCCCCGTCCGGCCCGGTGCGGGCGACGCCCACGCGGCACCCGCGCCCCGCCCCAAGATCGGCTGTAAGGCCGCCTACGATTGACCCCGTGCCTAATCCCTTCTCCCTGCTCGCCGACCGCTGGCAGCCGTCCGCCGTGATGGTCCGGCGCGCCGCGTTCGCCGCGCTGGTGATGAGCGTGGTGATCGTCGTCACCGGCGGCGCCGTCCGCCTCACCGCCTCCGGCCTCGGCTGTACGACGTGGCCCCGCTGCACCGCCGACAGCCTGACCCCGACCGCCGAGATGGGCTTCCACGGCGTCGTCGAGTTCACCAACCGGATGCTCACCTACGTGCTGAGCGCCGCCGTCGGCTGGGCCATCCTGGCCGCCCGCTGCCACCGCCCCTGGCGGCACAGCATGACCAGGCTCGGCTGGGCGCAGTTCTGGCTGGTGATGAGCAACGCGGTGCTCGGCGGCATCACCGTGCTGACCGGCCTCAACCCGTACACCGTCGCGCTGCACATGATCGCCGCGATGGCGCTGGTGTGGGTCGCGCTGCTGATGTGGGAGCGGTCGAAGGAGGGCGACGGCGTCCCCAAGCTCGCCGTGGCCCGCCCGATCCACCAGCTCTCCTACGTGCTGGTCCTGGTCGTCGGCCTGCTGGTCGCGGCCGGCACCCTGGTCACCGGCGCCGGCCACCACCCGGGCACGCCGAAGGACAACAAGATCGTCCCCCGGATCCCGATCGACTACGACAGGCTGGCCCAGTTCCACGCCGACCTCGCGTTCGTGTCGGTCGGCCTGGCCATCGCGGTGCTCTTCGTCTTCGCCGCCGTCAAGGCCCCGCCGGCGGCGAAGGCCCGCGCCAAGGAACTGCTGGCGGTCCTGCTCCTCCAGGGCGTACTGGGCTTCATCCAGTACTTCACCGACGCCCCCGAGCTGATGGTCGGCCTCCACATGCTCGGCGCCACCCTCACCTGGATCGCCGCCCTCCGCATCCCCCTCGCCCTGCGCGTACGCGAGGTCGAGGCCCCCGCCGCGCCCCTGCCCGCCCAGACCCCACAGGCTGCCACCGTCTGAGCCTCGTCGAAGGCCCCCATCCTCGGATGGGGGCCTTCGACGTGTCACAACAGCCGCCGCCCGTCGTGGCTCCGGATACTCGGCGACGTGTCCCCCCGAAGCGCGTCCAACACCCGCACGGCATAGACCTCCGCCATGCGCACGGAGACCTCGTCCGCCGTGAGCCAGTCGACCTCGACCGACTCATCCGAGAGCCGTACTTGTCCGCCCTCAGGCCGACACCGGAAGACCAGCGCGACAACCCCTCGACGCAGGTTCTTGTAGACACCGGTCAGCCGCTCCACGCCGGCGTGGATCCCGGTCTCCTCGTAGACCTCCCGGCACACGCCGTCTTCGATGCCCTCGCCCAGCTCCAGCACGCCCCCCGGCGGCTCCCAAGCCCCGTTGTCAGCCCGCCGAATCGCCAGCACCCGCCCGTCCTCCCGCACCACCACCCCCGCGACGGACACCAAGTGGAGTGGCGTCACGCTCGCACCACCGGGTGGATCAGATCGAGGAGCATCACGTCGTGCCGAGCCGCGCCGTCCCACGGGATCGCCGACCCGACGCGCCGGTAGCCCCACACTCGGTAGGACGCCCGGGCCGCAGCCGCCTCTGGTCGGGTGTTCAGCATCACCCGGGCGTTGTCGATGCCCTCGATGAGGACGCGATGCATGCGAGTGGCGACGCCCTGGCGCCGCCACCGGGGCCGAACCGCCAACTCGAAGAGACCGAACGTGCGCTTTCCGTCCTCATGCCTGGGGTTCTCGGGCACGGGATCGATCAGGGTGTCCCACCATCCGGTGTCCGCCGACAGCGGGTAGCCGTACGCCATGCCCACAACGGTGTCGCCGTCGAAGGCGATGGCCGCCTGGAACCCCCGCCGACGCGCCTGCGAGCGGAACCGGCGAAACGCCCGCTCCACGTCGGTCGGCCCCTCGCCGTAGGGGGCTTCCGCGAACGCCTCCGAGAACACCTCCTTCAACTGGCCCTCCAGCTCGACCGCCTGCTCGCCGTCCAACAGCCGAACCACCACCGTCACACCGTCCTCTGTTTCCGGGCCGAAACCCCGAGCGATCGAAGTTCCTCGACGCAGTCTCGCGCCATCGCCGTATCAACAGGACGACCAGCGGCTACGAGCCCTGCGGCCTCTCGACCGACCACCAGCGCTGGTTCGAGGCGGCCTACACCGACGCCCCCGTCGTCACCCAGGTCAATGACGGCCAGGCATCGGCCGATCCGCCCGACCCAGCCGACGTTTGGCGCTCCTCCTCCGCCTCCGCCCCTCGATCGTCGTCCGCATGCTCCGCGACCTCGACGTCCGACCCGGAATGAACGTCCTGGAGATCGGCACCGGCACCGGCTGGCTGGACCAACCGGCCCGACTCGTCCGGGTGCTCGACCGCGAGGAGCTGCCCCGTTGAGCCCACGGCAACGGCCCGGCTCCCCCGCCTGAGGGAGCCGGGCCGTCGCCGTGGGCGCCGAAGTGATCAGCCGCCGAGCTGGATGCCGGCCATGCGCTTCCACTCGTACGGGCCGGTCTTCACCTTGAGGGCCAGCTCGCCCTCGAAGTCGTCGTGCAGGGTCAGCCCGGCCAGTTCGGCGGCCCGGCGACCGACGGCGTAGCTCGGGGCCACCTGGTCGCCCCAGGCGCCGTCCGCGCCCACCACGACGATCCGGGTGGCCACGGCGCCGACGTACTCGACGACCGCGTCGGCGCCGCCCCCGTGCTGGCGGGCGAAGCTGCTGAGGTGCTTGGCGATGCGCTTGGCGCGGCGCTCGGTACGGGCGTCCGGCGCGGTGGCGGTGGCGGTCTCTGCGCTGCTCATGCCCGCATGCTACCCACCGGTAGTCGAGCTGGCGACGGGAGCGCCCTGTGCACCGGGCCACATACTGGAGGCGTGACCTTCTCCGGCTGGCCGGCCGCGGCGCTCGACTTCTACGAGCACCTCGAAGCCGACAATTCCAAGACCTTCTGGCAGGCCCACAAGGAGCAGTACGACAACGACGTACGGACCCCGATGGAGCTGCTGCTCGCCGAGCTGGAGCCGGAGTTCGGGCTTGGGAAGATCTTCCGTCCCAACCGCGACGTCCGGTTCAGCGCCGACAAGTCTCCGTACAAGACGCACATCGGCGCCCACCTGGAGACCGGCGGCTACGTCCAGCTCTCCGCCGACGGCCTGGCCTGCGGCAACGGGATGTACCAGCTCGCCCCCGACCAACTGGACCGCTACCGCGCCGCCGTCGCCGAGGACGTCAGCGGCGCCGAACTGGAGCGGGTGATCGCCGCGGTGGAGCAGGACGGCCCCCAGGTGCACGGCCGGGACTCCCTCAAGACCGCTCCGCGCGGCTTCCCCAAGGACCACCCGAGGATCGAGCTGCTGCGCCACAAGGGCCTGGTCGCCTGGCAGGAGTGGGCGCCCGCGAAGTGGCTCGGCACCCGCGGCGCCCACACCCGGATCACCACCTTCCTGCGCGCCTCCCAGCCGCTCCGGGACTGGCTGGACGACCACGTCGGCCCGTCCGAGCTGCCGGCCCGGTGAGAACGCGAAGAGCCCCGGTCCACCGGACCGGGGCTCTTCGACGTCGGACGGGCCCTACTTCACGAACGGGTCGATCGCGCACACCACGAACAGCAGCGACAGGTAGGTGATCGACCAGTGGAACAGCCGCATCTCCTTCAGCTTCGCGCCCACCACGCCGGCCTTGGCCCGGCCGTACAGCGCGTGCGCCTCGCGCAGCCAGAACCCGCCGAGCAGCACCGCCGCGACGGGGTACAGCCAGCTCATGTGCCCCAGCGGCCACACCGCCAGCGAGGTCGCCACCATCACCCAGGAGTAGGCGACGACCTGCTTGCCGACCGCGACGTTGCCCTTGACCACCGGCAGCATCGGCACGCCGGCCCGCTCGTAGTCCTCGCGCACCTTCATCGAGAGCACCCAGGTGTGCGGCGGCGTCCAGAAGAACACCACCAGGAACAGCGCGACCGCCGCCCAGGACAGCGAGTTGGTGACGGAGGACCAGCCGATCAGCACCGGCATGCAGCCGGCGATGCCGCCCCAGACGATGTTCTGCGAGGTGCGCCGCTTGAGCCCCAGCGTGTAGACGAACACGTAGAACAGCAGCGCGCCGAGCGCCAGTCCGGAGGAGAGCCAGTTGACGCCGAAGCCCAGCAGCAGGGTCGAGACGATCGCGAGGGCGATGCCGAACACCAGCGCCTCGCGCGGCGACACCATCCCGGTGACGATCGGCCGGCGCTCGGTGCGGGACATCACCGCGTCGATGTCGCGGTCGATGTACATGTTGAGGGCGTTGGCGCCGCCCGCCGAGAGGTAGCCGCCGACCACGACCTTCAGCACCAGCAGCATGTTCGGGACGCCCTGCTGGGCGAGGAACATCACCGGCACCGTGCTCATCAGCAGCAGTTCGATGATCCGTGGCTTGGTCAGTGCGACGAAGGCGCCGACACGGGCCCCGATGGGCCGGTGCGCAGGAGTCGCCCCGGTGACCCCGGCGGGACGGGTTTCGACGGCGGTCACTAACACCCCAACTGAAGATGAATCCTCGCAGGCGTCCACAGGAACGAAGGGTCCCAAATCGTCCGCTCTGCGCGTACCACGCCACCTTAGACGCTCCATATATCCCATCCGGCTCCGGGGTCCCCCGGCGAGGCCGATGGCACACCCCCGGGTGAACCGACCGGGTGAAGCCACGGAGCCGTTCCGGCGCGCCGCCGCAACCCGTCCTGACCACCGGAGCGGCAGGGTGCCGTAAAACAGGAGAGCCTGGGACAAAATCAGGCAGACCGCCCTGGTGGGAATCACCATCCGGATTTCCTGGTTGTCCCAGCACGGAGGGTGAGCCCCGGGCCGGACGGTAGGCTCGCACGCAGAAGCGGGATCTACCCTCCGTGACCGGCACCACCCAGCGTCGAGACCACAGCGCCGTGGCCGACCCGGTCCCCTTTCACGGGGTCACTCTTCACAACGGAAGGAGCCCTGAGACAGGGTGAGCACGACGCCGACGAACGCATTCGAGTGGTCCGAACTGGATGAGCGCACGGTTGACACAGCGCGGGTCCTGGCCATGGACGCCGTCCAGAAGGTCGGCAACGGACACCCCGGGACGGCCATGTCGCTGGCCCCCGCGGCGTACCTGATCTTCCAGCGTTTCCTGCGCCACGACCCGACCGACCCCTCCTGGGTCGGCCGCGACCGGTTCGTGCTGTCCCCCGGGCACACGAGCCTGACCCTCTACACCCAGCTGTACCTGTCGGGCTACGGCCTGGAGCTGGACGACCTCAAGGCCTTCCGCGTCGCGGGCAGCCGCACCCCGGGCCACCCGGAGCACGGCCACACCGCGGGCGTGGAGACCACCACCGGCCCGCTCGGCCAGGGCATCGCCAACGCGGTGGGCATGGCGATGGCCGCCCGCTACGAGCGCGGCCTGTTCGACCCGGACGCCGCCGCCGGCGAGTCCCCCTTCGACCACACCATCTGGGCCATCGTCTCCGACGGCGACCTGGAGGAGGGCATCTCCGCCGAGGCCTCCTCGCTGGCCGGTCACCAGAAGCTGGGCAACCTGGTCGCCCTGTACGACGACAACCACATCTCGATCGAGGGCGACACCGAGACCGCCTTCTCCGAGGACGTCCTCAAGCGCTACGAGGCGTACGGCTGGCACGTCCAGCGGGTCGCCCCGAAGGCCAACGGCGACATCGACGTGGCCGTCCTGGCCGACGCGCTGGCCGCGGCCAAGGCCGAGACCACCCGTCCGTCGATCATCGCGATGCGCACGATCATCGCCTGGCCGGCCCCGGACGCCCAGAACACCGCCAAGGCGCACGGCTCCGCGCTCGGCGCCGCCGAGATCGCCGCCACCAAGAAGGTCCTGGGCTTCGACCCGGAGAAGACCTTCGAGGTCTCCGACAAGGTGATCGAGCACGCCCGCGAGGTCATCAAGCGCGGCAAGGCCGCCCACGCCGAGTGGGAGCAGTCCCTGGAGGCCTGGCGCGCCGCCGACCCGCAGCGCGCCGCCGAGTTCGACCGCATCCAGGCCGGCGAGCTTCCCGAGGGCTGGAAGAAGACCGTCCCGGTCTTCCCCGCCGGCAAGGACGTCGCCACCCGCAAGGCCTCCGGCGAGACCCTCAAGGCGATCGGCGCGGTCATCCCGGAGCTGTGGGGCGGCTCGGCCGACCTCGCCGAGTCCAACCTCACCACCATCGACGAGGACAGCTCGTTCCTCCCCGAGGGCAACCCGCTGAAGAGCGCCAGCCCGTACGGCCGGACGATCCACTTCGGCATCCGCGAGCACGCCATGGGCTCGGCCATGAACGGCATCGCCCTGCACGGCAAGACCCGCGTGTACGGCGGCACCTTCCTGGTCTTCGCCGACTACATGCGCCCGGCCGTTCGCCTGGCCGCGCTGATGAAGCTGCCGGTCACCTACGTCTGGACGCACGACTCGATCGGCCTCGGCGAGGACGGCCCGACCCACCAGCCGGTCGAGCACATGGCCTCGCTGCGCGCCATCCCGGGCCTGGCCATGGTCCGCCCGGCCGACGCCAACGAGACGGCCGTCGCCTGGCGCACCGTCATCGAGCGCCAGACCACCCACCCCGGCCCGGTCGGCCTGGCGCTCACCCGCCAGAACGTCCCGACCTTCGACCGCGAGGTCTTCGGCTCCGCCGAGGGCACCGCGAAGGGCGGCTACATCCTGGCCGAGGCCTCCAGCGGCGACCCGCAGGTGATCCTGCTGGGCACCGGCTCCGAGGTCCAGCTGGCCGTCAAGGCCCGCGAGGTGCTGGAGGCCGAGGGCATCGCCACCCGGGTGGTCTCGGTGCCGTCCTTCGAGTGGTTCCAGGAGCAGGACCAGGCCTACCGTGACAGCGTGCTGCCGCCGTCGGTCAAGGCCCGGGTGTCGGTCGAGGCCGGCATCGGCCAGGGCTGGCGCGAGCTGGTCGGCGACCACGGCCGGATCGTCTCGCTGGAGCACTTCGGCGCCTCCGCCGACTACAAGGTGCTCTTCGAGGAGTTCGGCCTGACCGCCGAGCGCGTGGTGGCCGAGGCCCACAACGCCCTCCGTTCCCTTGAGGCCGTCAACCGCTGACGCCCCCTGGGCCGTGCGCCCGCCCGCACGCGGGCGCACGGCCCCCTCTGACTACCCCACGAAGCAGAACAAAAAAGGACTGAAGCACCATGACTGACGCACTGAAGCGCCTCAGCGACGAAGGCGTGGCGATCTGGCTGGACGACCTCAGCCGCAAGCGGCTGAACACCGGCAACCTCGCCGAGCTGGTGCAGAACAAGCACGTGGTGGGCGTTACCACCAACCCGACCATCTTCCAGAAGGCCATCGGCGGCGGCGACGACTCCTACGACGGCCAGCTGCGCGACCTCGCCGTCCGCAAGGTCACCACCGACGAGGCCGTCCGCATGATCACCACCTCGGACGTGCGCGACGCGGCCGACGTGCTGCGCCCGGTCTACGACGCCTCCAACGGCCGCGACGGCCGGGTCTCCATCGAGGTCGACCCGCGCCTGGCGCACGAGACCGCGGCCACCGTGGCCGAGGCCAAGCAGCTGTGGTGGCTGGTCGACCGCCCGAACGTCTTCATCAAGATCCCCGCCACCAAGGCCGGCCTGCCCGCGATCGCCGAGGTGATCGGCCGGGGCATCAGCGTCAACGTCACGCTGATCTTCTCGCTGGAGCGCTACAAGGCCGTCATCGACGCCTACCTGACCGGCCTGGAGGCCGCCAAGGCCAAGGGCCTGGACCTCTCCCAGATCGAGTCGGTCGCCTCCTTCTTCGTCTCCCGCGTGGACACCGAGATCGACAAGCGCCTGGAGAAGATCGGCGGCGACGCCCGGGACCTTCGCTCCAAGGCCGCCCTGGCCAACGCCCGCCTCGCCTACCAGGCGTACGAGGAGGTCTTCGGCTCGGTCGACGGCAAGTCCGCCGGCAGCGCCCGCTGGCGCTCGCTGGAGGCCGCCGGCGCCAAGCCGCAGCGCCCGCTGTGGGCCTCCACCGGTGTCAAGGACCCGGCTCTGCCGGACACCCTGTACGTCACCGAGCTGGTCGCCCCCGGCACGGTCAACACCATGCCCGAGGCCACCCTGGAGGCCACCGCCGACCACGGCGTGGTCACCGGCGGCACCATCGTCCCCAACTACGCCGACGCCAAGGCCGTGATGGACGCCATCGCCGCCGCCGGCGTGGACTACGACGACGTGGTCCAGGTGCTGGAGGACGAGGGCGTGGAGAAGTTCGAGCAGTCCTGGAACGAGCTGCTCGACACCGTCACCGCCTCGCTCGCCTCCTTCGCCGGCGAGAAGTGACCGTTCGCTCACACAGCCAGCGCACGAAAGCGGAGCCCAACAAGTGAGCACTGATTTCCCCGAGTTGACCTCGGAGTCGGACGCGGACGATCTCCCGCCGGCCCCCGTCAACCCGCTTCGTGACCCGGCCGACCGACGGCTCCCGCGCATCGCGGGGCCGTCCGGTCTGGTCATCTTCGGAGTCACCGGCGACCTGTCCCGCAAGAAGCTCATGCCGGCCATCTACGACCTGGCCAACCGCGGTCTGCTGCCGCCGGGCTTCTCTCTCGTCGGCTTCGCCCGGCGCGAGTGGGACGACGAGGACTTCGCCAAGGAGGTCCACGACGCGGTCAAGGACCACGCCCGCACCCCGTTCCGGGAGGAGGTCTGGCAGCAGCTCGCCAAGGGCATGCGCTTCGTCCACGGCACCTTCGACGACGACGACGCCTTCGACAAGCTCCGCGAGACCATCGACGAGCTGGACAAGGCGCAGGGCACCGGCGGCAACTTCGCCTTCTACCTGTCCGTCCCGCCGAAGTTCTTCCCGACCGTCGTCCAGCAGCTCAAGAAGCACGGCCTGGCCGACCCCCCGCAGGGCTCGTGGCGTCGCGCGGTCATCGAGAAGCCCTTCGGCCACGACCTGGAGAGCGCCCAGGAGCTGAACCGGATCGTCCACGAGGTCTTCCCCCGGGACGAGGTCTTCCGGATCGACCACTACCTGGGCAAGGAGACGGTCCAGAACATCCTGGCGCTGCGCTTCGCCAACCAGATGTTCGAGCCGATCTGGAACCGGTCGTACGTCGACCACGTGCAGATCACCATGGCCGAGGACATCGGCATCGGCGGCCGGGCCGGCTACTACGACGGCATCGGCTCCGCCCGCGACGTCATCCAGAACCACCTGCTCCAGCTGATGGCGCTCACCGCCATCGAGGAGCCGGCGTCCTTCCACCCGAAGGCGCTGGTGGCCGAGAAGCTCAAGGTGCTCAGCGCCGTCAAGCTCCCGGCCGACCTCGGCCGGCACACCGTGCGCGGCCAGTACGCGGCCGGCTGGCAGGGCGGCGAGGAGGTGGTCGGCTACCTGGACGAGGACGGCATCGACCCGGACTCCAAGACCGACACCTTCGCGGCGATCAAGCTGGAGATCAACAACCGCCGCTGGGCGGGCGTCCCGTTCTACCTGCGCACCGGCAAGCGGCTGGGCCGCCGGGTCACCGAGATCGCGGTGGTCTTCCAGCGCGCCCCGTACCTGCCGTTCGACTCCTACGCGACCGAGGAGCTGGGGCAGAACGCCCTGGTCATCCGGGTCCAGCCGGACGAGGGCGTGACGGTGCGGTTCGGCTCCAAGGTGCCGGGCACCTCCTTCGAGGTCCGGGACGTCACGATGGACTTCGCCTACGGCGAGTCCTTCACCGAGTCCAGCCCGGAGGCGTACGAGCGGCTCATCCTCGATGTGCTGCTCGGCGACGCCAACCTGTTCCCGCGTCACCAGGAGGTCGAGCTCTCCTGGCAGATCCTCGACCCGATCGAGAAGTACTGGGACACCCACGGCAAGCCCGCCCAGTACTCCGCGGGGACCTGGGGCCCGGCCGAGGCGGACGAGATGCTCGCACGAGACGGCAGGAGCTGGCGCCGGCCATGAAGATCGACCTCACCAACACGACGTCCAGCAAGATCAACGCCGCGCTGATGGAGGCGCGCCGGGCCAGTGGCTCCACCGCCGCCGGCATGGTGCTCACCCTGGTGATCGTGACCGACGAGGGCAGCGCGTACGACGCCCTCAAGGCCGCCAACGACGCCTCCCGCGAGCACCCCTCGCGCACCCTCGCGGTGATCAAGCGCGCCGGGCGCTCGCCCCGGGCCCGCGCCGAGACCCGGCTGGACGCCGAGATCCTCGTCGGCACCGACGCCGGCTCGGGAGAGACGGTCATCCTGCGCATGCACGGCGAACTCGCCGCGCACGCGCAGTCGGTGGTCCTGCCACTGCTGCTCCCGGACGCCCCGGTCGTCGTCTGGTGGCCCGACAACGCGCCGCTGCACCCGGCGCAGGACCCGCTGGGCGCGCTCGCCCAGCGCCGGATCACCGACGCCGTCACCGCCGAGTCCCCGGTCGGCCAGCTCGCCCAGCGGGCCCAGAGCTACACCCCGGGCGACACCGACCTGGCCTGGACCCGGATCACCGGCTGGCGCTCGATGCTGGCCGCCGCGCTGGACCAGCGGCCGGTCACGATCACCTCCGCGGTGGTCGAGGGCGAGTCCTACAACCCCAGCGTCGAACTGCTCGGCCTCTGGCTGCACAACCGGCTGCACGTGCCGGTCGAGCGGATCGTCACCGGCGGCCCCGGCATCACCGCGGTGCACCTGCGCACCAAGGACGGCGACATCACCCTGGACCGCCCGGACGGCCTGATGGGCACGCTCTCCATGGTCGGTTCCCCGGACCGCCAGGTGGCGCTCAAGCGGCGCGAGACCTCGGAGCTGATCGCCGAGGAACTGCGCCGGCTCGACCCGGACGACATCTACGCGACGGCCGTGCGCACGCCCGTCGACCGGCTGCGCGAGCCGGACACCGCCGAGACGGCGGCGGCCGAGCGGATCGCCCGCGCGGCGGTCACCGAGGCCGCGGTGGCCAACCCCGCCCGGGTGACCGCCAAGGTCGCGTCCGAGGCCGCGTCCGAGGACATGGCCGAGGCCGAGGCCGCCGAGAAGGCTCCCGCCAAGAAGCCCGCCAAGCGCGCCGCCAAGGGGAGCGCATGACCAACGCGACCCCGCAGCTGGTCGTCCACCGGGACAAGGAGCTGATGGCCCAGGCGGCCGCGGCCCGGCTGATCACCCGGATCGTGGACGCCCAGGCCGCCCGCGGCACCGCCTCGGTGGTGCTCACGGGCGGGCGCAACGGCAACGCCCTGCTGGCCGCGATCGCCGCCTCCCCGGCGCGCGACGCGGTCGACTGGGCGCGGCTGGACCTCTGGTGGGGCGACGAGCGCTTCGTCCCCGCCGGGGACCCGGACCGCAACGCCGTCCAGGCCCGCGCCGAACTGCTGGACTCCGTCCCGCTCGACCCGGCGCGGGTGCACGAGATGCCCGCCTCGGACGGTGCGGACGGCTCGGACGTGGAGGCCGCCGCCGCCCGCTACGCGGAGGAGCTGGCGAAGGCCTCCGGCCCGGGTGACCGGCTCGGCGTCCCGGCCTTCGACGTGCTGCTGCTCGGCGTCGGCCCGGACACCCACGTCGCCTCGCTCTTCCCCGAGCACCCGGGCGTGCGGGAGACCGAGCTGACCGTGATCGGCGTGCGCGGGGCCCCCAAGCCCCCGCCGACCCGGATCTCGCTCACCCTCCCGGCGATCCGGGCGGCCCGCGAGGTCTGGCTGCTGGCGGCCGGCGCGGACAAGGCGGACGCGGTCGCGATGGCCCTGTCCGGCCCGGGCGAGCTCCAGGCGCCCGCCTCCGGCGCGTACGGCCGCAGCCGCACCCTGTGGCTGCTGGACCGGGCCGCGGCGGAGCAGATCCCGCCCCAGCTGTACCCGCCGGCCTCGGCGTAACGGGCCCGGCAACGCACAAGGGCGCCACCGTCCTCGACGGTGGCGCCCTTCGCTGTCTGTCGTCCGGGTCAGATCTCGCCGCGCAGCTTGGCCAGCGCCTCGGCGAGGATCGCCTCGCCGTCGGCGTCGGTGCGCCGCTCGCGGACGTAGGCGAGGTGGGTCTTGTACGGCTCGTTGCGCGAGGGCGCGGGCGGGTTGTGCTCGTCCTGTCCGGCCGGGAAACCGCACCGCGGGCAGTCCCAGGTGTCCGGGATGACGGCCTCGGCGGCGAAGCTCGGCCGGGTCTCGTGCTTGTTGGCACACCAGAAGGTGATCCGGTTGCGCGGGGCGGACTCGCCGCGCTCCGCCTCGCCCATCGGGCCCGCTCCGACCCTGCTGCCACGGATGGCGTTGCCACTTGCCACGGTCTGACTCCCTGCGTGCTGGTGCGCCGACCCTCCGCGGTGCGCGTCGGTGGCGAAAGTCGTCCTAGTGTAAGCAGGAGTTAAGCGTCCACCGCCATCGCCTCCGCCCCCGACCGTCCCAGGATAGGCGCTCGGGCGACGGGGCGTCAGGGTTACGTCAGCTCTTGTACTTCAGCACCAGGCCCAGCACGATGATGCAGGCGAACCAGGCGAGACCGACCACGATCGTGATGCGGTCCAGGTTGCGCTCGGCCACCGCCGAGCCGCCGCCGGTGGACATCGCGCCGCCACCGAACATGTCCGACAGGCCGCCGCCCTTCCCCTTGTGCAGCAGCACCAGCAGGATCATCAGCAGACTGAAGATGATCAGGGCAATCGAGAACCCGAGAACCACGACGGGACCAACTCTCTCGTATCTTCGGCGACGGGGCCGGACCGCTGACGGCGGTCCGGCCCCAAAGCCTACGTTGCTGCAGCGGCGTTAGCCTACTGCCTGCTCACGGTAGCGCACGATCTTGACGAACTCGTCGGCGTCCAGCGAGGCACCGCCGATCAGGCCGCCGTCGATGTCGGGCTTGGCCATCAGACCGGCCGCGCTCGACGACTTCACCGAACCGCCGTACAGCACGCGGACCTTGTCGGCCAGCTCGGCGTCGTACAGCTCGGCGATCCGCTTGCGGATGGCGGCGCAGACCTCCTGCGCGTCCTCCGGGGTGGCCACCTCGCCGGTGCCGATCGCCCAGACCGGCTCGTAGGCGACCACGATGGACTCGGCCTGGTGGGCCGGGATGTCCGCCAGGGCGCCGTCCAGCTGGGCGAGGGTGTGCTCGACGTGGGTGCCGGCCTTGCGGACGTCCAGCGGCTCGCCGATGCACAGGATCGGGGTGATCCCGGCCCGGTAGGCGGCCTTGACCTTGGCGTTGACGATCGCCTCGTCCTCACCGTGGTACTGGCGGCGCTCCGAGTGGCCGATCACCGCGAAGGTGCACTTCAGCTTGGCCAGCATCGGGCCGGAGACCTCGCCGGTGTAGGCACCGGAGTCGTGCTGCGAGATGTCCTGCGAGCCGTACTTGATCTTCAGCTTGTCGCCGTCGACCAGGGTCTGCACCGAACGCAGGTCGGTGAACGGCACCAGGACGGCGACCTCGACGGCCTCGTAGTCCTTGTCGGCCAGCGCGAAGGCCAGCTTCTGGGTGTGCTGGATGGCCTCAAGGTGGTTGAGGTTCATCTTCCAGTTGCCCGCCATCAGCGGGAGACGCTCAGTCATTGCTTTCAGCCTTCCAGGGCGGCGAGACCGGGGAGGGTCTTGCCCTCCAGGTACTCGAGGCTGGCGCCACCGCCGGTCGAGATGTGTCCGAATGCGTTCTCGTCGAAGCCCAGGATGCGGACGGCCGCGGCGGAGTCGCCGCCACCGACCACGGTGAACGCGTCGCTGTCCAGCAGCGCCTGGGCCACGGCCTTGGTGCCGTTCGCGTAGTCCGGGTGCTCGAAGACGCCCATCGGGCCGTTCCAGAACACGGTGCCCGCGTCGGCCAGCTTCGCCGCGTACAGCTCGCGGGTCTTCGGGCCGATGTCCAGGCCCTCCTGGTCGGCCGGGATCGCGTCCGCGGCGACGAGCGAGGGGTTGGCCGGGGCCTTGGTCTTGAGGTCGGGGAAGTCCACCGACACCAGGACGTCCACCGGCAGGACGAACTCGACGCCCGTCTCCTCGGCGCGCTTCAGGTAGTCCAGGACGACCGGGATCTGGTCCTCCTGCAGCAGCGAGATGCCGACCTCGTGGCCCTTGGCCTTGAGGAAGGTGTACGCCATGCCGCCGCCGATCAGGATCCGGTCGGCCTTCTTCAGCAGGTTGTCGATCACGCCGAGCTTGTCGGAGACCTTGGCGCCGCCGAGCACGACCACGTACGGGCGCGCGACCTCCTCGGTGAGCTTCTTGAGCACACCGACCTCGGTGGCGATCAGGTCGCCGGCCGCGTGCGGCAGCAGGCCGGGCAGGTCGTAGACCGAGGCGTGCTTGCGGTGCACGGCGCCGAAGCCGTCACCGACGTACAGGTCCGCGAGGGCGGCCAGCTGCTCGGCGAAGGCCTTGCGCTCGGCGTCGTCCTTGCTGGTCTCGCCGGCGTTGAAGCGCAGGTTCTCCAGCAGCGCGACCTCGCCGTCGCCCAGCGCGGCCACGGTGGACTCGGCGCTCTCACCCACGGTGTCGGTGGCGAAGGCGACGTTCTTGCCGAGGATCTCGCCGAGGCGCGCGGCCGCCGGCGCGAGGGAGAACTGCGGGTCCGGCGCGCCCTTGGGGCGGCCGAGGTGGGAGGCGACGACGACCCGGGCGCCGCGCTCGACGAGCTTGGCGATGGTCGGGGCGACGGCGCGGATCCGGCCGTCGTCGGTGATCGTGGTGCCGTCCAGCGGGACGTTCAGGTCGGCACGGACGAACACGCGCTTGCCGGCGACGTCGAGGTCTTCGATGGTCTTCACGGGGATTGGCTCTCCTGGGGAGATGGTTGATGCGCAGAGGCGGCACGGCGCAGGGGCCGCCTGGGAAGTCCTGGTGCGCAGAGCGAGGGCCCGGTCGGCACAGTGCGCCAGCCGGGCCCTCGCCCCTACATCACGTCAGCTCCCGCTGCGTCAGAGCTGGCCGCCGACGAGGGAGGTCAGGTTGACGAGGCGGTTCGAGTAGCCCCACTCGTTGTCGTACCAGCCGAGCACCTTGACCTGGTTGCCCTGGACCATGGTGAGCTGGGAGTCGAAGATGCAGGAGGCCGGGTCGTTGACGATGTCCGAGGAGACGATCGGGTCCTCGGTGTAGGTCAGGATGCCCTTGAGCGGGCCCTCCTGCGAGGCCTTCTGGAAGGCGGCGTTGACCTCGTCCTTGGTCACCTCGCGCTCCAGGGTGACGACCAGGTCGGTGATGGAGCCGGTCGGGACCGGGACGCGCAGCGAGGTGCCGTCCAGCTTGCCCTTCAGCTCCGGCAGGACCAGGGCGGTCGCCTTGGCGGCACCGGTCGAGGTCGGGATGATGTTCTGCGACGCGGCACGGGCGCGACGCAGGTCCTTGTGCGGGAAGTCCAGGGTCACCTGGTCGTTGGTGAACGCGTGGACGGTCGTCATCAGGCCCTTGACGATGCCGAAGTTCTCGTGCAGCACCTTGGCCATCGGCGCCACGCAGTTGGTGGTGCACGAGGCGTTGGAGATGATCGAGTGGTTGGCGGCGTCGTACTTGTCCTCGTTGACGCCCAGGACGATGGTGACGTCCTCGTCGCTCGCGGGCGCCGAGATGATGACCTTCTTGGCGCCGGCGGTGAGGTGCTTCTTCGCGGCCTCGGCCTTGGTGAAGATGCCGGTGGACTCGACGACGATGTCGGCGCCCAGGGCGGCCCACGGCAGGTTGGCGGGGTCACGCTCGGCGCTGACCTGGAAGGTCTTGCCGTCGACGGTGATGCTGTCCTCGGTGTGCGAGACCTCGCCCGGGAAGGTGCCCAGGGTGGTGTCGTACTTGAGCAGGTGAGCCAGGGTCTTCGTGTCAGTGAGGTCGTTGACACCGACGATCTCGATGTCCGCGCCCTGCGCCTTGACCGCGCGGAAGAAGTTGCGGCCGATGCGGCCGAATCCGTTGATGCCTACCCGGATCGTCACGAACCGATCTCCTCGTTAGGTACGCCGGAGCTAAGCCGACGGGGGTGAGATTTGGGAAGTCCCCGACCGCCTATGACCCTACCCCTCCCAGGCCTGGGAGGGCACATCGCGCCACGTGCGACGACCTGGCGTGGCGCGAAATCAGGCCGACCGTCCTTGGCCGTCAGGGCAGTTGGTCCCGGTCAGTGGTCTCTACCAATTTGCGCACACCGGGCGCGTCCGGGTATCCCCTCCGGACACGGCGGCGGCCGGTGCCCGGAATCCGGACACCGGCCGCGGAACAGCCACTCGGTGCGGCGGTCAGTTCATCGCCATCTCGTCGGTGAGGTTGGCCTCGGTGCTCGGCAGGCCGAGCTCGGAGGCGCGCTTGTCCGCCATCGCCAGCAGGCGGCGGATCCGGCCGGCCACCGCGTCCTTGGTCAGCGGCGGGTCGGCGAGCGCGCCCAGTTCCTCCAGCGAGGCCTGCTTGTGCTGCATCCGCAGCTGACCGGCCGCGGCCAGGTGCTCGGGCACCTCCTCGCCGAGGATCTCCAGCGCCCGCGCCACCCGGGCGCCGGCCGCCACCGCGGCGCGGGCCGAGCGGCGCAGGTTGGCGTCGTCGAAGTTGGCCAGGCGGTTGGCGGTGGCCCGGACCTCGCGCCGCATCCGGCGCTCCTCCCAGGCGAGCACCGACTCGTGCGCGCCGAGCCGGGTCAGCAGCGCGCCGATAGCGTCGCCGTCGCGGATCACCACCCGGTCCACGCCGCGCACCTCGCGGGCCTTGGCCGGGATGCCGAGCCGGCGGGCCGCGCCGACCAGGGCGAGGGCGGCCTCGGAGCCGGGGCAGGTGATCTCCAGCGAGGAGGAGCGGCCCGGCTCGGTGAGCGAGCCGTGCGCCAGGAAGGCCCCGCGCCAGGCCGCCTCGGCATCGCAGGTGGCCCCGGAGACGACTGCCGGGGGCAGCCCCCGGATCGGCCGGCCCCGGCCGTCCACGAGGCCGGTCTGGCGCGCGAGCAGTTCGCCGTCCTTGACCACCCGGACGACGAAGCGGCTGCCGCGCCGCAGTCCGCCGGGGGCCATCACCACGAGGTCGGAGGAGTGTCCGAAGATCTCCAGCAGGTCCTTGCGCAGCCGCCGCGCCGCCGCGCCGGTGTCCAGCTCCGCCTCGATCACGATCCGGCCGCTCACGATGTGCAGCCCGCCCGCGAACCGCAGGATCGCCGACACCTCCGCCTTGCGGCAGCAGGCCCTGGTGACCGGGAGCCGGCTGATCTCGTCCTTCACCGCTGGAGTCATCGCCATGGCCCGATCCTTCCATGTGTCCGGAAAATCCGGTCGTACGCTGCCGCCAACAGCTCCGGGTCGTGTCGCGGGGTGCCGTCGGTGCGGGCCACCCGGCCCAGGACCAGGGCGGCGCCCATCCGCTCGGCGGCCTTCTCCAGACCGGCCAGATCCGCCTGGCCGAAGGCGCCGCCGGTGACGGCGCGCTCGTCCACCAGGATCGCATCCACCGCGAGGCCCGGGGCGTGGTCGGCGATGACCTCCAGGTGGCGCTGCGGGGTGAAGCCCTCGGTCTCGCCGGGCTGGGGGGCCAGGTTCAGGGTGAGCAGGCGGCGGGCGCGGGTCTCGGTGAGCGCCTTGGCCAGCTCCGGGACCAGCAGGTGCGGCAGCACGCTGGTGAACCAGGAGCCGGGACCGAGCACCACCCAGTCCGCCTCCCGGACGGCGGTGACCGCCTCCGGGACGGCCGGCGGCCCGTCCGGCAGCAGCCGGATCGACTGCACGGTGCCGGGCGTGACCGCGACGCTGGCCTGGCCGCGGACGGCCGACAGCTCGCCGGGGCGCTCCGGGTCGTGGCCGCGCACGGTCGCCTCGATGTCCAGCGGCACCGCCGACATCGGCAGTACCCGGCCCTGGACGTTCAGCAGCCGGCCGACCCAGTCCAGGGCGGCCACCGGGTCACCGAGCTTCTCCCAGAGCGCGACGATCAGCAGGTTGCCGACCGCGTGGCCGCCCAGCTCGCCGGTGCCGGTGAAGCGCTGCTGGATCACCTCGGACCAGGTGCGCCCCCAGTCGTCGTCCCCGCACAGCGCGGCCAGCGCCTTGCGCAGGTCGCCGGGGGGCAGCACGCCCAGCTCGGTGCGGAGCCGGCCGCTGGAGCCGCCGTCGTCGGCGACGGTGACCACGGCGGTCAGGTCGCTGGTGAGCCGGCGCAGCGCGGAGAGCGAGGCGGACAGGCCCTGGCCGCCGCCGAGCGCGGTGATCCGAGGGGCCGGGTTGGCCCGGGCGGGGCTGCTGCGCGGCCGGCTCGGGACCGGCGGCCGGGCCGGGCCACCCGCCCGGTCGGCACTCCTGTTCTGCGGCTGCCGCCCGGGCACATATCCCGCCACACTCACCTCGCGTTCCTCGCCGCGGCCGCCGGCCCCGCCGGCGGCCCGGCTAGGAGGCGGCGGTCACTCCCGTCCCATGTCACGGTGGACGAGCACCGTCTCCACTCCGTCGGCGATGAGACGCTTGGTCAGGCGCTCGGACATCGCGACGCTGCGGTGCTTGCCACCGGTGCAGCCTACGGCAAGCGTCATGTAGCGCTTCCCCTCGCGGCGGTACCCCTCGGTGATGATGCGCAGGAGCTCGGCGTAGCCGTCCAGGAACTCGTTGGCACCGGGCTGCTGGAACACGTAGTCGGCGACGTCCGCGTCGGTGCCGGTGCGGGCGCGCAGCTCGGGCACCCAGTGCGGGTTGGGCAGGAAGCGGCAGTCCACCACCAGGTCGGCGTCGACCGGCAGGCCGTACTTGAAGCCGAAGGACATCACGGTGGCGCGCAGCTCGGGCTCGTCGTGGTCGGCGAACTGGGCGTCCAGCTTGGCGCGCAGCTGGTGCACGTTGAGGTTGGAGGTGTCGATCACCAGGTCGGCCTCGCCGCGCAGGTCGCGCAGCAGGTCGCGCTCCTGGGCGATGCCGTCGACGATCCGGCCGTCGGCCTGCAGCGGGTGCGGGCGGCGCACGCTCTCGAAGCGGCGGACCAGCGCGTCGTCGGAGGAGTCCAGGAAGACCACGCTGAGCCGGACGCCGCGCTTCTCCAACTCGTCGAGCGAGGTGAGCAGGTCGTCGAAGAACTGGCGGCCCCGGACGTCCACGACCACGCCGATCCGGGCGACGTTGCCCTGGGAGCGGGCGCCCAGGTCGACCATGGTCGGGATCAGGGCCGGTGGCAGGTTGTCCACCACGAACCAGCCCAGGTCCTCCAGGCACTTCGCGGCGGTGGAGCGGCCGGCTCCGGACATGCCGGAGATGATCACCAGCTCCGGCGCGTTCTCGGCCACGTCTGACACGGTCACTTCGGTTCCCCGCTCTCGGTCTTTCTGCTGGGGAGAACGCGCACGGCGCGACCGCCCTTCCCCTGCCCGGACAGGCGGGCGGGGGCTGGGCGCGCCGTCTGACGGTCGGCGTCGACCGTCATGGCGTCTCCTGGGATGGTGCGGTCTGGGATGCTGCGACCACCGGCTCGGCGGCCGGTTCGGCCCCGTCCTCGATGATCTCGCCGGTAGCGGTGTTCACCGCTGGTGCGACGGGTGTACGGGAGGACAACGCCGCCGCAACAGTCTCCGCCGTGCGGCGTCCGATGCCGGGTACGGCGCAGAGTTCGTCGACGGTGGCGGCCCGGAGCCTCTTCAGCGAGCCGAAGTGCTTGAGCAGCGCCTGGCGGCGAGTCTCGCCGAGGCCCGGGACGGAGTCCAGTTCCCCGGCGGTGAGTCGCTTGGAACGCTTGCTGCGCTGGTAGGTGATCGCGAAGCGGTGGGCCTCGTCGCGGACCCGCTGGAGCAGGTAGAGGCCCTCGCTGGAGCGCGGCAGCACGACCGGGTCGTCCTCACCGGGCAGCCAGACCTCCTCCAGCCGCTTGGCCAGGCCGCACAGCGCGACGTCGTCGATGCCGAGTTCGTCCAGGGCGCGCTTGGCGGCGGCGACCTGCGGCTGGCCGCCGTCGACGACCAGCAGTTGGGGCGGGTAGGCGAAGCGGCGCGGACGGCCCGTCTCCGGGTCGATCGGGCCGGCCGGGGCCCCGGTGCCGTCGGCGGCGGCGCCCGGGTCGTCGGCCTCGGGGACGACCCACTCGCCGGTCTGCTCGCGCTCCTGGAGGTAGCGGCGGAAGCGCCGACCGATCACCTCGTGCATCGAGCGGACGTCGTCCTGGCCCTCGAAGCCCTTGATCTGGAAGCGCCGGTACTCGCTCTTGCGGGCCAGGCCGTCCTCGAAGACGACCATCGAGGCGACCACGTCCTCGCCCTGGAGGTGGGAGATGTCGAAGCACTCGATGCGCAGCGGCACCGAGTCCAGCTCCAGCGCGTCGGCGATCTCCTGCAGGGCGCGGCTGCGGGTGGTGAGGTCGGAGGCGCGCTTGGTCTTGTGCAGTGCCAGCGCCTGCTGGGCGTTGCGCTGCACGGTGGCCATCAGGTCCTTCTTGTCGCCGCGTTGCGGGATCCGCAGGTCGACCTGGCTGCCGCGCAGGCCGCTCAGCCAGTCCCGGACCGGACCGGCCGGCTCGGGCAGCGCGGGGACGAGCACCTCGCGCGGGACGGACTCGTTGCGCTCGTCCGGGCCGCCGGCACCACCGTAGAGCTGCTGGAGGGCGTGCTCGACCAGGCCGGCGGTGTCGACGTCCTCGACCTTGTCGGTGACCCAGCCGCGCTGGCCGCGCACCCGGCCGCCGCGGACGTGGAAGATCTGGACGGCGGCCTCCAGTTCGTCCTCGGCGACGGCCAGCAGGTCGGCGTCGGTGGCGTCGGCGAGCACGATGGCGTTCTTCTCCATCGCGCGCTTGAGGGCGCCGATGTCGTCCCGCAGCCGGGCCGCCTTCTCGTACTCCATCTCCTCGGCGGCCTCCCGCATCTGCTCTTCCAGCCGGCGCAGGTAGTTGCCGGTGCGCCCGGCCATGAAGTCGCAGAAGTCCTCGGCCAGCGCCCGGTGTTCGTCCGGCGAGACCTTGCCGACGCAGGGCGCGGCGCACTTGCCGATGTAGCCGAGCAGGCAGGGCCGGCCGACCTGCCGGGCGCGCTTGAACACGCCGTTGGAGCAGGTGCGGACGGGGAAGACGCGCAGCAGCAGGTCGACCGTCTCGCGGATCGCCCAGGCGTGCCCGTACGGGCCGAAGTAGCGCACGCCCTTCTTGTGCGCCCCGCGCATCACCTGGACCCGCGGGTATTCCTCGTCGAGGGTGACGGCGAGTTCCGGATAGCTCTTGTCGTCGCGGTACTTGACGTTGAACCGCGGGTCGAACTCCTTGATCCAGGAGTACTCCAGCTGGAGCGCCTCGACCTCGGTGGCCACCACCGTCCACTCCACCGAGGCGGCGGTGGTGACCATGGTCGCGGTGCGCGGGTGCAGGCCGGCCAGGTCCTGGAAGTAGGACGACAGGCGCGGCCGCAGGCTCTTGGCCTTGCCGACGTAGATGACCCGTCCGTGGGCGTCACGGAACTTGTAGACGCCCGGTGAGGTCGGGATCGCGCCCGGCGCCGGGCGGTAGGTGCTCGGGTCAGCCATGGGTCCACCGTACCGAGTGGGGCCGGGGCCGCGAAGGAGAGATCGACGGGGCGGGGATCAACGGGGCGGGGATCAACGGGGCGGGGATCGACTGGGCGGGGATCGACTGCTTCAGCTCGGGGTCACCTTGAGGTTCCCGCCGTCGACCGTGACGGCGTAGGCGGGCAGCGGCCTGGGGGCCGGGCCGTCCTGGACGGCGCCGTCGGTGATGGCGAACCGGCTGCCGTGGCAGGGGCACTGGATCTGCTGGCTCTTCACCTGGTCGACGACGCAGCCGGCGTGGGTGCAGACGGCGCTGAAGGCCTTGTACTCCCCCGCGGTCGGCTGGGTCACGACGATCTTCTGGTTGCGGAAGACCTTGCCGCCGCCCTCCGGCACCGCCGAGGCCGGGCCGAGGTCCACCGGGCTCTTGGCCGCGCTGCTGGCGCCGGAGGAGCCCGAGGAGGAACCGCAGCCGGCGACCGCCACGGTGCCGCCGGCCGCCAGTACGGCGGCGGCGCCGCAGAGCACGGTGCGGCGGGAGGTGGCGGGGCTGGTCTCGGGGGCCTCTGACATCGGTGCGCTCCTGCGGTTCGGCTTCCTACGAGGGACCACGGAAGTCTATGCGGCACCCGCTCCGCCGCCCCGGGGGGCGGGGCGGCGGAGCGGGTCGCTTCTCCCTCTTCGCTACTTCTTCGCCGCGGCGGCGCGCTTGCGCGGCGCCTTCTTCACCGGGGCGACCGGGGCGTCCGCGAACTCGCCCGGAAGGATGTCCCGGAGGAACTTGCCGGTGTGGCTCTCCGGGACGGCGGCGATCTGCTCCGGGGTGCCCTCGGCGACCACCATGCCGCCGCCGGAACCGCCCTCGGGGCCCATGTCGACGACCCAGTCGGCGGTCTTGATCACATCGAGGTTGTGCTCGATGACGATCACCGTGTTGCCCTTCTCCACCAGCCCGCTGAGCACCTTGATCAGCTTGCTGATGTCCTCGAAGTGCAGGCCGGTGGTGGGCTCGTCCAGCACGTAGACCGTCCGCCCGGTGGAGCGCTTCTGCAGCTCGGAGGCGAGCTTGACGCGCTGCGCCTCGCCGCCGGAGAGCGTCGGCGCGGACTGGCCGAGCCGGACGTAGCCGAGGCCGACGTCGTTGAGCGTCCTGAGGTGCCGGGCGATCGCCGGGACGGCCTCGAAGAAGGCCAGCGCCTCCTCGATCGGCATGTCCAGCACCTCGGAGATGGACTTGCCCTTGTAGTGGACCTCCAGCGTCTCCCGGTTGTACCGGGCGCCGTGGCAGACCTCGCACGGCACGTAGACGTCCGGCAGGAAGTTCATCTCGATCTTGATGGTGCCGTCGCCCGAGCAGTTCTCGCAGCGGCCGCCCTTGACGTTGAAGGAGAACCGGCCGGGCAGGTAGCCGCGGACCTTCGCCTCCTGCGTCTCCGCGAAGAGCCGGCGCACGTGGTCGAACACCCCGGTGTAGGTGGCCGGGTTGGAGCGCGGGGTGCGCCCGATCGGCGACTGGTCGACGTGCACCACCTTGTCCACCAGGTCGGTGCCGGTGATCCGGGTGTGCCGGCCGGGCACGCTGCGGGCGCCGTTCAGCTCCCGGGCGAGGTGGGTGTAGAGGATGTCGTTGACCAGCGTCGACTTGCCGGATCCGGAGACGCCGGTGATCGCGGTGAAGGTGCCGAGCGGGAAACCGACCGTGACGTCCTTGAGGTTGTGCTCGCGGGCGCCGTGGACGGTCAGCTGGCGCTTCTTGTCCCGGTCGCGGCGGCCCGCCGGGATCGGGATGGCCCGCTTGCCGGAGAGGTACTGGCCGGTCAGCGACTCCTTGTTGGACAGCAGCCCCTTCAACGAGCCGGAGTGCACCACCTTGCCGCCGTGCTCGCCGGCGCCCGGGCCGATGTCGACCACCCAGTCCGCCGTCTTGATGGTGTCCTCGTCGTGCTCGACCACGATCAGCGTGTTGCCGATGTCGCGCAGCCGC
The DNA here is from genome assembly GCF_056435365.1 of Kitasatospora sp. NPDC043949. Lineage (NCBI taxonomy): Bacteria > Bacillati > Actinomycetota > Actinomycetes > Kitasatosporales > Streptomycetaceae > Kitasatospora > Kitasatospora sp. NPDC043949. The sequence goes on along the minus strand of NZ_JBWKEQ010000019.1, from coordinate 112,390 downwards.
ACCAGCGTCTCGATCAGCCGGTGGTTGTCCCGCTGGTGCAGGCCGATGGACGGCTCGTCCAGCACGTACAGCACGCCGACCAGGCCGGAGCCGATCTGGGTGGCCAGTCGGATGCGCTGGGCCTCGCCGCCGGACAGGGTGCCGGCCGCGCGGTTCAGCGAGAGGTAGTCCAGGCCGACGTCGACCAGGAAGCGCAGCCGCTCGTTGACCTCCTTCAGGACGCGCTCGGCGATCTGCTTGTCCCGGTCGTTCAGCTTCATCGCGCCCAGGAACTCGGCGCAGTCGCTGATCGACATCGCCGAGACGTCGGCGATCGACTTCTCCTCGACGGTGACTGCGAGCACCACCGGCTTGAGCCGGGTGCCCTCGCACGTCGGGCAGGGCACCTCGCGCATGTAGCCCTCGAAGCGCTCGCGGCTGCTGTCGCTCTCCGCCTCGGTGTGCCGGCGCTGGATGAACGGGACGGCGCCCTCGAAGCCGGTGCTGTACGAGCGCTCGCGCCCGAAGCGGTTGCGGTAGCTGACCTGCACCTGGTGCTTGTGCCCGTACAGCAGCGCCTTCTTGGCGCGGGCCGGCAGCCCGGCCCACGGGATGTCGGTGCGGAAGCCGAGCTCCCCGGCGAGCGCGTCGATCAGCCGCTGGAAGTACTCCTTGGCGTGGCCCGCCGACCACGGGTGGATCGCGCCCTCCTCCAGCGAGCGCTCGGGGTCCGGGACGACCAGCTCCGGGTCGACCTCCATCCGGTTGCCCAGGCCCGAGCAGTCCGGGCAGGCGCCGAACGGCGAGTTGAAGGAGAACGAGCGCGGCTCCAGTTCCTCGAACGACACGTCGTCGTACGGGCAGTAGAGGTGCTCGGAGTACATCCGCTCGCGCTCCGGGTCGTCCTCCGCGAGGTCGACGAAGTCGAGCACGACCATGCCGCCGGACAGCCGCAGGGCCGTCTCCACCGAGTCGGTGAGCCGCCGCTTGGCGCTCTCCTTGACGGTCAGGCGGTCGATGACCACCTCGACGGTGTGCTTCTCCTGCTTCTTGAGCTTCGGCGGCTCGGCGAGCTGGATCGTCTCGCCGTCCACCCGGGCGCGCGAGTAGCCCTTGGACTGGAGGTCGGCGAAGAGGTCGACGAACTCGCCCTTGCGCTCGCGCACCACCGGGCTGAGCACCTGGAACCGGGTGCCCTCGGCGAGCTCCAGCACCTTGTCGACGATCGCCTGCGGCGACTGCTTGGCGATCGGGCGACCGCAGTGCGGGCAGTGCGGCTTGCCGATCCGGGCGAACAGCAGGCGCAGGTAGTCGTAGACCTCGGTGATCGTGCCGACGGTCGAACGGGGGTTGCGGTTGGTGGACTTCTGATCGATCGAGACGGCCGGGGAGAGGCCTTCGATGAAGTCCACATCGGGCTTGTCCATCTGCCCGAGGAACTGGCGGGCGTAGGAGGACAGCGACTCGACGTAGCGGCGCTGGCCCTCGGCGAAGATCGTGTCGAAGGCGAGCGAGGACTTGCCGGAGCCGGAGAGGCCCGTGAAGACGATGAGGGAGTCGCGGGGCAGGTCGAGCGAGACGTTCTTGAGGTTGTGCTCGCGAGCACCGCGGACGATGAGGCGGTCGGCCACTGCTTCTGGCGCCTTTCTCCGGGGCGAGAGGACTTGCGGGGAGATGTGTGCTTCTTCCAGGATGCGGCAGCCAGCCTACTAGCTCAGACGTTCGAATATCGACCGTGTCCAGTGGAGTCCACCCGAACGAGTGAGAGCGCCTCTCGGACCCTCCGTACCCGGACCGAAAAAGGCCCTGCTCAGCGGTCGGATTCGGCGATAGCGTCAGCTGGTCAACGAGCGGAGCCCCCCGCGGGCAACGCGCCGTCTCCCACAGAAGGCCGATCCGATGACCGACCCGCAGACCGCCGCCGAGGCCGCCGCGCAGTACCTGGCCCTGGTCGAGGAGAGCACCCGGCACCTGCTGCACACCGTCGCCGAGCTGAAGCCCGAGGCCGTCGCCGAGCCCTCCGCCCTGCCCGGCTGGACCCGCGGTCACGTGCTGGCCCACCTCGCCCGCAACGCCGACTCCCTGGTCAACCTGCTGGACGGCGCCCGCACCGGCACCGACATCCCGCAGTACGCCAGCACCGAGGCCCGCGACCGGCAGATCGAGGAGGGCGCGCCCCGCCCGGTCGACGTCCAGCTCGCCGACCTGCGCGACTCCCGCGAGCGCTTCGCCGCGGCCGCCGCGCTGCTGCCCGCCGATGCCTGGACGGTCGAGGTCCGCCACCGCACCGGCTACGTCTTCCCCGCCCACGACCTCCCGTGGAAGCGCCTCGCCGAGGTCGAGTACCACCACGTCGACCTGGACGCCGGCCACACCCCCGCGCACTGGCCGGAGGTCTTCGCCGTCACCGAGTTCCACAAGATCGCCAACAAGCTGCACGGCGCCGCCCTGCCCGGCGTCGAGCTCGTCGCCGAGGACACCGGGGACATCGGCCTGATCGGCACCGGCGAGCCCGCCCTCACCGTCCGGGGCCCCCTCCGCTCCCTGCTCGCCTGGCTCTCCGGCCGCTCCGACGGCGCCGACCTCCGGGCCACCCCCGACACCGCCCTCCCCCAGCTTCCCCCGCTGGGCTGACGGCGCGAAGATGATCCTGAACCCCTTCACCGGACGAGGAGCGGACGGATGACGTACCACGGAGCGGTCAAGGTCGGCGGGCCGCCGGACGTGCGGGAGCTGGCGCACCTGATCATCACCAAGGTGGCCGTCGGCCCGTACGACAACAACGCCTACCTGCTGCGCTGCCGGGCCACCGACGAGCAGCTGCTGATCGACGCGGCCGCCGACGCCCCGGTGCTGCTGGAGACCATCGGCGACGAGCTGGCCACCGTGGTCACCACCCACCGGCACCACGACCACTGGGCCGCGCTCGCCGAGGTGGTCGCGGTGACGGGGGCTCGCACCGCCGCCGGCGCGCACGACGCCGAGGGCGTCGACGTGCCCACCGAGCTGCTGCTCGCGGACGGCGACAAGCTGCGGGTCGGCGACGTGGAACTCACCGTCCGGCACCTGGTCGGACACACCCCGGGCGCGATCGTGCTGGTCTACGACGACCCGCAGGGCCACCCGCACGTCTTCACCGGCGACTGCCTCTTCCCCGGTGGCGTCGGCAACACCTGGGGCGACCCGGAGGCCTTCCGCACGCTCTTGCGAGACGTCACCGAGAAGGTCTTCGACGTGCTGCCGGACGAGGCCTGGGTCTACCCCGGCCACGGCAACGACACCACCCTCGGCGCCGAGCGCCCGCACCTCGACGAGTGGCGCGAGCGCGGCTGGTGACCTCGGCCTCCGGGCACCGGGCACCGGGCACCGGGCACCGGGCACCGGGCACCGGGCACGACGAGGCCCCCGCGACCCCTTTCGGGTCGCGGGGGCCTCGGCCGTCACGCGGGGGTCAGGCGTCCAGCTTCTGGGCCTCGCGCTCGGCCCGTTCCTGCTTCTTCGAGGCGATCAGGCTGGTCACCGTGGTGACGGCCAGCACGACCACGATGACGCCCAGCGAGAGCGGGATGCCGATCTCCGGCACGTTCGCGCCCGCCTCGTGCGCCGCGTGCAGCACCAGCTTCACGCCGATGAAGCCGAGGATCACCGACAGGCCGTACGACAGGTGGACCAGCTTCTTCAGCAGGCCGCCGATCAGGAAGTACAGCTGGCGCAGGCCCATCAGGGCGAAGGCGTTGGCGGTGAAGACGATGTACGGGTCCTGGGTGAGGCCGAAGATCGCCGGGATGGAGTCCAGCGCGAACAGCACGTCCGTGGTGCCGATCGCCAGCATCACGATCAGCATCGGGGTCATCAGCCGGCGGCCGTTCTCCCGGATGAAGAGCTTGGTGCCGTGGTACGTGTCGGTGGACGGGAAGCGCCGCTCGATCGACTTGAGCAGGCGGTTCTCCTCGAACTCGTCCTCCTCCTCGCCCGCCCGGGCCTCCTTGATCAGCTTCCAGGCGGTCCAGATCAGGAAGGCGCCGAAGATGAAGAACACCCAGGAGAACTGGGTGACCAGCGCCGCGCCGCCGGCGATGAAGACCGCCCGCAGCACCAGCGCGATGATCACACCGAACATCAGCACGCGCTGCTGGTAGATCCTCGGCACCGCGAACTTGCCCATGATCAGGATGAAGACGAACAGGTTGTCGACACTGAGCGACTTCTCGGTGATGTAACCGGCGAAGAACTCACCGGCCGGCTGCGCGCCGGAGTGCCACCAGAGGAACCCGCCGAAGATCAGCGCCAGCACGATCCAGACCGCGGTCCAGATCCCGGCTTCCTTGACCGAGACCTCGTGCGGCTTGCGCCCTCCGATGAAGAAGTCCGCCACGATCAGTGCGATCAACACACCGATCGTGGTGACCCACATGGCTATGGAAACGTCCACTACTGCTCCTCCGGCAGGTAGGCGAGACAGTCATCGTCACTGCCGGAGGTCTCTTCCGCCCGTCGGGCCCGCTCTCGGGGCGTCCGCACGGACCAGCGCCCCGGGGCGCCGCTCGTGGGCGCCCGTGATGACGGGGACAACTGCGGGGGAATACTCCCCTCCGCTGCCATCGAGAGTAACAGGAAGCCCAAAGAAAGGTAAAGAAGGTAAAGAACCGTCAGAGGTACGGCTCGATCGCCGGCAGCAGGTCCTGGAAGGTCCGCCCCTTGGCCGGCGCGCCGATCGCCTGCATCTCCCAGCCGCCGGCCCCGTCACGGAACACCTTCGCCATGATCTGCCCGGTGTGCGACCCTCCCCCGGCCAGCTCGTACCGGGCCAGCTCCTCGCCCGTGGTCTCGTCCACCAGCCGGCAGTGGGCGCCCCGCACCTCCGCGAAGGTCTGCCCGGTGTACGAGCTCACCGTGAACACCACCTGGGTGATGTGCGCCGGCACGTGCAGCAGGTCCACCAGGATCGCCTCGTCGTCCTCCGTGCCCGAGCCGCCCTCCAGGTTGTCCCCGGTGTGCCGGACGGAACCGTCCGTGCTCTCCAGGTGCTGGAAGAACACCACGTCGGACGGGGTCTTCTCGGCGTACAGGAGCGCCGACGCGTCCAGGTCGATCGTCCTGGTGCGGCTGCCGAACAGGCCCCGCTTCGGCGCGGCCTGCCAGCCGAGCCCCATCCGGACCACGGTCAACGCGCCGCCCGGCCCCTTCTGGAGACTGACCCGCTGTCCCTTGGCAAGGTTCACCGACACGGCGTTGTCCTCTCTACCCGGCCACGCGGTCGCTCCCCGCGCGGCGCCACGGTGGAACACCCCGTGCCGTCCCCCGGCTGAGGCCCCCTGTTGCTGTCGCACCACCCCGTCCCGAGGTCGATGCCGCAGGCCAGCCTAGGGCCTGCGGCACCCCGCACCTCCCGGCGGTCGCCGCATTGTGGCAAGGCTGAGACACCGCCGGGCTTGACCGGTGTCACACCGGCCCGGCCCGGCGGCCGTCTCGACCCGCCTCAGACCCCCGTCGGCCCCTCGGCCCCCGCTCAGGCCACGCCGGCCTCCCTCATCTGGCGCAGCTCCCGCTTCAGCTCCTTCACCTCGTCGCGCAGCCGGGCCGCGACCTCGAACTGGAGGTCGGCGGCGGCCGCGTGCATCCGGTCCGTCATCGACTGGATCAGCTCCGCCAGCTCGGCGGCCGGCAGGCTCTCGCCCTGCTTGCGCTCCATGCCCAGGGCCGGCACCGGGGCCTTGCCCTTCCCGGCGGCCCCGCGGTAGCCGGTGGACAGCAGCTCGTCGGTGTCCACGTCCTCGCGGGCGAGGGTGTCCAGGATGTCGCCGATCTTCTTCCGCAGCGGCTGCGGATCGATCCCGTGCTTCTTGTTGTACGCCTGCTGCACGACCCGGCGGCGGTTGGTCTCGTCGATCGCCTTCTCCATCGACGGGGTGATCCGGTCCGCGTACATGTGCACCTGGCCCGAGACGTTTCGGGCGGCCCGCCCGATCGTCTGGATCAGTGAGGTGCCGGAGCGCAGGAAGCCCTCCTTGTCCGCGTCCAGGATCGCCACCAGCGACACCTCCGGCAGGTCCAGGCCCTCGCGCAGCAGGTTGATGCCGACCAGCACGTCGTACCTGCCCGCGCGCAGCTCGCGCAGCAGCTCCACCCGGCGCAGGGTGTCCACGTCGCTGTGCAGGTACCGGACCCGGATGTCCAGGCCGAGCATGTAGTCGGTGAGGTCCTCGGCCATCTTCTTGGTCAGCGTGGTCACCAGGACGCGCTCGTCCCGCTCCACCCGCTTGCGGACCTCGTGCACCAGGTCGTCGATCTGGCCCTCGGTCGGCTTGACGATCACCTCCGGGTCGATCAGACCGGTCGGGCGGATGATCTGCTCGACCTGGCCGTCGCCGCGGGACAGCTCGTACGGGCCGGGCGTCGCCGACAGGTACACCGTCTGGTCGATCCGCCCCAGGAACTCCTCCCACTTCAGCGGGCGGTTGTCCATCGCGGAGGGCAGCCGGAAGCCGTGCTCCACCAGGGTGCGCTTGCGCGAGGCGTCGCCCTCGTACATCGCGCCGATCTGCGGGACCGTGACGTGCGACTCGTCGATGACCAGGAGGAAGTCCTCCGGGAAGTAGTCGAGCAGGGTGTTCGGCGGGGAGCCGGGCTCGCGGCCGTCGAAGTGCATCGAGTAGTTCTCGACGCCCGAGCAGGTGCCGATCTGGCGCAGCATCTCGATGTCGTAGGTGGTGCGCATGCGCAGCCGCTGGGCCTCCAGCAGCTTGCCCTGCTTCTCCTGCCGGGCGAGCGTCTCCTCCAGCTCCTTCTCGATGCCGGTGATCGCCCGCTCCATGCGCTCCGGGCCGGCCACGTAGTGCGAGGCGGGGAAGACGTACACCGACTCGTCCTGGCTGATGATCTCGCCGGTGAGGGGGTGCAGGGTGTACAGCGCCTCGATCTCGTCGCCGAACATCTCGATCCGGACGGCCAGCTCCTCGTAGACCGGGAAGATCTCGATGGTGTCGCCGCGGACCCGGAAGGTGCCCCGGGTGAACGCCACGTCGTTGCGGGCGTACTGGATGTCCACGAAACGGCGCAGCAGGACGTCCCGGTCGATCTCCTCGCCGACCTTGAGCGGGACCATCCGGTCCACGTACTCCTGCGGGGTGCCGAGGCCGTAGATGCAGGACACCGACGCGACCACGATCACGTCCCGCCTGGTCAGCAGCGAGTTGGTCGCCGAGTGCCGCAGCCGCTCGACCTCCTCGTTGATCGAGGAGTCCTTCTCGATGTAGGTGTCCGTCTGCGGGACGTACGCCTCGGGCTGGTAGTAGTCGTAGTACGAGACGAAGTACTCGACCGCGTTGTTCGGCAGCAGCTCGCGGAACTCGTTCGCCAGCTGGGCGGCCAGCGTCTTGTTCGGCGCCATCACCAGGGTGGGCCGCTGCAGCCGCTCGATCATCCAGGCCGTGGTGGCCGACTTCCCGGTACCGGTGGCACCGAGCAGGACGACGTCCTTCTCCCCGCCCTTGATCCGCCGCTCCAGCTCGGCGATCGCCGCCGGCTGGTCCCCGTTCGGCTGGAAGGGACTGACGACCTCGAAGGGCGCCACTGACCGCTCAATACTCGTGATGGGTCGCACGAGTCCACCGTACGACCCACCACCGACAAGCGGTGCGGCTCCCTCAGGCCGCGTGCCCCTCGAACCTCATGGCCGGCTCGCGGGCCGGGTCGATGCGGACGACCGAGTCGAAGGCGGCGGCGAGGCGTTCGATCAGCGGCAGGGCCGGATCGACGCCGCTCTCCTCGATGCTCTCGACCGTCGCCTCGTCCAGCCCGGACCGCTCCGCGAGTTCGGCGAGCGTCCAGCCGAGAGCGGAGCGGCGGGCGTACACGGCCTCGGCCAGCGCCATCCGCCGCCCGGCCGGCCGGTACTGCTCGCTCTCCCGATGCTCCGGCGGCACGACCCACCGCGTGTGACAACCGCTGCTCACCGCTGCTCCTCCCGGTCGTAGACGTCGTGGTCGGCAGCGGGCAGATGCTCGGCCTCACGCTCTGCTCCGCCGGGCCCTGTCCGGCTGATCTTGCCGGACAGGGCCCGGGAGCAGCGCCCGGCCGGGGCGGGGGTCACGGGCTCAGGTCTTCGCGCTGTCGCGGGCGAGGGCTACCAGGCGGGAGATGGCGCGGAGGTACTTCTTGCGGTAGCCGCCGCGGAGCATGTCGTCGGGGAAGACCTGGTCGAAGGGGAGGCCGGAGGCGGTGATGGGGAGCTCGCGGTCGTACATGCGGTCGGCGAGGACGACCAGGCGCAGGGCGGTGGACTGGTCGTCGACCTGGCGGACGCCGCGCAGGCAGACGGTGGTGACGTCGTCGAGCAGCGCGCCGTAGCGGCTGGGGTGGACGGCGGAGAGGTGAGCGAGGAGGGTGTCGAAGTCGTCCAGGGAGGCGCCGGGGGTCCGGGCGGCGACGGCGTCGACGGCCGCGTCGGGGTAGGGCGGCGGGGCGTCCGGGAGGCCGCGGTGGCGGTAGTCCTGGCCGTCGATCCGCATCGGGCGGAAGTGCGCGGACAGGCCCTGGATCTCGCGCAGGAAGTCGGCGGCGGCGAAGCGGCCCTCGCCGAGCTTCTCCGGCAGGGTGTTCGAGGTGGCGCAGAGCTTGACGCCGTTGTCGACGAGGCGGCCGAGCAGCGTGGAGACGAGGACGGTGTCGCCCGGGTCGTCGAGCTCGAACTCGTCGATGCACAGCAGCGTGTGCCCGGAGAGGGTCCGGACGGCCTGCTGGAAGCCGAGCGCACCGACCAGGTTGGTCAGCTCGACGAAGGTGCCGAAGGCCTTGGGGCCGGGGGCGGCGTGCCAGAGCGAGGCGAGCAGGTGGGTCTTGCCGACGCCGTAGCCGCCGTCGAGGTACACACCGGCCGGGCCGGTGGGCGCCGGGGCGGAGCGGCGGAACCAGCTGCGCTTGGGTGCGGAACCGTTTCCCCCGCCGAGGGTGGTGGCGAACTGCTCCAGGACCTGGACGGCCTCGTACTGGCTGGGCTGGTTCGGGTCCGGAATGTACGTCCCGAAGCTCACGTCGGAGAACCGGGGCGGCGGGACCATCTCGGCGACCAGCCGCTCGGCGGGCACGACGGGGCGGCGGTCGGCGAGCGCGATCGGGGAGCCGGCCGCGCTCGCGGCGGCTATGGACTCGGTCGCGGTGTCGGGGCGGGGGGCTGCTGGCACGTTAGTAGAGGGTACGCCTGGTCCCAGGCCCCTCGGGACGGCGGCCGGTGGAAGACTGAGGGCATGCAACAGTTGATCAGCCCGCTGGGCGAGCCGGTCGTGGACCCGGCCTCGCTGGAGTCGCTCGCCGCCGTCTACGCGTACCCCGACCAGGTGAATCGGGGGCGGCCCTGGCTGCGCGCCAACATGGTGGCCGGTCTGGACGGCGGGGCGAGGCTGGAGGGCCTCTCGGAGGGCCTGTCCGGGGACGCCGACAAGCGGATCTTCGGTGTGCTGCGCGCGCTGTCGGACGTGGTGCTGGTGGGCGCGGAGACGGTCCGCGCGGAGGGCTACCGGCCGGCCCGGGCCCGGGCCGAGTTCGCGGCGGCGCGGGCGGCGGCCGGGCAGGCCCCGGCTCCGGCGATCGCGATCGTGAGCCGCTCGCTGACCCTGGACCTGACCGCGCCGCTGTTCACCGCCCCGCTGGTCAGAACGGTGGTGATCACCACCGCGGACGCGCCCGAGGAGCGCCGCCGGGCGGTCGCCGAGGTGGCCGACCTGGTGCTCGCCGGGGAGGGGTCGGTGGACCTGCGGGCGGGCGTGTCGGCGCTGGCGGAGCGGGGCTGGACGCGGTTGCTGAGCGAGGGCGGCCCGCGGCTGCTGGGGCAGCTGGCGGCGGCGGGTCTGCTGGACGAGTTGTGCCTGTCGCTGGCTCCGTTGATCACGGGCGGCGACGCGCCGCGCATCATCCGCGATGCGGAAATGCCTGACGTGCAGCGGATGCGGCTGGTCTCATTGATCGAGCAGAAAGGATTCCTCTTCACCCGCTACATGCGTCCGCCGACCCCGTGACCGACGGGTCGTGATCCCGTTAATGCGATGCCGGGGCCCGGGGGCCGGCCACTGGAAGGGACTCACGTGTTCAAGACGGTACTGATGATCGAAAAGGCTCTCTCCGACGCGGACGTGGAACTCGTCACCACGCTCCACAGCGACGAGAAGGTCTCCTTCGTCGTCCTGATGCAGCCGCGCGGCAAGCAGGACGAGCTGCTGCGGGCGCTGGACGACGTGGCGCTCGGCCACCTCGACAAGGTGGTGCACGAGCACGACGAGTCCGAGTCCGGGCCGACCGTGGCCTCCGAGTCGCTCGAACACAGCCTGCGCCACCTGCGCGCGGCCGGGGCCGAGGCGGTCGGCGAGCTGGTCGAGGAGAAGCCGCTGGACCGGCTGCGGGCGGCGGTCGAGGAGCACCGCGCGGACGAGGTGGTGGTGCTCACCTCACCGCACTTCGTCGAGGAGTTCTTCCACCGCGACTGGGCCTCCCAGGCCCGGCACAAGGTGGGGGTCCCGGTGCTGCGGCTGTTCGCCAGCGACTCCTAGGGATCCCGGCCGGTGGTGCAGAATCGTCCTTGCGGTCCGCCCGCGAGGACGATTCCCCATCCCGTCCGCCCGACCATTCCGCCCCCGCCCTACGGAGCCCCGCCTTGAACGACGCCGCGCACGACCTGCACGCCCCGCACTTCATCGGCATCGGCGGCGCCGGGATGTCCGGCCTGGCGAAGATCCTCGCGGTGCGCGGCGCCAGCGTCTCCGGCAGCGACTCCAAGGAGTCCGAGACCGTCCTCGCGCTGCGCGCCCTCGGCGCGACCGTGCACGTCGGCCACGCCGCCGAGCACGTGCCGGACGGCACCAGCAGCGTGGTGGTCTCCAGCGCGATCCGCGCCGACAACCCGGAGCTGGCCGCCGCCCACGAGCGCGGCATCCCGGTGGTGCACCGCTCCGACGCGCTGGCCGCCCTGATGGGCGGCCGCCGGGCGCTGGCGGTGGCCGGCACCCACGGCAAGACCACCACCACCAGCATGCTCGCCGTCGCCCTCGGCGAACTGGGCCTGGACCCGTCCTACGCGATCGGCGGCGACCTCGACACGCCCGGCTCCAACGCCCACCACGGCGCCGGCGAGATCTTCGTCGCCGAGGCCGACGAGAGCGACCGCAGCTTCCACAAGTACGCGCCCGAGGTGGCGATCGTGCTCAACGTGGAGCTGGACCACCACGCCAACTACGCCTCGATCGAGGAGATCTACGAGTCCTTCGAGACCTTCGTCGGCCGGATCACCCCCGGCGGCACCCTGGTGGTCTCCGCCGACCACGACGGCGCCCGCGAACTGACCGCCCGGGTGGCCGGCCGCGAGGGCCTCACCGTGGTGACCGTCGGCGCCGCCGAGGACGCCGACGTCCGGGTCCGCTCGGTGGTCGCCCGCGGCATGACCAGCGAGGTCACCGTCGAGCTGGACGGCGCCGAGCTGTCCTTCACCGTCTCGGTGCCCGGCCGGCACTACGCGCACAACGCGGTCGCCGCGCTGGCCGCCGGCGTCGCACTGGGCGTCCCGGCCGCCGACCTGGCCAAGGCCCTGGGCGCCTACACCGGCGTGCGGCGCCGCCTCCAGCTCAAGGGCGAGGCCGGCGGCGTCCAGGTGATCGACTCCTACGCCCACCACCCCACCGAGATGACCGCCGACCTGGAGGCGATCCGGGAGGGCCTGGAGGGCGAGGGCCGGGTGCTGGTGGTCTTCCAGCCGCACCTGTTCAGCCGCACCCAGCAGCTCGCCGAGGAGATGGGCCGGGCCCTGGCGCTGGCCGACGCCTCGGTGGTGCTGGACATCTACCCGGCCCGCGAGGACCCGATCCCCGGCGTGACCAGCGAGCTGATCATCGACGCCGCCCACCGGGCCGGCGCCGACGTCACCGCCGAGCACTCCTTCGCCGCCGCCCCCGCCGTGCTGGCCGGCCTGGCCCGCCCCGGCGACCTGCTGCTCACCATGGGTGCCGGCGACGTCACCAACCTGGGCCCCGCCATCCTGGAGGAGATCCGGGGAAGCGTGCAGCACCTCTCGAACGTTGCCTCCAACGTCTGACGTACCCCGACCGGGAGCCGTGATGAGCTACGAGATCGAGAAGACCGAGGCCGAGTGGCGGGACGAGCTGAGCCCCGAGGAGTACCACGTGCTCCGCGAGGCCGGCACCGAGCGCCCGTTCACCGGTGAGTACACCGACACCAAGACCGTCGGCGTCTACGGCTGCCGGGCCTGCGGCGCGGAGCTGTTCAGCTCCGAGACCAAGTTCGACAGCCACTGCGGCTGGCCGTCGTACTACGCGCCGCTGGCCGGGGACCGGGTCCAGTACATCGAGGACACCACGCTCGGCATGCGCCGGGTCGAGGTGCGCTGCGCCCGCTGCGGCGGGCACCTGGGCCACGTCTTCGAGGGCGAGGGCTACGGCACGCCGACCGACCAGCGGTACTGCATCAACAGCGTCTCGCTGACGCTGAAGCCGGCCGAGTAGGGCCGGCCGGTCGCGCCGCGAGGGCCCGGGTTTCCGTACGGACGGACGCCCGGGCCCTCGTGCGTCCCGGGCCGCCGGGGCCCGGACCAGCAGGGTCCGGGCCGCCGAGGGGCGGGCCGCCGGGGCTCAGGCCGCCGGGGCTCAGGCCGTCGGGGCGAAGCGGACCGGGAGGTGGACCAGGGCCCGGTGGAACGGGCCGGGGCGCCAGAGCAGGTCCTCGGCCGGGGTGGCCAGCTCCAGGTCGCTGAGCCGGCTGGTCAGCTGCTCGATCGCGGTGATCGCGATCAGCAGCGCCGGGTCGCGGGCCGGGCAGCCGTGCGGGCCGGCCGCCCAGGCCAGGTGGGCGCTCTCGCCGCTGCGCAGCTCGGTGCCGTCGGTGGGCGGCGCGGCCTGCGAGTTGGCGGCCGCGTAGGAGACCAGCACCAGCGTGCCGGCCGGGATCTCCCGGCCGTGGAAGGTGATGTCGTAGCGCGGGTAGTGGGCGGAGAGGTTGGCCAGCGGCGGCTCGTGCCAGAGCACCTCGTCGATCGCCTGGTAGGCGGTCATCGCGCCGCCGATGAGGGAGCCCGCGTAGCGGGCGTCGGTGAGCAGGCGCAGCAGGGCGTTGCCGATCAGGTTGGTGGTCGGCTCGTGCCCGGCGATCATGGTGAGGGTGATCTGCCGGATCACCTCGTCGTCCTCCAGCCCGGCCGGGTGGGTGACGAACCAGGAGGTGAGGTCGTGCCGGGGCCGCTCGCGCCGCTCGGCGACCATGGCGGTGACCACCGCGACGAGGTCCCCGTACGCGACGACGGCCTTCTCGGTGGACTCGATCATCCCGGCGATCCCGGCGACCAGCCGGGCGCTGTGCTCCCCCGGCACGCCGAACCAGGTGGTGAGGACGAAGGCCGGCAGCTGGCGGGCGTACTCGGCGATCAGGTCGGCGGTGCCGGCCGCCTCGAAGCGGTCGACCAGCTGGTGGGCGACCTCGGCGACCCGGCGCTGGAGCCGGTGCGGTTCGAGCAGGGCGAGGCCGTCGGTGATCACCGCGCGGTAGCGCGCGTGCACCTCGCCGTCGCTGAACAGGGCGGTCGGGCGGTAGCCGAGCACCGGCAGCAGCGGGTTGTCGGGGGCGACGGTGCGCTGCCAGGCGCGGGAGTCCTTGGAGAAGGTGTCGGTGTCGCGCAGCAGGTCCAGGGCGGCCTGGTAGTCGGTGACCAGCAGGGCCTCGACGCCGGGCGCGATCTCCACCGGGGCGACCGCGCCGTAGCGGCGCAGCCGGTCGTAGACCAGCTGCGGGTCGGCGGCGAAGACCGGGCCGTAGATGGGGGTCGGGCGGGTGTCGGTGGTCACGGGCGCTCCTCGGCGGCGGAGGCGGCAGGGGCGGTCGCTGCCGGGACGGCGGGCTCGGTGACGTCCGCCGGGGTGGCGAGGTCGGCGGCGTCCGCGGGGGCGGCGGGCAGGCCGTCGAGGACGTGCTCGGCCAGCGCGATCAGCGCGTCCAGGCTGGCACCGCGCTCGCGGGCGTCGCAGAGCAGCAGCGGGGTGGTGGGGTGCAGGTCCAGGTGGGCGCGCAGCACCTCGATCGAGTGGACCGGCGCGTCCGGGAAGCAGTTGACGGCGACGGCGTAGGGCAGGCCCTGCTCCTCGACCATGTCCATGATCTCGAAGGAGTCGGCGAGCCGGCGGGTGTCGGCGAGCACCAGCGCGCCGAGGGCGCCGCGGGCGATGTCCTGCCAGAGCGGGAAGAAGCGGCGCTGGCCGGGGGTGCCGAACATGTAGAGCACGAGGTTGCCGGGCAGGGTCAGCCGGCCGAAGTCGACGGCGACCGTGGTGGTGGCCTTCTCGGGCAGGCCCGCCAGGTCGTCCACCGGCCGTCCGGTCTCGGTCATCGCCTCCTCGGTGTGCAGGGTGGCGATCTCGGAGAGGGTGCGGATGAGCGTCGTCTTGCCGACCCCGAACGGGCCGGCCACCACCAGCTTCATCAGCGTCTGGTCCCGGTCGGGCAGGTAGCCCACCCGGCTCGGCCGGTCGGCCGGGCTACCGGAGCGCACGGAGTCCAACGAGGAGCCTCTCGACGATGGAGCGGTCGGTCTGCTGGGCGCGCGGGATCGGCGCGCGGGCGCGCAGGCAGCCCGCCTCGACCAGATCGGCCGCGAGGAAGACGGTGGCGCTGACCGGCAGGCGCAGGTGCGCGGCGGCCTCCACCACGGTCAGCGCGCCGGGCCGCAGCAGTTCCCAGAGCCGCTGGTGTTCGGGTTCCAGCTCGCGGGGCGGTTCGACGCGGTCCGCGAACAGCACGGTGAGCCGGTCGAAGCCGGCGGTACCGGGGCGGCTGCGGCCGCCGGTGGCCAGGTAGGCGGGCACCATCCGCCTGCGGGGTACGGCGGTCATGATCGGACGGTGGTGTCCTGCTGCCGGGTCGGACTCGCGAGGGCACGGCCCAGGGCGGCGACCTGTACCTGCATCTGGTAGGCCACGTTGCCGAGTTGGGCCTCCGGGGAGGTGAACACGGCAAGCGAGGTGTTCTCCCCGGCCGGGACGACGACGGCGTAGCCGAGGTCGGACTCGACCACGGTCTGGGCCAGCCGGGGCCGTTCGGTGTCGGTGAAGGCGCTGGTGAACGCGCGGGCGGCGGCGTGCACGGTGGCGGTCATCGCGGCGACCCGCTCGGCGGAGGCGCGGTCGAGCCCGTCCGAGGCTCCCTCGACGAGGCCGTCACCGGTGGCGATGACCGCGTGCAGCACCCCCGGCAGCTCCAGCAGCGGGGTCAGCACCCACGAGATCTCGTCGGCGGTGGTCGGGCTGGGCGTGCTGGTCACTGCTCGGCTCCTTCGGGGGTCGGGGCGGTCGGGCGGACGGTGGTGCGGGCACCGGTGTCGCGGGCGGCCGCGGTCGGGCCGCTCCCGCCGGTCGCGCTTGTCCCGGCGGTCGCGCTGGACTCGCCGGTCGTGCTGGTCCCGCGGGCGGCCTGTGCCACGGCGGCGCGGCCGGAGTCGGTGCCCTCCTGGAGCGCCTGCCAGTGGGCGGCGGCGCGCTCGGGCGTCCGCTCGGGGGCCCGGGCGGGCGGCTCGGCCGGTGCGGCGGACGGCCCGGCGGCGGGCTCGGGGGCTCCGGGGCCGTCGGCGGTGACCGGTCGGCGGCGTCGCCGACTGGGCAGGCCGGTGCCGTCATCGACCGGGTCGGCGGGGCCGGCCGGTGCGTCGGGCACCGCGTGGATGGCGGGCGCGGGGTGCGGGCCCGGCTGGTTGTGCCGGTCGGCGAGCGGGGGCGGCCCGTCGCCCTCGTCGGCGTCGCGCATCGGCGGGACGGCCTGGACGGTGGGCGCGGGGGCCGGGCCGGCGCCGGCCCGCAGCGGCAGCGGGGTGAGCACCGACAGCGGCTGCTCGTCGTCGACGACGGTCACCAGCGCGGCCGGGATGCGCAGGATGGTGCGCATCCCGCCGTACGGCGAGGGCTCGATGTGGCAGGAGAAGCCGTACTGGCGGGCCAGTTTGCCGATCACCGCGAAGCCGGTCTTGGGCGGGTTGCCGAGTTCGGTGAGCAGGACGTCGGGCGGGCCGGTCAGCAGTCGGCGGGCCCGGCGCAGCTGGTCGTCGTCCATGCCGATGCCGCTGTCGTCGATGATCACCAGCGCGCCGCGGCCGCCCTGCTGGACGGTGACCGGGATGTCGGTCTCCGGGTGCGAGTAGGCGGAGGCGTTGGCGAGGAGTTCGGCGACGGTGATGGCCAGCGGCTCGGCGGCCCGGGCGACCACGGCGAGCCGCTGCTCGCGCAGGTGGTTGGCGACCTTGATCCGGGCGTAGCCGGGCACCCGGGAGAGCGCGCCGACCACCACTTCGGCGAGCGGCGAGTCGGTGCGGGCCAGGCCGGGCCAGGCTTCGCAGAGCACGGCGACGGTCTGGATCCGGCGCAGCGCGACCTCGTTGCGGAAGTCGACCTCCAGCAGCCGGGGGTCGTCGTTGTCGTGCTGGAGCTGCTGGACCAGGCTCTGGATCTGGTAGAGCAGGGTCTGGATCCGGGAGGTGGCGCCGCGCATGGCGGCGCGGGCGGCGGCGTCGACGCGTTCGCGCTCGTCGGTGAGGGCCGCGGAGGCGGCGTCCAGGACGGACTGCAGCGCCCGGACGGCCTCGGGGCCGACGGCCTGCCCGTCCAGCGGGCCGACCAGCGGGGCGTTGGCGTGGCTGAGCCGGACGGCGGTGGCGGCCACCCGTTCCTGGGCGAGGTGGCCGATCTCGGCGAGCACGGCGGCGGTGTGCTCCTCGGCGGCGGTGAGCCGCCGTTCCGCCTCCCCGGCCCGGGTGTTCGCGGCGGCGGCCCGCTGGTCGGTCTCCCGGGTGGCGCCCTCGGCGGTGCGGGCCCGGCTCTCGGCCTCCCGGGTGCGCTCCTCGGCGGCCCGGTAGCGGCTCTCGGCGTGGTGGGTCTCCTCGGTGGCGCGCCGGGCGGCGTCCTGCGCCTCGCGCAGTTGCTGCTCGGCGCGGGCCAGCCGGCCTTCGGCGGCGCGGGCGCGTTCCTCGCCGTGGCCGCGGGCGGTCTCGGCGGCGACCGCCCGGGTGAGGGCCCGGGCCCGGCCGCGGGCGAGCACGCCCGCCGTCGCGGCGGCGACCAGCGCCAGGGCGATCAGCGCAATCTGCGCGATCTGCGTCATCGAAGTCCTCGGAAGTCCTCTGGGGGTCCGGTTGGTCGGCTGCTGCCGGGGCCGGGGCCGGCGGTGGTCCGGCCCGGGCGCGGCGGGCGGTCGGTCCCGGGCGGTCAGTCCCGGGCGGCGGCGCGCGGGCGCGGGCTGCGGGCGGCGTCCTCGGCCAGTTCGCGGGCCACCTGGGCGACCTGGCCCATGGCCACCAGGACGTTCGGCACCTCGGTGCCGTCCAGGTGTCGGTACTCGGCGGCGACGGTGAGCACCAGCCGCTCGGGCAGGCCGAGTTCGGGGTGGCGCTGCTCGGCTATCACCCGCCGGGCGGCGTCCAGCGCGGGGATCCCGGCGGTGTGCAGGGCGTGCGCGCGCTCCCGGACGTACGTCAGGTAGGCGATGTGGTGGCGAACCCCGTCGCGGTCGAGCACAGGGCCGTGGCCGGGGACGAAGATCTCGGCGCCGGTGGCCAGGATCCGCTCACAGGCGGTGATCACGTTCTCCAGCGGGCCGGCCCAGTGCACCGGGTGGTCGCCGGGGTACTCGGGGGTCGAGCCGAAGATCACGTCGCCGGTGAAGACGGCGCGCTGGTACGGGAGGTGGACGATCAGGTCGCCGCCGGTGTGGGCGGCGGGCAGGCCGGTCACCTGCACCGGGTACTCCCCCACCCGCAGTTCCAGCTCGCCGGTGAAGACGGTGTCGGGGTGCACGGGGTCGGTGGCGGACCAGTCGAACCGTCCGAAGTGCTCCCTGAGGTAGCCGCCGAGCGGGGAGTCCGGGTCGCCGCCGACGACGAGGGCGTGCTGCTGCTGCGGGGTGGGCTCGTAGTGGATGTGCTCCAGCGCCTCACGGGTGGAGATCACCTCGGCGTCCGGGACGACTCCGGCGCCCCACAGGTGGTCGCCGTTGGCGTGGGTGACGATCACCCGGTCGACCTCGACCCCGGCCGGCAGCAGGCGGCGGCTGGCGGCGAGGAACTCCCCGGCCAGGGTGGGGTCGTAGGGGGTGTCGATCCAGAGCGCGGTCTTCGCCGAGGCCAGCAGCCCGCAGTTGGCCAGGCCCCAGCCCCGCTTCGGGGGGAGCCACACGTACAGGTCCTCGGCAATCGCGCTCACGTTCGCACGGTTGATCGTCATGTGCGCGATTATGCCCAAAGTGTGTCAGGGGCGGGGCAAAACCTGTACGGCTGCCAGGAGTTGCTGCCCCAGACTCTCCCGAGCTGTCCGGTTTCGCCCCTCGTGGTCGAGACCAATCGTCTCAACCGTCGGGACGACCCGTGGACACCTCGCCCCGGAATCCCGACGGGACGTCGGACCGGGGCGCGGGCAGGGTGCGGCAGACCTCGACCGTGACGTCGACGGTGTCCAGGCCTATCACCCGCCCCTCCACCGCGACGAATCCTTTCTCCCCCGAGCGGAAGAGCGCCGCCAGCGGGGAGTTGCGGCTCGCCGCGGTCAACGCCTCCACCGCCATCGCGGAGCCGAAGGCGAACACCCCGCAGAGCACGATGCAGGGCGCCTGCCGGGGCGTGCGGGTCACGAAGATGAAGCCGTGGTCGCGGATCAGCTCCCCGGCCGGGTTGTACAGCGCCTCGAAGGTCATTCCGCCCCACCGGGCGCGGGCCTCGTCCGGGTACTCGATGGCGAAATCCGGGAACACCGCGTCCAGCACGCCGCCGGAATAGGAGTTGACGCTCGGGCCCCCGATCGAGAACGTCGGCATCCGGGGATCCTGCGCGCCGGCCACCACCAGTTCGATCGTCGCCTTCCGGTTGACCTTCCGCAGCAGGTCGGTGAGCCCCGCTATCGCCCTGGCCTCGGCCATCGGCATGAACAGCACGTTCTTCGGCCCGCGGCTGGTCAGCTGGCAGCCGTCCGTGGTGAAGGCGAACTCCGCGACCTCGATGCTCGGCGTGATGATCTGCACCCGGCTGTACGGCGCCAGCAGCGCCCGCAGGAAGCCGTAGCGCAGGAACAGTCTGGTCCGGGCGAGGGAGCGGGCCGCGAGGAATCCGATCACGGCCGGAACCGATGCGATGAACACCTGGAGCAGGATCTCCATATCATCCCCACGGAGGAAGACTCGACCACGAACTGTGTGCCCTGGTTAAGTCCCCTCCGTGGCCGGAAATACCCCCCTCGCGGCAATTCCCACCGTCAGGATCGCCGCACCCGGTGTCACTTCAAGCGCTTGATCCCCTTGCGTTCCCCCGCGCACCGCTCGTACCCCAGCCACGCGTTGATCGCGAGCATCGGCGCATTGGTCTCGTCGTTGGAGGTGTACGCGCGCCGGTAGCCCGCCGCGGCCGCCAGGCGCAGCGACTCCAGCTTGGCCAGCTTGCTCAGCCCTCGCCCGCGGAACTCCCGGCGGCAGGCGGTGAACGCGGACCAGTAGCGGTCCACCCCGTCGGTCTGCGCCATGCTGAACGCGGCCGGTTCGCCGTCCACCACGGCGACGACGGTCAGCGCCCGGTCCAGGTCCGGCCGGGCCCAGTCGCCCCGCAGCCAGTCCTCGTAGTCCAGGGCGTCCATCGGCACCTCGCCGGGCTCGTCCTGGATGGCGTCCGCCTCGACCAGGAACAGCGGGCGCGGGTCGGCCGCCCAGTCTCCGGCCGGGCGCAGCTCGACGCCGGCCGGCCGTACGGGCGCCTGCGGCAGCGGCAGCGCCAAGTCCCGTCCGCCGAACTGCGCCGCGCGCCCGAGCTCGTAGCCACGGGCGGCGGCGAAGGCCAGCGAGGCGGGCTCGTCGTCCAGCCAGGTGTGCAGCTCGCTCACTCCGTGCCCGGCCAGGTGCCGTTCGGCCGCGGCCAGCAGCGCGGTGGCCGCGCCGCGCCGCCGGAACTGCGGCAGCACGCTGCCGTTGGCGTACCCGACGCCGGTGGTCGTCGTCCCGAGCACCACCGCGCAGCGCACCGCGCCGACCACCCGGCCGTCCAGCTCGGCGACGAAGGTGCGGAAGTGCTCGCCCGGGCTCTGCCGGCCGTTAAGCCAGAGCAGGGCCTCGGAGGTCATCACCAGGTGCTCGCGCCCGGCCCGGTGGGCGGCGGCCACGGCCTCGGCGTCGTCGGGGCGGAAGTCACGGATCGTCAAAGAAGTCATGGGTTCCCACGCTAACCCCGACGCCCGTCCGGCGCCTTCGAATTTCCCCTCGCCGGTGCGCCTCACCTGCGGCAACGGCCCCGGCTCGGGACCAAAGTCCCTCACCCCCGCAGCGGCAAGCTCAAATAATGCTCTGAGAAGACCGGGCGGGGCTTGGCAGCCGTCCCACCCGGGGACATCCTCAGCACACGGCCGCGCGGTCCTGGCGACGAAGCCCGCACCACCCGGCGGCCTCCCCACCCGGCCCTCCGAAAGGGGGCGAACCGATGACCTCCCCTGCCCTGGACCTGCCCGGCTCCGCCACCCCGGCGCGGGACGGCGCGCCCCGCCTCGGCGTCGGCCTCGGCTGGCGCAGCGAGATCGACACCGTCGTCGAACGCCAACCCGGCCTGGACTGGGTCGAGGTGGTCGCCGAGAACATCTGCGCCGACCACCTGCCCGAGTCCCTGACCGTCCTGCGCGCCCGCGGCGTCACCGTCGTCCCGCACGGCGTGGCGCTCGGCCTCGGCGGCGCCGACCTGCCCGACCCCGCCCGGCTCGCCAAGCTCGCCGAGGCGGCACTCGCCCTCGACTCCCCGCTGGTCACCGAACACCTGGCGTTCGTCCGGGCCGGCGGCCTGGAGGCCGGCCACCTGCTGCCCGTCCCCCGCACCCGGGACTCGCTGCGGGTGATCGCCGAGAACGTCCGGATCGCCCAGGACCAGCTCCCGGTGCCGCTCGCCCTGGAGAACATCGCCGCCCAGCTGGCCTGGCCCGACGACGAGCTGACCGAGGGGCAGTTCCTCGCCGAACTGGTCGAGCGGACCGGCGTCCGGCTGCTGATCGACGTCGCCAACCTGCACACCAACCGGGTCAACCTCGGCATCGACCCGGCCGCCGAACTGGACCGCCTGCCGCTGGAGGCGCTCGCCTACGTCCACGTCGCCGGCGGCACCCTGGTCGACGGCGTCTGGCACGACACCCACGCCCACCCCGTCACCGAACCGGTGCTGGAGGTCCTGGCCGAACTCTGCGCACGGGTCGCACCACCCGGCGTCCTGCTGGAACGGGACGCCGACTTCCCGCCGCCCAGCGAGCTGGCCGGCGAACTGGACGCCGTCCGCCGGGTGCTGGAGGGGAGCACCCCGCGGACGGCCCCACCGGCCCCCCGCGCCGAGCCCCGGGGGACCGCGGCGGGCGCGTGCCCGAGCGGCACCCGCGCCCGGCTGGCGCGGCGCCAGGAGGACCTGCTCGCCGCCCTGGTGGCCGGCGGGCCCGTCCCGCCCGGCTTCGACCCGGACCAGGTCCGCGCCCAGTCCACCGGCCTGGCCACCAAACGGCGGGACACCGTCGCCAAGGTGGCCCCCGAACTGCCCCGCCTGCTCGGCCGGCCGTACGGGCCGCTGTTCCTCGACTACGCCCGCCGGCACCCGCAGACCGGCGGCTACCGCGCCGACGCCCGGGCCTTCGCCGCCTGGGCGCTCGCCGACGGCGGCCCGCTCGCCGCCGACCACCGCCGGTCCCTGGAGCAGTGGCTCCACCCGGCCGCCGAGCGGCCGCCCGGCGCGTTCGCCCGTCTGCGCCGAGCCCTGCGGCGCTGAGCACCCGCCTTCACCGCACACCTTCGGGGGGAACCCGCCCATGTGGCACAACACCTACTTCGTCATCCCCGCCGTCCTGCTGGTGGCGGCCTCGCTGTACGCGTCCCGGACCAAGCAGCGGGTCGGCCACGTCCCGCACGTCCAGGGCCTGCCGGGCCGCGGCCTGCCGCTGATGGACGCCGCCTTCCTGTCCGGCGGCCCCGGCCGGGTCTTCGACACCGCCCTGATCCGGATGCACCTCTCCGAGCGGGCCGTGATCAGCCGCGCCGGCCTGGTCACCCTCACCGGGCACAAGCCGTACGACGCCGTCGACCAGGCCGTCCTGGACGCCGTCGGCCGGGGAGGCAGCCGTGAACTCGCCCCGCTGCGCCGCGCCGTGATGCGCTCCGCCGCCGTGCAGGAGATCGGCGACCGGCTCGCCGACCGCGGCCTGATGCGCCACCCCGAGCGGCTGCGGCGGGCCCGCACCGCCCGGCGGCTGCTCTGGCTCGCGCTGCTCGGCGTCGCCGTCTCGACCGTCCTCTCCCACGTGCTGGACGACGGCGGCGCCGGCTCCGACCGCCCCGCGCTGTGGATCCCGGTGGTGCTCCTGGTCTTCGGCGGGATCAGCCTGCTCGTCACCTGGCCGGCCAAGGGCCGGATCACCCCGGCCGGGCGGCGCCAGCTCTCCCTGATGAAGGTCGGCACGCCGTGGACGCCGAGCGCCGGCCTGTCGCCGAAGGCGACCGGCGGCGTGCTGCTGGGCGCCCTCGCGCTCGGCGGGCTGGCCGCCGCCGGGCTGGAGGACGACGAGCTGCGGTCCGCGATGCTGGCCGCGTCCGCCCAGGACGAGGCGATGAAGTCGGCCGCCGCGAGCTCCTACGCCGCCTCCTCCTCGACGGGCTCCTCCACCAGCTCTCCCCCCAGCTCGTGCAGCTCGTCCGGGTCCTCCTGCGGGGGCTCCACGGCCTGGTGCGGCTCCTCCCACTCCGGCTCCTCCGGCTGCGGGGGAAGCGGCAGCAGCTGCGGATCCTCGTCCTCCAGCTGCGGCTCCGGCTCCAGCAGTTGCGGCTCCTCCTCGTCGAGCTGCGGGTCGTCCTCGTCGAGCTGCGGTGGTGGCGGCGGCTGCGGCTCCTGACGTCACAGTTCGGTATCGCGGTCCGGGAAGCCGTTCCCCGCGCCATCGGCCCAGGCATACAACAAGCCCATGTGGTTGCTGTTCCTGATACCGGCGTGCGTCGCGGCGGTCCTCTCGTGTCTCCGGCTCGTCCGGACGACCGCCACCGCCGACGCCCTGGCCGAGGCGGACGGCCTGCGCCCGCCCGAGGCCGTCGGGATCGGGCTGTACGAGACGGCCTACCTGGCCGGCGGCCCGGACCGGGTGGTCGAACTCGCCCTCGTCCTGATGGCCGGCCGGGGCCGGCTGCACCTGGCGCACACCGGCTGGACCACGGTGGTCGACCCCCGGGGCCGCAGCCGCCTGGAGCGCGCGGTCATCGTCACCGTCGGCCCCGACGGCCAGTGCCGCACCGACGGGCTACGCCGGGCGATGGCCGAGCACCCGACCGTCCTGGAGATCGGCGCCCGGCTCTCGCTGGCCGGCCTGGCCACCCCGGCCCTGGTCCAGCGCAGCACCGTCCTGGTGGTCCGGCAGGTGCGGCACGCACTGCTGCTGACGCTCCTCCTGCTGGCCGCCGCGCTGACCCTCACCGGCTTCACCGGCGGTGACACCGTCGCCCCGCTCGCCTGGTTCTCGCTGCCGCTGGTGCTCACCTCGGGCACCCTGCTGATGGCCCGGGTCGACGTCTACCCCTACACCCGCTGGGCGTCCCCGGTCGGCCAGGAGGTGCTGCGCGAGGTCCGCCCGGCCCGCCAGCACGGCCTCGCGGACGACGAGGAGCGCGAACTGCTCACCGCCGTCGCCATGAACGGCCCCGCCGTCCTCCCCGACCCCCGCCTGCGCGCCGCCCTCCGCCCCCACCGGACGTGACACGCAAACGGGGCCCGCCGAAGCGGACCCCGTTCACCGATCCCGCGGAACTCAGGCCAGGCCGTTGAGCAGCTCGCTGACCGGCTTGCGGCGGCCGGTGAAGAACGGCACCTCCTCGCGGACGTGCAGCCGGGCCCGGGAGGGGCGCAGGTCGCGCATCAGGTCGACGATGCGGTGCAGCTCGTCCGCCTCGAAGGCGAGCAGCCACTCGTAGTCGCCGAGCGCGAACGAGGCCACCGTGTTGGCCCGCACGTCCGGGTAGCCGCGGGCCATCTGGCCGTGCTCGGCGAGCATCGCGCGCCGCTCGGCGTCCGGCAGCAGGTACCACTCGTAGGAGCGGACGAACGGGTACACGCAGACGTAGTCGCGCGCGCGCTCGTCGGCGAGGAACGCCGGGATGTGCGACTTGTTGAACTCGGCGGGGCGGTGCAGCGCCATGTTGGACCAGACCGGCTCCAGCTGACGGCCCAGACCGGTGCGGCGGAAGCGGTTGTACGCCTCCTGCAGGTCGTCCGAGTCCTCGGCGTGCCACCAGACCATGAGGTCGGCGTCCGCGCGCAGACCGGACACGTCGTACGTGCCGCGCACCGTCACGTCCTTCGCGGCCAGCTGGGCGAACAGCTCGTCCACCTCGGCGGCCAGCGCCGTCCGGTCCTCGGGCAGCGTGCCCTTGAGCTTGAACACCGACCACATGGTGTAGCGGATGACCTGGTTCAGGTCGCGCGCCTTCTTCTTCTCGGGCTGCTGCTCCGGCTGCCGCTCAACGGTCTCAGTCATGCGCCCATTGTCCTCTCCGTGGAACCTTCCCCGGTTGCCGGGGTCAACAGTTTGTCGAGGGCGGCCACCGCGGCGGCCGCCGAGCCGATGCAGGCCGGAATGCCGACCCCGTCGTACGCGGCGCCGCACAGCGCCAGTCCCCCCACCCCGGCCGCCGCCGCCCGGACCCGGGCCACCCGGTCCAGGTGGCCCACCGGGTACTGCGGCAGGCCCGCCCGGAAGCGCGAGACGGCGGTGTCGTACGGCCGGGCGGTCAGGCCGATCGCCTCCCGGAGGTCCGCCAGCGACCGGGCCACCAGCTCCTCGTCCGGCAGCTCCAGTGCCTCCTCCTCGCGGTAGCGGCCCAGCGAGGTGCGCAGCAGGAACGCGTCCGGGGCGGAACGTTCCAGCCAGCCCCACTTGTTGGAGGAGAAGGTCGACGCCTTGATCCGCCGCCCGTCCACCGGCGGCACCAGGAACCCGCTGCCGGCCGGCAGCTCCGCCAGGTCGGCCCGGCGGAACGCCAGGGTCACCAGCGCCATGCCCGCGTACTCGACGGCGTCCAGCTCGGCGGCCGCCGCCGGCGCGTCCGCGCGCAGCAGCCGGGCCGCGGCCGGCGCCGGGACGGCCAGCACCACGGCGTCCGCGTGCAGCACCTCGCCGTCGCCGGTCACCACCCGCCAGCCCCCGGGGGTGCGGTGCAGCCCGTCCACCGGCGTACCGGTGCGCAGGTCCACGCCCGCCTTCCGGCAGGCGGCAGCGACGGCCTCCGGCAGGGTGCCGAGCCCGCCGCGCAGGCCCTGGAACACCGGTGTGCCGACCACCTTCGGCCGCGAGGCCAGCTCGTGCACCCCGTCGACCAGCGAGCCGCCGCCCCGCGCGATCGCCAGCAGCTGCGGCACGGCGGCGCGCAGCGAGATCTCCTCGGCCCGCCCGGCGTAGACGCCGCCCAGCAGCGGCTCGACCAGCCGGTCCACCACTTCCTGGCCCAGCCGGTCGGCGACGTAGCGGCCGATCGCCACGTCGTCCCCGACCTCGGTGGCGCCCTCGTGCCGGGCCCGCTCCAGCCCCGCGGCGGTGAGCACTCCGGAGGCCGCCAGCGCGTCCAGGTCGCCCGGGACGCCCATCACCTGCCCGCCCGGCAGCGGGCGCAGTGCGCCCCGCGTCCAGATCGAGGCCTTCGCGGTGGTCGGCGGCTCCAGTTCCTCGCCCAGCCCGACCGCCCGTGCCAGCTCCACCGCCTCCGGCCGCCGCGCGAGCATCGACTCGGCCCCCAGGTCCACCCGGACCCCGCCGACCTCGCCGCCCCGCAGCTTCCCGCCGACCCGCTCCGACGCCTCCAGCAGCGTCACCCGCGCCCGCACCGGCCCCCCGGCGGCCCCGCTCAGAAAGGCGGCCGCAGCCAGCCCCGCGATCCCACCACCGACGACGACGACCTGTGCATCCGACATGCCTCGCAGTCTCGCAGGTCTTTACACCGGGCCCTCAATCCGCCAGCGCGTTCAGGTCGATCATGATCGGGAACGGCACCGGGCGCTCCAACGACTCCCGGAAGATCCCGGCGGGCACGTACGCCGAGGTCGCCTGGTCCAGCTCGTAGACGTGTACGGCTGGCCGACCGCCCTCTTCCTCCTCGACGATCCAGTAGTGCGGGATCCCTGCCTCGGCATACTTGCGGACCTTGACGAAACGGTCACGGTCTACGGACTCAGGCGAGACGACCTCGATGACGAGCAGGACTTCATCAGGAGTGAACTGCGTGCGCTTTCTCTCGAAATTGGCCTTGACGACGAGAACGTCCGGCTCGGGACGGTTCCGCCTGTCGAGCTTGATCGACATCTCCCGCCCGACCCTGACCCCTTCCGGGACCTGGGGAATCAGCGCCATCTTCAGGTTGTCGACAACTTCACCGTGCCACCAGCGCTGCGGAGACATCACGAAGACCAGTGCCCCATCGATCAGTTCGGTGTGGCGCGGCGCCTGCGGCAGGTGGTCGAGGTCATCGGCAAACCAGCCCTCGTCTCTGGGCGCGTACATCCAGTCCGGCAGCTCGCTCATGCTCCCAAGATAGCGAGTTCCGAGGCCCTGCGAGCCGCTGCCTAGGCTGTGTGCTATGGAACCGATCGTGGTGAGTGCGTGTCTGGCCGGGGTGCCGTGCCGGTACGACGGGCGGGCGAAGGCCTCGCCGGACGTGGTGGGGCTGGTCGAGGCGGGGCGGGCGGTGGTGGTGTGCCCGGAGGGGGCCGGCGGGCTGCCGACCCCGCGCCCTGCGGCGGAGATCGTCGGCGGGGACGGGGCGGACGTGCTGGACGGGCGGGCCCGGGTGGTGGACGCGACGGGCGCGGACTGTACGGCGGAGTTCGTGGCCGGGGCCCGGGCGGCGCTGGCGGCGGCCGACGCCGCGGGGGCGCGGCGGGCGGTGCTGATGGCGCGCAGCCCGTCCTGCGGCTGCGGGCGGGTGTACGACGGGACGTTCACCGGGGAGCTGCGCCCCGGGGACGGGGTGACGGCGGCGCTGCTGCGGCGGGCGGGCGTCGAGGTTGTCCGGTCCGCTGCCGAGCTGTGATCGAGTCGCGACCTCCCGGCGGGGTCCGCTCGGGGCGTTCCTTCGTCCAATGGGCAGATCTCACAGCGGACTTGGGGAGGGCTTCGGAATGGGGAGACGGGCAGGAGCGGGGGCGCTGGCGGTAGCGACCGCGGGCGTGCTGCTGGTCGGGGCGTGCAGCGCCGGCGGTGCGGGCCGGGCGGGGGAGGCGGCGAAGGCGGACGCCGTCGCCCCGGCGGCACCGGCGGCACCGGCGGCCGCGCCGAGCGTCGCCGGGACGGCTCCGGCGGCGGGGGCGAGTGCCCAGCCGGTCGCGGACAACCGGCTGATCGCGTACACCGCGCAGTTGACGCTGCGGACCGGGGACGTCGCCCAGGTGCTGGCGAAGGCCCGGGAGTTGACGGCGGCCGCGGGTGGCTACGTCGGCGCCGAGTCGGTCTCCGGCGCGGTGGAGGGCGGGCCGGGGAGCACGGCGGGGGGCGAGGCGGGCGGCCAGCTGACGCTGAGGATCCCCTCCGCCGCCTACCAGCAGACGCTGGACCAGCTGGCCGCGCTGGGCCAGGTGGTGTCCCGCAGGAGCCAGGCGGACGATCTGACCCAGCAGGTCGCGGACGTGGCGAGCCGGGTGCAGACCCAGCAGGCGAGCGTGGAGCGGGTGCGGGCGCTGATGGGGCAGGCGAAGTCGCTGAGCGAGGTGACCACGCTGGAGGCCGAGTTGAGCCGCCGGGAGGCCGACCTGGAGTCGCTCCAGAAGCAGCAGAAGGAGCTGGCCGGCAAGACCTCGCTCTCGACCGTCACGCTGGACGTGCGCCGTGCGGCCGCCTCGCCGACGCCCACCCCGGCACCGCCGAAGGGCGGCGGCGAGGGCTTCGGGGCGTCGGTCGGCTCCGCGCTGGGCGGCGGCTGGCACGTGCTGGTGGCGATCGTGCGCGCCCTGGCGGTGGGGCTCGCGGCGGTGGCGCCGTTCCTGCTGGTGCTGGGCGTCCCGGCGGCGCTGGTGTACCGGCTGCGGCGCCGGCGCCGCCCGGCGACCGCGCTGCCCCCGGAGTCCGGCCCGCGGGAAGGGCCCGCGGGAAGGGCCCGCGGAGGACTGAGCGAGGACTGAGCACGGCGTGCCCCCGCCCGGTCGGGAGGGGGCACGCCGCCGGGGTCAGCGGGCGCTGGCCTCGTGGACGAAGGCGACGAGGCGGGAGAGGGCGTCCGGGTCCATGGACGGCAGGACGCCGTGGCCGAGGTTGAAGATGTGGCCGCTGGTGCCGAGGGCCTGGGCGGCGTGCAGCACCTCGCGGGCCTTGGTCTCGACGACCTTGGTGGGGGCGAACAGCACGGCCGGGTCGAGGTTGCCCTGGAGGCCCTTGCCGGGGCCGACGCGCTCGGCCGCGACGTTCAGCGGCACCCGCCAGTCGACGCCGACGATGTCCGCGCCGGCCTGGCCCATCAGGCCGAGGAGTTCGCCGGTGCCGACGCCGAAGTGGATCCGCGGCACGCCGTAGGAGGCGACGGCGTCGAAGACCTTGGTGCTGGACGGCATGACCGAGCGGCGGTAGTCGTCGGGGGCCAGCGAGCCGACCCAGGAGTCGAAGAGCTGGACGGCCGAGGCGCCGGCCTCGATCTGCACCTTCAGGAAGGTGGAGGTGATGTCGGCGAGCCGGTCGACCAGGGCGGCCCACAGCTCGGGCTGGCCGTACATCATGGCCTTGGTGTGCTCGTGGTTCTTGGACGGGCCGCCCTCGACCAGGTAGCTGGCCAGCGTGTAGGGGGCGCCGGCGAAGCCGATCAGCGGGGTCTCGCCGAGTTCGTCCACCAGCAGGCCGACGGCCTCGGTGATGTAGGGGACGTCGTCGGGCTCCAGCGGGCGCAGCCGCTTGAGGTCCTCGGCGGTGCGGATCGGGTCGGCGATGACCGGGCCGACGTTGGGCTTGATCTCGACGTCGATGCCGACGGCCTTGAGCGGCACCACGATGTCGCTGAAGAAGATCGCCGCGTCCACCTTGTGCCGGCGGACCGGCTGGAGGGTGATCTCCTTGACCAGCTCGGGCCGCATGCAGGACTCCAGCATGGGGATGCCCTCGCGGACCTTCAGGTACTCGGGCAGCGAGCGGCCGGCCTGGCGCATGAACCACACCGGGGTGTGCGGCACGGGCTCGTGCCGGCAGGCGCGCAGGAACGCGGAGTCGTGCGCGGCGCCGCGGCGCGCGGGGGTGGGCCTGCCGTCGGGGGTGGCCGCCGTGGTGTCTGCCGTAGTCTCGCTCACGGTCCAAATCTTCGCATGCGCCTCGGGGCGCTCCTCCCGGCCGGTCTCGTCGGTTCCTCCAAGATCTGGCCGGGTTTGCCGTTCCGGCACGCCGCTCGGACGGAAGTTGCGGCCTTAACCGCGGTTTTCGACCTAGTCTTCGGGTCATGGCAGCGGTCGGCGGGCACCCCGCGCAGGGTGGCGGAGCAGGTGGCGGAACAGGTCGGGAGGGGGCTCCGAGCGAGTTCCGGGCCGCCGTGGAGGCCCTCGACGGAGCACGTCTGCGGCCCGAGATCCAGCTCTCCCCCGCGCCGGCCCCGCGCCGGCTGGCCCCGTACGCGTTCGCGGTGACCGCCTCGGTGGAGGTGGACGGCGAGGAACTGGCGGACGGCCGGCTGGTGCTGCTGTACGACCCGGCCG
The DNA here is from genome assembly GCF_056435365.1 of Kitasatospora sp. NPDC043949. Classification (NCBI taxonomy): domain Bacteria; kingdom Bacillati; phylum Actinomycetota; class Actinomycetes; order Kitasatosporales; family Streptomycetaceae; genus Kitasatospora; species Kitasatospora sp. NPDC043949. Next base: position 82,698 of record NZ_JBWKEQ010000019.1, on the reverse strand, counting down.
GGCAGGAGGCCTGGAACGGGGAGTTCCGGGTGGTGACGATGACCCGGGCGGAGCTGGAGCCGGAGATGGCCGGCGACCCGATGCTCTCGGAGGTCGGCTGGGCCTGGCTGCTGGACTCGCTGCAGGCGCACGGGGCCGGGTACGCGGAGCCGTCCGGCACGGTGAGCCACTGCGCCTCGCAGTACTTCGGCGGGCTGGCGGACCGCCCGTCCTCGACCGAGATCGAGATCCGGGCCTCCTGGACGCCGGCCGACGGCCGGTTCGAGCGGCACCTGGCGGCCTGGGGGGACCTGCTGTGCATCAGCGCCGGCCTGCCGCCGGCCGCGCCGGCCCCGCAGGCGCCGGCCGATGTGCCGTCACTCGGTGGGGTGGTCCCGATGCCCGCGCGGCGGCGTCCTCGTTCGCACTGAGGAGTGGCGCACCGGGCCGGGCGGCCCCGACCGCCCCGATGCCACCCCCAGGGCTGACGGAGTGTGACTTCGAACCCGCTCTGGGTCAATTAACCGGTTGAAACCGACCGATCAGCACCAGATCTGATCGATTTTGTGCGAATTCAGGACGGGTCGTATCACTCATATGCGCGATTTGTCCGTATTGTTACTCACTAGATCGTGATCTTTCGCTAAAGCCGGGCACGGTAGCTGCCGAAGCAGACTGTGACCCTTTCCGAACGCGGAACACTCCGACCGCCCCCTCGGGGTTCCGTCCGCCACTCCCCGCAGGAGGCCTGGTGTCGGTCCTTCTTGAGCACCCCGCAAACGTGGTCGCCTACCGGCCGACCAAGCCCACCGCCATGGTGGTCATCGCCGATCCCCGTGTCCGAAACACCGTCACCCGCCACCTGTGGGCGCTCGGCGTCCGGGACGTGATCGAGGTGTCCTCGATCGCCGAGGCCCGCCCCCGGGTCTCCACTCCGCGCGACATCTGCGTCGCCGACGTACACCTGCCGGACGGCTCCGGCCTGACCATCCTGGCCGAGACCCGCGCCGCGGGCTGGCCCAACGGCCTGGCCCTGTCCGCCGCCGACGACATCGGCGCCGTCCGCAGCGCGCTGGCCGGCGGCGTCAAGGGATACGTCGTCACGGGCACCCGCACCAACGTGGCGATGCCCGGCCGCCCGGGTCTGCCGCTCGGCGCCGCCGGGCTGGCCGGGCGGATGCGCCGCCCCGGCATGCCGGGCATGCCGGGCGCCGTGGGTGCGCCGGGCGCCCACGGAACCCACGGAGCCCCCGGTGCGCCCGGTGCGCCGGGCACACAGCAGTCCGCCTACCGCGAGCTGTCGGGCCGTGAGGTCGAGGTGCTGCGGCTGGTCGCCGAAGGACAGTCGAACAAGGCGATCGGGGTGGCGATGGGCCTGTCCGCGCTCACCGTCAAGAGCCACCTCGCCCGGATCGCCCGCAAGCTGGGCACCGGCGACCGCGCCGGGATGGTCGCGGTCGCGCTGCGCACCGGCATCATCCACTGAGTCCTCGGACGGACCCGCCACGGCGGTCGAGGAGGAACGTTTCCTCCTCGGCCGCCGTAGCCGTGCCCCTCGGCCACCGCCCGGGCCCCGTGGCATAGTCACGGACCCGGTCTGACCAGTCCGACAACACTCCCGGCCGCGAGGACCGTCGTACCCTTGGTGGGTGACCGACGCCGTAGCAGCCATCCCAGAAGAAGCAGCCCCGGTCCCGCTCCTCGAACCGAAGGAGGGGATCCCGCCCGTCGTGGCGGACGAGCAGGCGCTGGCCGCCACCGTCGCCGCCTTCGCCGGGGGCACCGGACCGGTCGCCGTCGACGCCGAGCGGGCCTCCGGCTACCGCTACGGGCAGCGCGCGTACCTCATTCAGCTGCGCCGTGCGGGCGCCGGCAGTGCGCTGATCGACCCGATCGCCTGCCCCGACCTCAGCGGCCTGGGCGACGCCCTCGCCGACACCGAATGGGTGGTGCACGCGGCCACCCAGGACCTGCCCTGCCTGGCCGAGGTCGGCATGAGACCCCGGCAGCTGTTCGACACCGAGCTGGCCGGGCGGATCGCCGGCTTCGCCCGGGTCGGCCTCGGGCCGATGACCGAGAGCGTGCTCGGGCTGAGCCTGGCCAAGGAGCACTCCGCGGTCGACTGGTCCACCCGCCCGCTGCCCGAGCCGTGGCTGCGCTACGCCGCTCTGGACGTCGAGGTGCTGGTCGAGCTGCGCGACGCACTCGAACAGGAGCTGGACGCCCAGGGCAAGCTCGGCTGGGCCCTGGAGGAGTTCGCGGCGATCGCCGCCGCACCGCGCCCGGCTCCGCGCACCGACCCGTGGCGCCGCACCTCGCAGCTGCACAAGGTCCGCCGGCGCCGCCAGCTGGCCGTGGTGCGCGAGCTGTGGCTGGCCCGGGACCGGCTGGCGCAGGAGCGCGACGTCTCGCCGGGCCGGGTGCTCTCGGACGCCGCGATCGTCAACGCCGCACTGGCCATGCCGCTGAACATCGCCGCGCTGCAGGGCGTCCAGGGCTTCGGGCCGCGGGTGCACCGGCGCCAGCTGGAGCAGTGGCTGGCGGCCGTCCAGCGGGGCCGGGAGGTCCCGGAGAACCAGCTGCCGCCGGCCTCCGCGCCGCACGACGGGCCGCCGCCGCCGCGGGCCTGGGCCGAGAAGGACCCGGTGGCCGCCGCCCGGCTGTCCGGGGCGCGCGCCGCGGTCGCGGACCTCGCCGAGCGGCACAACCTGCCGGCCGAGAACCTGATCACCCCGGACCTGGTGCGCCGGGTCTCCTGGGAGCCGCCGGCCGATCCGGCCGCCGCGGGCGTGGCCGCCGCGCTGCGCCGGCTCGGCGCCCGGCAGTGGCAGGTCGACCTGGTGGCGCCGGTGGTGGCCGCCGCGTTCGCCGAGGCCGCGGCCGCCCAGGACTGACCTGGAGCGCGTCCGGAGGGGGTGCCGTCCTCGTGACGACACCCCCTTCGGCGTATTCGGGGTCCGTCTTTCGAACTCCGCCGGTCGGACGTGTCGCGGGACACACGGGGTGAACCCTCCGTGAGGCCTGGGCAGGTTGGTTACCGACCGGTAGCATGACGGTGAAGCGGCGCCGCTCGGGTCTTCACCGGCGGCAGCCTGCCCACCTCAAATGTTGGTCCCTGGGAGGAGAGCCCCCGTGCCTCGTACCGTGAGGGACGTCGTCTTCGTCGATGGCGTCCGCACCCCGTTCGGCAAGGCCGGCCCGAAGGGCATCTACCACGAGACGCGCGCCGACGACCTGGTCGTCAAGTGCATCCGGGAGCTCGTGCGCCGTAACCCGAACCTGCCCGTCGAGCGCATCGACGAGGTCGCCATCGCGGCCACCACGCAGATCGGCGACCAGGGTCTGACCATCGGGCGCACCGCCGCCCTGCTGTCCGGCCTGCCCAAGTCCGTCCCCGGCTACTCGATCGACCGCATGTGCGCCGGTGCGCTCACGGCCGTGACCGCCACCGCCGGCGGCATCGCCTTCGGCGCGTACGACGTGGTCGTGGCCGGCGGCGTCGAGCACATGGGCCGCCACCCGATGGGCGAGGGCGTCGACCCGAACCCGCGCTTCGTCTCCGAGAAGCTGGTCGACGAGTCCGCCCTGTTCATGGGCATGACGGCGGAGAACCTGCACGACCGGTTCCCGCACCTGACCAAGGAGCGCTGCGACGCCTACGCCGTGCGCTCGCAGGAGAAGGCCGCCAAGGCGTACGCCAACGGCGACATCCAGCCCGACCTGGTACCGATCTCGATCCGCAACACCAACCCCGAGGTCGGCGAGACCGGCTGGGGCCTGGCCACCGTGGACGAGCCGATGCGCCCGGGCACCACGATGGAGAGCCTGGCCGGTCTGAAGACCCCCTTCCGCCCGCACGGCAACATCACCGCGGGCAACTCGGCCGGCCTCAACGACGGCGCCACCGCCTCGCTGCTGGCCGCCGAGGACGTCGCCGAGGAGCTCGGCCTCCCGGTCAAGATGCGCCTGGTCTCCTACGCCTTCGCGGGCGTGGAGCCCGAGGTCATGGGCATCGGCCCGGTGCCGGCCACCGAGAAGGCGCTGGCCAAGGCCGGTCTGACCATCGACGACATCCAGGCCTTCGAGGTCAACGAGGCCTTCGCCGTCCAGGTGCTGTCCTTCCTCGACCACTACGGCATCGCGGACGACGACGAGCGGGTCAACCCGTACGGCGGCGCGATCGCCTTCGGCCACCCGCTGGCCTCCTCCGGCGTGCGCCTGATGAACCAGCTGGCCCGCCGCTTCGAGCAGCGCCCGGACGTCCGCTACGGCCTCACCACGATGTGCATCGGCTTCGGCATGGGCGGGACCGTCATCTGGGAGAACCCGCACTGGAGCGGAGCGGAAAAGTCGTCCGAGCTCGAGGGTGGTAAGTGAACATGACGAGCACCACTGAGCTGCTGCAGCACGGCGCCGAGCTGTTCCCCGGCGAGGTCGTCACGACCGCGCACGTGCGCCACCTGGACCTGCCGCTGCAGGCCGGCAAGCTGGCCCTGATCACCCTGGACAACGGCTTCGACCACACCAAGCCGACCACCTTCGGCCCGGGCTCGCTGCTGAAGCTGTCCACCGCGCTGGACCAGGTCGAGGCCGAGGCCGCCGAGGGCAAGGTCGTCGCCGTCGCCGTCACCGGCAAGCCGTTCATCTTCGCGGTCGGCGCCGACCTCAAGGGCGTCGAGCTGCTCAAGGAGCACGCGGACGCGCTGGCCATCGGCAAGGGCGGCCACGAGGTCTTCAAGCGGATCGCCGCGCTGCCCGTCCCCTCCTTCGCCTTCTACAACGGCGCGGCGATGGGCGGCGGCGTCGAGGTCGGCCTGCACGCCACCTACCGCACGGTCAGCGCGGGCGTCCCGGCGTTCTCGCTGCCGGAGGTCTTCCTGGGCCTCGTCCCCGGCTGGGGCGGCTGCACCCTGCTGCCGAACCTGATCGGCCCCTCGAAGGCGATCAAGGTCATCATCGAGAACTCGATGAACCAGAACAAGCAGCTCAAGGGCAAGGACGTGTTCGAGCTGGGGATCGCCGACGCGATCTTCGAGCCGGCCGACTTCCTGGAGCAGTCGCTGCTGTGGGCCGCCAAGGTCCTCAAGGGCGACGTCGTCGTCGAGCGCGAGGAGATCGACCGCGGCAAGGCCTGGGACGACGCCGTCGCCTGGGGCCGCCTGGTCGCCGACGCCAAGGTGCACGGCGCCGCGCCGGCCGCCTACAAGGCGCTGGACATCATCCAGCAGGTCAAGGACTCCGACCTCCAGGCCGGCTTCGACGCCGAGGACGCGGCCCTGGCCGACCTCATCATGAGCGGCGAGCTGCGCAGCGGCATCTACGCCTTCAACCTGGTGCAGCGCCGGGCGAAGCGCCCGGTCGGCGCGCCGGACAAGTCGCTGGCCCGCCCGGTCAGCAAGGTCGGCGTCGTCGGCGCCGGTCTGATGGCCTCGCAGCTGGCGCTGCTGTTCGCCCGCCGTCTGGAGGTGCCGGTGGTCCTCACCGACATCGACCAGGAGCGCGTCGACAAGGGCGTCGGCTACGTCCACGCCGAGATCGACAAGCTGCTCGGCAAGGGCCGGATCGGCCAGGACAAGGCCAACCGTCTCAAGGGCCTGGTCAGCGGCTCGCTCGACAAGGCCGCCGCCTTCGGCGACGCGGACTTCGTGATCGAGGCCGTGTTCGAGGAGATGGGCGTCAAGCAGACCGTCTTCGCGGACCTGGAGAACGTGGTCTCGCCGACCTGCGTGCTGGCGACCAACACCTCCTCGCTGTCGGTCACCGAGATGGCCTCGAAGCTGAAGCACCCCGAGCGGGTCGTCGGCTTCCACTTCTTCAACCCGGTCGCGATCCTGCCGCTGCTGGAGATCGTCCGCGGCGAGCAGACCGACGACGCCTCGCTGGCCACCGCCTTCGGCGTCTCGAAGAAGCTGAAGAAGACCTCGGTGCTGGTCAAGGACGCCCCGGCGTTCGTGGTGAACCGGATCCTGACCCGCTTCATGGGCGAGATCCAGACCATCATCGACGAGGGCACCCCGATCGCCACCGTCGAGAAGGGCGTCGAGCCGCTCGGCCTGCCGATGTCCCCGATCGTGCTGCTGGAGCTGGTCGGCCCGGCCATCGCGCTGCACGTCTCGGAGACCCTGCACGGCGCGTTCCCGGAGCGGTTCGCCGTCTCCGAGAACCTCGGCAAGGTGGTCAAGGCCGGCAAGCGCGGCTTCTACACCTGGGTGGACGGCAAGCAGGTCCTCGACCCCGAGGTGCTGGAGCTGCTGACCTTCGGCGACACCGTGCTGACCGAGGAGCAGGTCCTGGACCGCGCCCTGGAGGCCGTGGCCCAGGAGATCGGCCTGATGCTGGAGGAGGGTGTCGTCGCCGAGGCGCAGGACATCGACCTCTGCATGATCACCGGCGCCGGCTGGCCCTTCCACCTGGGCGGGATCACCCCGTACCTGGACCGTGAGGGCGTCTCGGAGCGGGTGAACGGCAAGCGCTTCCTCGCCCCCGGCGTGGCCTCGGTGCCCGCGTAACGCGTAGCGGGGGGGGGGGGGGAGGGGGGGGGGAGGGGAGGGGGGGGGGGGGGGGGGGGGGGGGGGGGGGGGGGGGGGGGGGGGGGGGGGGGGGGGGGGGGGAAATAAAGGCTCTTTCTCCTCCCCTGTTTGTCCCTGGTCCCCGAGGACCCCCCACCCCCCCCCCACCTACCAGACCCCCGTTCCCCGTCCAGGTCACCGGGGCTCCGGCATGTGCGGGGGCGGTCAGCTCTTCTTGAGGCGGTAGACCACGGTGTCGGCGAAGACGCCGACCATCTCGTAGTGGGTGTCCAGCAGGTTCTCGATCCGCGGGACCAGCACCGGCTGGTACGGGGCGATGCCGGAGTCGTCCACCACGACCTCGGGCAGGTTGTCGGCGAGCTCCTTGTCGAAGGTCTGCCAGGCGTTGCTGACGCTGAACTGCTCGCCCACGTTGGCGTTGCCGTCCTTGCCGCCGCTGTAGTTGGTCAGGAAGCCGGCGGTCAGGTAGCGGGTGGCGGGCTTGCGGTCGGCCAGCCAGTACAGCTCGGGGTGCATGCCCCAGACCAGGACGGTGTCCTTGGGGGTGGTCTGGGCGGCGACCGCGGTGGCGACCTCGGTGGTGCGGTCGAGCCGCTCCCCCGGCCAGGCCAGGGCCAGCGCCCAGAAGACCGTCGAGGCGACCGTGGTGTACACCAGGACGGGCTTCCAGCGGACCGCCGAGGTGGCCACCGCCCCGGTGCCCAGCAGCACCAGCGGGGGGATCAGCTGTAGGTAGTAGTGGCCGAAGAAGTGGAAGCCCACGCTGACCGCGACGACCGAGGAGGCCAGCCAGACCCACAGGTCGCCGGTGGAGCCGTGCTCCTCCCCGGCGACGGGCAGCGGCCGGTGGCGGTGCTTGAGCCAGAGCCGGCGCCCGACCGGGAGCAGGAAGCCCAGCCCGGCCGCGACCAGGATGGCCGAGTTGCCGAGCGCGCGGCCGATCATCTGGAGCCAGGCGCCGCCGAAGGAGGCGTAGTCCCCGCTGCCGGTGACCACCCAGAACAGGAAGCCCTTGGGCTTGGTCAGGATGACCGCGACCAGCGCTATCGGCAGGATGAAGCCGAAGCCGATCTTGAACAGGGCGGGCGGCCAGCGCACCCCGCGCCGGCGGGCGTCCTGGAACAGCATCCAGAGCACGGGCAGCAGCACCGCGCCGCCGGTCTGCTTGGTCAGCGAGCAGAGCGCCACCGCGATGCCCGCGGCCAGCCAGCGGCGGCGCTCGGCGTACCGGAACGCGGCCACCATGGCGGGCAGCATGAAGACCTCGAAGGTCGCCGCCTGGGTGTCCTCCGGGGAGAGCCCGATGGAGACCAGCAGGTAGAGCAGCCCCGCACCGGCCCCGGCCCGGTTGCCCCAGCGGCCGCGGGCGATGGACGCCAGCAGGATCGCGGTGACCAGGTGGGCGCCCACCGCCAGGGTGCGCAGCGGCCACAGCGAGGCGGAGCCGAAGATCGTGAAGCAGGCCTGGTAGAGCCAGGGGAGCAACGGCGGCTTGCGGTCCACCACGGTGTCGTACAGCACTCCGCCGTCGGCCAGCATCCGGGCCTGGGTGGCCAGGAACCCCTCGTCGGGGCTCCAGACGGGCCGGGCGAAGGACGGGATGTGGGTGAGCAGTGCGACCAGCGCGAGCACCGGCACCAGCCTCGTCCAGTACCCGGTCTGCACATGGGTACGGACGCGCTCGGGCAGGCGCTCGGCCATTCCGGCGAAGCGGAAGCGGGTGGGGGTGGGCACGGATGACAACCTACCGGGCGGGATCGGCGCGGGCGGCGCCGGTCCCGCCTTTCGGTGCGATTGTCAGCTTGTTTCGTGACGAACTGTTACGGAGTTACGACGAACGGTCGTCGGTGGAACGCGTTCCGGGCCCGTTCTCAGGCCTCGACCCGAGCCGCGTCCAGGCCGGCGACCAGGGCCGTCACCTTTCGGGCGATGTCCGGGGCGTTCAGGCCGATCTCGGCCAGGATCTCGTTCCGGCTCGCGTGGTCCAGGAACTCCTGCGGAATCCCGAAGTCGCGCACCGGCAGATCCACGTCCGCGTCGCGCAGCGCCTGCGCCACGGCGGCGCCGACACCGCCCACCCGGCCGTTGTCCTCGATCGTGACGACCACCCGGTGCTCGGCCGCCAGGCCCGGCAGGGCGGCGTCCACCGGCTTGACCCAGCGCGGGTCCACCACGGTGGCGGTGATGCCCTGGGCGGCCAGCAGGTCCGCGACCTCCAGGCTGGTGGCGGCCATCGCGCCGACCGAGACGACCAGCACGTCCGCGCGGTGCGTGCCGCCCGGCTCCTCGGCGGCGCGCAGCACGTCCATGCCGCCGATCCGGCCGACCGCCGGGACGGCCGGGCCGACGGTGCCCTTGGAGTAGCGGACCACGGTCGGGGCGTCCTTGACCTCGACGGCCTCGCGCAGCTGGGCGCGGACCTGGTCGGCGTCGCGCGGGGCGGCCAGCCGCAGGGTCGGGACGATCTGCAGCATCGACATGTCCCACATGCCGTTGTGCGAGGCGCCGTCGTCGCCGGTGACGCCGGCCCGGTCGAGCACGAAGGTGACGCCCAGCCTGTGCAGGGCGACGTCCATCAGGACCTGGTCGAAGGCCCGGTTCAGGAAGGTCGCGTAGACCGCGAAGACCGGGTGGAGCCCGTTGGTGGCCAGGCCGGCGGCGCTGGTGACGGCGTGCTGCTCGGCGATGCCGACGTCGAAGATGCGGTCCGGGAAGGCCTCGGCGAAGGGCGCGAGGCCGACCGGGTGGAGCATGGCGGCGGTGATGCCGACGATGTCGTCCCGCTCGTGGCCGAGCGCGACCATCTCCTCGGCGAAGACCGAGGTCCAGCTCCGGCCGCCGGCGTTCTTGATCGGCAGGCCGGTCTCCGGGTGGATCTTGCCGACCGCGTGGAAGCGGTCCTCGTCGTTGTTCTCCGCGGCGTGGTAGCCGCGGCCCTTCTCGGTGAGGCAGTGCACGATCACCGGGCCGCCGAAGCCGCGCGCCTTGGTCAGCGCGGACTCCAGGGCGGTCAGGTCGTGGCCGTCGATCGGGCCGATGTACTTGAGGCCGAGGTCCTCGAACATGCCCTGCGGGGCGATGAAGTCCTTGAGGCCCTTCTTGGCGCCGTGCAGCGTCTCGAACAGCTGCTGGCCGACCACCGGGGTGCGCTGCAGCGCGTCCTTGCCCCAGGAGAGGAAGCGCTCGTAGCCCTGGGTGGTGCGCAGGGTGGCGAGGTGGTTGGCCAGGCCGCCGATGGTCGGCGAGTAGGAGCGCTCGTTGTCGTTGACGACGATGACCAGCGGGCGGTCCTTGGCGTCGGCGATGTTGTTGAGCGCCTCCCAGGCCATGCCGCCGGTGAGCGCGCCGTCGCCGATGACCGCGACGACCGGGTCCGGCTTGCCGAGGATCTTGTTGGCCTTGGCCAGGCCGTCGGCGTAGGAGAGCACGGTGGAGGCGTGCGAGTTCTCGATCACGTCGTGCTCGGACTCGGCGCGGGACGGGTAGCCGGACAGGCCGCCCTTCATCCGCAGCATCGAGAAGTCCTGGCGGCCGGTGAGCAGCTTGTGGACGTAGCTCTGGTGGCCGGTGTCGAAGAGGATGCGGTCGCGCGGCGAGTCGAAGACCCGGTGCAGCGCGATGGTGAGCTCCACCACGCCGAGGTTGGGGCCGAGGTGGCCGCCCGTCTTGGCGACCTCGGTCACCAGGAAGGTCCGGATCTCCTGGGCCAGTGCGGCCAGCTGTCCCGGCGTGAGCCGGTCGAGATCACGCGGTCCCCGAATGCGGGTCAGCAGGGCCACCCGTTCCTCCTCGTTCAGTGTTCGCGGACCGCGGGCGGTCCGACGGGCGTCGCTGCCCGGTCTGGCGGCGGGCCGGCGGTCGCGGCCGGTGCCGACCGGTCGAGTCTAATGTCCGCTTGCCGGACACCGAGCGGCGCGCCCGGTGCCACCGACCCGTTACCGCCATTCCCGGAGGTCGGCCCGGGGGTCGCGCGTCACCCTGGATTGACGAATGGACGTTCGGGAAAGATCCGGGCCGCAGCGGCTCAGCCCCGCCCCAGCGCCCCGGACTCCCCCATCTCGCTCATCACCAGGGCCAGCGCGCCGAGCACCTCGGCCCGGCCGCCCAGCGTGCCGGGGACCACCGAGAGCTGGCGGGCGGCGCTCGGGATGGCGTAGCGGGCCACCGAGTCGCGGATCGGGGAGAGCACCAGCTCACCGGCCTCGGCGAGGTCGCCGCCGAGGATCACCCGGCGCGGGTTGAGCAGGTTGCACAGGGTGGCGACGCCGGTGCCGATCTGCCGGCCGGCGTCGGCGATCACCCGGCGGCAGCCGAGGTCACCCTGATGGGCCAGCTCGACCACCCGGGGCAGGGTGAGGTCCGGGCCGAGGGTCGGGGTCAGCAGGGAGAGCAGGTAGCGGGAGCCCACGAAGGTCTCCAGGCAGCCGCGGTTGCCGCAGCGGCAGACCGGCCCGGCCTCGTCCAGGGTGATGTGCCCGATCTCACCGGCGGTGCCGCCCGGCCCACGGTAGATCTGGCCGTTGACCACCAGTCCGGCGCCGACCCCGCTGGCGACCTTGATGTACGCGAGGTCGCTCAGCCCCCGCCCGGCCCCCCAGACCAGTTCGCCGAGCGCGCCCAGGTTGGCGTCGTTGTCCACGTGCACCGGCATGCCGAGCCGTTCGGCCAGCTCCCGGCCCGGGGCGATGCCCGTCCAGCCGGGCAGGATCGCGGTGGAGCCCAGCGCGCCGGTCTCCACGTCGATCGGGCCGGGCACGCCGAGGCCGACGCCGATCACCTTCTCCGGGCGGAACCCGGCCTGCCGGAGCAGCCGTTCCACCATCGCCTCGGCCCGGTCGAAGCCCTGCGCGGCGGAGACGTCCACGTCGATCGGGGCGCTCTCCTCGGCGAGCACCCGGTGCGCGAGGTTGCCGACCGCGACCCGCAGGTGGGTGTGGCCGAAGTCGATGCCCACCACGATGCCCGCGTCCCCGCTGAGCGAGACGCTGCGCGCCCGCCGGCCGCCGGAGGAGGTGTCGGCGACCACGACGGTGCCGCTCTCCTTCAACTCCCGCACGATGTTGGAGACGGTGGCCGCGGACAGACCGGTGCCGCGGGCGATCTCGGCCTGGGTCAGCGAGCCGGCCGTCCGCACCGCGCGCAGCACCCGCTCCAGGTTCGCCCGGTGCAAGGACGACTGCGAGCCCGGTGTGTCCGTCGACATGATCCACCCTCCCAGGGCGGGGACCCCTCCGCCGGGACGTCCCCTTCAACTCCTGAAGGGTAGGGCCTGTGCCGCGGATCGGCGCTGATCGGGCCGGGACGGGGCGACGGGGACCGGCGGCGGGCCCGGGAGCGGCGGGGGAAAGTGGCGGGGGGAGGTGGCGGGGGAGCGGACGGAAACGGGCCGACGGAGTCCTGGGTTCGACCGAAAAACACCCACCACTAGCATGGTGCCCTATCTCACGCGTCCCCCCGGACCGCGGGGCGGTATCGGCAGGGGGGCGCTTCCAGGAATGACGGGGAATCAGATGGCAGGGGATCACCCTACGCCGGGGGCAGGCGCAGTGCCGGGCAGCGGCCCGCAGGACAATCGGGGCGTCTCGTTCGGGCGCCCGCCCGGCGGCGTGGATCCGGCCGCCGTGGCGGACCAGGTGACACAGCTCGACGGCGCGGCGATCCCGGGCCCGGCCTCGCCCGCCGGGCCGCCGCCGGCCCAGCCGCCGGCTCCGCCCGCGCAGCCGCCCGCCGCCGGTGCCGGTGCCGGTGCCGGTGCCGGCTACCAGCCGTACGCGCCGACCGCGGCCGCCTTCCCCGGCCAGGCTCCGCCGCCGCCGGCCGGGGCGCCGGTCGGCCCGTACGACCCGATGCCCGGTGGCGCCTACGGCGCGCCGGACGGCGGGCAGGCCTACGGCGCCGGCTACGGATACCCGCAGCAGCAGCCCGGGTACTACCCGGGCGCGCCGCTGCCCCCCGCGCCCAAGCAGCGCAACCCCGTGATGCTGTGGGGCGGGATCATCGGCGGCGTCCTGGCGATCGCCATCGTCGCCGGGCTGGTCGTGCTCCTCAAGGGCAACGACCCCGACCCCACGCCGAACGCCAGCTCCGGCGGCACCACCACGTCCGGTGGCGCCACTTCCGGAGGCACCGTCACCAACGCCCCGACCGCCGACAGCACCAGCGGCAGCACCACCGGTGGCAACACCGGCGGGGCCGGCTACAACATCGCCTGGAACGCCCCCAAGGCCGCCAACGCGGACAGCGGCTCGCAGCTGCTCGGCATCTGGGGCAGCGACAAGGTCGCGGTGCGCGCCGACAGCACCGGCATCCGGGCGTTCAACACCTCCGACGGCAAGGAGGCCTGGAACATCCCGGTCCCGGCCGGCAGCAAGGAGGTGTGCACCGCCTCCTACTCGGCCAACTCGAAGAACATCGCCGCCGTCTCCTTCAACACCGGTGACAGCGACTGCTCCACCATCGGCGCCGTCGACGTCAGCCAGGGCAAGCTGCTCTGGAGCGTCAAGGTCTCCACCGACCGGATGTCCTCGCCGACGCTCAGCGTCACCGACAAGGTGGTCGCCATCGGCGGCAACGTGGTCGGCGGCCTGAACATCGACAACGGCTCGGCCGCCTGGCAGTTCCAGCCGCGCGACAAGGACTGCAGCCTCTACGGCCGCGCGGCCGGCAGCCAGATCGCGGTCAGCGACCGCTGCTACGGCGGCTCCGGCCCGAAGTCGCAGCTGGTCATCGTGGACGCCGACAGCGGCAAGGCCGCCAGCACGCCGATCACCCTCACCGGCAGCATCGAGCGGATCGACAAGGTCGTCCAGGACCAGCCGCTGGTGCTGCTGATGAGCAGCGGCCCCAACGGCGACTACATCCTGCCGTTCGACAAGAGCAACAAGCCCGGCAACCAGATGTCGGTCAAGGAGCCCGGCGCGGACAGCCTGCGGCTGTCCGGCCAGTCCGACGCCTACAGCCAGAACGTGGTCAGCGGCACCACCCTGTACGCCCAGATCACCGGCGCCAAGTCGGCCGTCAACGCGTACGACCTGACCACCGGCAAGCGGATCTGGTCCGCCGCCAGCGCCACGTCCAACCAGGACATCCGGCTGGTGTCCGGCACCGACAAGGACGGCAAGGTCCGCGCCATCGTCAGCCAGGGCTACAACAAGCCCGCCCGGCTGGTGACGCTCTCGCCGGCCGACGGCTCGATGACCGACCTCGGCACCATGGCCATGCCCAACGGCCTGGACATCGGGATGAGCATGTCCGAGTACGTCCTCTCCAGCGACGGCAGCGCCGTGTACGCCTTCCGCCGCGGCAGCTCCGACGCACCGCTGACCAAGTGGAAGAAGTGACGGCGGGGGGCTGAGCACCCCTCGGACACGAGCCCTCGCGGCTCGTCCTGGCGGGGCGGGAACGGGCGATCTGTCCGGACCCGCCCCGCCTGCGATTTTTCCGGGAGCCCGTCCGTTGGGTCATGGGAGGATTCGCCCCATCAGCCTGACGAAGGAGTGCAGCGAGTGCCCGGCACCAACCTGACCCGCGAGGAGGCCCGCACCCGGGCCGACCTCCTCCACGTGGACGCGTACGACATCGAGCTCGACCTGAGTTCGGCCCGCGAAGGAGGCACCTTCCGGTCCACCACCGTGGTCCGGTTCACGGCCACGACCCCCGGCGCGGACACGTTCATCGACCTCGTCGCGCCGAGCGTCGAGGAGATCACCCTCAACGGCGCGCCGCTCGACCCGGAGAGCTTCGCCGACAGCCGGATCCCGCTGCCGAACCTGGCCGCCGAGAACGAGCTGCGCGTCGTCGCCAACTGCGCCTACACCAATACCGGTGAGGGCCTGCACCGGTTCGTCGACCCGGTCGACGGCGAGACCTACCTGTACACCCAGTTCGAGGTGCCGGACGCCCGCCGCGTCTTCGCCTCCTTCGAACAGCCCGACCTGAAGGCCGCGTTCGCGTTCACCGTGACCGCCCCCACCGGCTGGGTCGTGGTCTCCAACTCGCCCACCCCGACCCCGGTCGGCGAGGGCGCCTCGCAGGTCTGGACGTTCGAGCCCACCGGCCGGATCTCCACCTACATCACCGCGCTCGTCGCCGGCCCGTACGTCGGCGTCTTCGACACCTACGAGAACGGCGCGCAGAAGGTGCCGCTGGGCGTCTACTGCCGCCCCTCGCTGCGCGAGTTCCTGGACGCCGAGGACATCTTCGCCGTCACCAAGCAGGGCTTCGACTACTTCCAGGAGAAGTTCGACTTCCCCTACCCGTTCGCCAAGTACGACCAGCTGTTCGTCCCGGAGTTCAACGCCGGCGCGATGGAGAACGCGGGCGCCGTCACCCTGCGCGACCAGTACGTGTTCCGCTCCAAGGTCACCGACGCCGCCTACGAGGCCCGCGCGGCGACGATCCTGCACGAGCTCGCCCACATGTGGTTCGGCGACCTCGTCACCATGGAGTGGTGGAACGACCTCTGGCTCAACGAGTCCTTCGCCACCTTCGCCGAGGCCGTCTGCCAGGCCGAGGCCCCCGGCTCCAAGTGGCCGCACTCCTGGACCACGTTCGCCAACCAGATGAAGACCTGGGCCTACCGGCAGGACCAACTGCCCTCCACCCACCCGATCATGGCGGACATCAACGACCTGGAGGACGTCCAGGTCAACTTCGACGGCATCACCTACGCCAAGGGCGCCTCGGTGCTCAAGCAGCTGGTGGCGTACGTCGGCCAGGACGCTTTCTTCCAGGGCGTGCAGGCCTACTTCAAGCGCCACGCCTGGGGCAACACCCGGCTCACCGACCTGCTCGGGGCCCTGGAGGAGGCCAGCGGCCGCGACCTGCGGACCTGGTCCCAGGCCTGGCTGGAGACCGCCGGCATCAACGTGCTGCGGCCCGCCATCACGCTGAACACCGACGGCGAGATCGAGTCCTTCGCCGTCCTCCAGGAGGCCCCCGCGCTGCCCACCGGCGCCAAGGGCGAGGCCGTGCTGCGCCCGCACCGCATCGCCATCGGCCTGTACGAGCTCGCCGACGGCGCGCTGGTGCGCACCGACCGGATCGAGCTCGACGTCGACGGCCCGCGCACCGAGGTGCCCGAGCTCGTCGGCCGGCACCGCCCGGCCGTCGTGCTGCTCAACGACGACGACCTCTCGTACGCCAAGATCCGGCTCGACGAGGACTCGATGGCCGTCGTCACCGAGCACCTCGGCGGCTTCACCGAGTCGCTGCCGCGCGCCCTGTGCTGGGCCTCCGCCTGGGACATGACCCGCGACGGCGAACTCGCCGCCCGCGACTACCTGGCGCTCGCCCTCTCCGGCATCGGGCGGGAGAGCGACATCGGCGTCGTGCAGTCCGTGCAGCGCCAGGTCCGGCTCGCCCTCGACGCCTACACCGACCCCGACTGGCGCGAGCAGGGCCTCGCCCAGTGGGCCGCCGCCGCCGAGGAGCACCTGCGCGCCGCCGAGCCCGGCAGCGACCACCAGCTCTCCTGGGCCCGCACCCTCGCCTCCGTCGCCCGCACCGACGGGCAGCTCGGCCTGCTCGCCGGCCTGCTCGACGGCACCGCCGAGATCAAGGGCCTCGCCGTCGACACCGAGCTGCGCTGGACCCTGCTCACCCGGCTCTGCGCCACCGGGCGCGCCGACGAGGCCGCCGTGACGGCCGAGCTGGCCCGCGACAACACCGCGGCCGGCCAGGAGCACGCCGCCACCTGCCGCGCCGCCCGGCCCACCGCCGAGGCCAAGGCCGAGGCCTGGACCGCCGTCGTCGAGTCGGACACCCTCACCAACTACGTCCAGGAAGCGACCATCGCGGGCTTCCAGCAGTCCGACCAGCAGGAGCTGCTCGCGCCGTACGCGGCCAAGTACTTCGCCGCCGTCAAGGAGGTCTGGGAGACCCGCAGCCACGAGATCTCGCAGCAGATCATCGGCGGGCTGTACCCGGCGCTGCAGGTCACGCAGGCCACCGTGGACGCGACCGACGCGTGGCTGGCCGAGGCCGAGCCGGCCCCGGCGCTGCGGCGCCAGGTCGTCGAGGCCCGGGCCGGGATCGAGCGCGCGCTCAAGGCCCAGGCGGTCGACCGGGCGGCGGGCGCCGGCCGCTGACCTGCTGAGCTGTTGAGGCGCCCGTCGGGGCCCCGGTCGGGGTTCCGGTGGGCGCCTTCGGGGTCGCGGTGGGCGCCGTCGGGCGCCGTCGGGCGCCGTCAAGGTGCGCTGGAAACGCCTGAAGGGGCACCGGAGATCTCCGGTGCCCCTTCAGGGTCGTGCAGGTCCTGGTGGACGCGGTGGTTACTTCTTCTTGCCCTTGCCCTTGCCGTACGGCAGGCCCGCGAGGGCGGCGATGATCACGAAGGCGGCGATCGGGATCAGCACGTACAGGCCGATGGTCTGGCCGACGCTCAGGCCAGGACCCGGGTCGTCGCCGTCGTCCCTGGTGAAGGCCATGGCGGGCGACGACAGCAGCATCATCAGCGTGACCGTTGCGGAGACCGCGCCGGCTCGCAAAGCGTTCCTCTTGTCCACGTTTCCAACTTACCCGCCGCTTATGACCCCCCGCGCGTCGGGGTCGGCCTTCCGGAAGGGGGCCGTCCGCGGTGCCGGGGTCAGGCGGCGGGGCCGCACGGCGGGGTCAGACGGCGGGGTGGGCGCCGGGCGGGGCCAGCAGGTGGGCGAGCAGGCGGGCGGCCGGGGTGGCGGCCAGCCGGTCGAGGGTGACCGGGTCGCCGGCCCCGTCTGCGACCGGCAGGCGCCAGTTCGGGTACTGGTCCCAGGTGCCGGGCAGGTTCTGCGGGCGCGGATCGCCGACCAGGTCCGGCAGCCAGACGCCGACCAGCTCCGCCGGGGTCGCGCGCAGGAAGCGGTACAGCACCGGCATCGACAGCGGCTCGCCCGGCGCGAGCAGCCCCCGCGCGGTCAGCTCGGCCCGCCAGTCCGCCAGCTCGGCCACCGCCTCCTCCTGCTCCTCGCCCAGCGGACGGGCCAGCAGCCCGAGCCGGTGCCGCAGCTCGACGTGCTCGCCGGAGAGCCGGGCGGCGGTGCTCGGCAGGTCGTGGGTGGTGAGGGTGGCCAGGCAGCCCGGGCGCCAGCGGTCCGGGGCGAGGATCTCCCCCGCCCCCTGCCAGTCCCGCTCGAACCAGAGCACGGAGGTGCCGAGGATCCCGCGCGCCGCCAGCTCCTCCCGGACGCCCGGCTCCACCGTGCCCAGGTCCTCGCCGATCACCGCCGTCCCGGCCCGGTGCGCCTCCAGGGCCAGCACGCCGAGCATCGCCTCGGCGTCGTAGCGGACGTACGCGCCCTCGGTCGGCGGGTGGCCGTCCGGCACCCACCAGAGCCGGAACAGGCCCATCACGTGGTCGATCCGGACCGCGCCCGCGTGCCGGGCCGCCGTGCGCAGCAGCTCCGCGTACGGGGTGTAGCCGGCCGCCGCCAGCGCGTCCGGGCGCCAGGGCGGCAGGCCCCAGTCCTGGCCGTGGGCGTTGAAGGCGTCCGGCGGGGCGCCGACGGAGATGCCGCCGGCCAGCACGTCCTGGAGCGCCCAGGCGTCCGCGCCGTCCGGGTGGACGCCGACGGCCAGGTCGTGGATCAGGCCGACCGGCATGCCGGCCTGCCGGGCCGCGCGCTGGGCCTCCGCGAGCTGCCGGTCGACCTGCCAGGCGAGCCAGCGGTGGAACTCGACCCGGTCGGCGAGCTCCCGGGAGGCGTGCCCCACCTGTGGGCCGTCCGGGTGACGCAGCCCCTTCGGCCAACCGTGCCAGTCGGCGCCGTGCACCTCGGCGAGCGCGTTCCACAGCGCGTGCCGGCGCAGCCAGTCGCCCTCGCGGCGCTGGTAGGCCTCGTACGCGGCCTGGCGGCCGGGGCCGCGCGGCACCTCGTGCAGCAGTTCCAGCGCCTCGCGCTTGAGCGCCCAGACGGCGTCCCGGTCGATCAGGCCGTCGTGCCCCAGCACCTCGTCGCGCAGCCGGGCGGCCCGGCGGCCCAGCTCCTCCGCCTCGGCGCGCTGGTCGCCCGTCAGGTAGGCGTACTCGGGGACGGCCTCGACCCGCAGGTGCACCGGATCGGCGAAGCGGCGGGAGGAGGGGCGGTAGGGGGACGGGTCGGTGGGGGCGGCGGGTGCGGCGGGCAGCGCCTGGTGCAGCGGGTTGATCTGGACGAAGCCCGCGCCGAGGCCGGCGCCCGCCCACTGGGCCAGCTCGGCGAGGTCGCCGAGGTCGCCCATGCCCCAGGAGCGGTCGGACAGGACGGAGTACAGCTGGGCGAGGAAGCCCCAGCTGTAGCCGGGCAGCGGGGGGAGCTTCTCCGGTGCGACGATCAGCGCCGCCTGGGCCTTGCCCTCGCCGCACTCCGCCCTGAGCACGTGCCGCCCGAGCGGCAGGTCCGGCGGCAGCCAGTGCGAGTGGCCGCGCGGCAGCTCCCACACCCCGCCGTCCTCCAGCTCCACGTGCAGCCGCGCGTCGGCCGGCACGTCCAGCGCCGTCCGCCGCCCTTGACGGACCACCACGCAGGGCGGCAGCAACCGGGCCTGCTGCGCGGCCCGGTGACGATCCAGCGCCTCGCGCGCCTGCTCCGGCGTCCCCGCCGCCACCCCCAGGGCCGCCAGCACCGCGACCAGCGTTCGCGCCCCCACGGCCACACCCCCCGGCCCGGGGTACCGGGTGTCCACCCCGTACGCCTGCGCCAGCGCCACCAGTTCGGGCGGTGGCGGCGGCGCGTCCTGCGTCGGCACCCTCAGCCCGTCGGCTCCGTCACGGTCGAGATAAGCGGCCACTCGCGGCTCCTGCGATGTCTCGGCAACGCCTGGTCAGGACGACCACAGTCCTACCCGGGTGACGGCCCGACGACGCTGCGCGACACGACCGCGCGGGTGGATCAGTCGGGTCGACGCAACGGGATCGGCTGATTGTCCGAGACCGACTGCAGGCCGACGAATCCACTCGGGGACAGGAGCGCGGCGGAAGGCGGCTGGAAGGAGGGGACCACCACGATCCGTTCGAAGAACTCGTACACCCACTCGTCACGGGTCTCGGCAGCGCCTCCTTCGCCGGTCACGATCCCCCTCAGCAACCAGCCCGGGCCGTCGCAGCCGAGCACCCGGTTGACGGAGACTCCCCTGACACCCGGCCCCTTCTCCACGGGGACCTCGCACCTGAGCTCCACCCCAGCCCGGCCCGCCCAGGCACAGGCCTCGCCTCCCGTCGCCAGGACGCCGGCCGCCAGACGTTCACGTGCCCTTTCCCAGGCATCCGGCCGGGTGGCGTGATACGCCTGGAGTTGAAGCCCCGTCTGGCGACCCCCTTCACGACGACGGCCTCCACGAGATCACCGGACGGCGCCCTGTTCAACTCGATCCTGACGCCCGGCTCCCGGGGAACCCTGAGCCCTCCGAGGTCGATGAGGTCCGTCCCCTGCCAGCCGCGCTCGCTCACGTCCCACGGACCGACCTCCACGCCCCGCGCCGCCAGGCGGAACGGATCCTCGGCACGGAGGAACTCGTCCGTGGTCTCCTCCACAGCCTGGAGCAGCGCGGTCACCTCGCTCTCGCGCACAGTCCCGGCGTCCAGCAGAACCGCCAGTAGGAGAAGGGTGTTCCGCAACGTGAACAGGCCGTCGCCGCGCCCGACCCGGACTGCGGAGATCCCCGACCAGGGCTGCGACCATCGTGCCGGTCTCGTCCCTGCCGAGACCACGCGCGGCGAGCGCGGGCGCCTCCACCGGGAACTCCTCACCGGCCTCCCGCCTCAGTTGGAGAAGGATTTTCGTCGCAAACAGCAGGACCAGTGCGGGCGTGACCCGGGTCGGTCGGTCTTCCCAGCCCGCCTCGGTCTCGCTCTCGACGGACAGAGAGCCGCGCGTACGGAACTTGTGGAGGACCCGCGCTGCGGATCCGGCCCGCTGACCCATGCCCCCTCGCTCTGGACGGCTCGACGGCACACATCACGGCGATCGCCACCGCAGGACCACCTCGATGGTGCCGCGACCGATCTTGCCTTGCCCTCAGGGGAATTCGCCACACTTCTCTTCAACAAGGCACCGAGCCCGTCGTCATCAAGGAGTTACTCGACCACGCCCACATCGGCGTCACCGCCGCCATACTCCGGCTCCAGCGCGACGCCATCGACCTCCTCAGCCGTGCTCTCGGCCAATCCCCGAAGTCTTTCAGCGAGTCCCGCGACAATGATGCCCCACCGCTTTACGCAGTCCCCGTCCGTCCACGCTTGCCGTCAACTACTGTCGTCGGGACAACAAGCGGCCCCGCCGGATGGTTATCCGACGGGGCTCGGCAACACTCCCTTACCTATTCGACATCAGCTATCCCTCAAGGCGCCCACTGCAACTGAGCGAAGCTCGAAAGGGTCTGAATTTCAGGCAATCGAATCCCGATTGAAAGCTGAGGACCATCAATGGTTGCTGAGCCAGCGGCCCCACAAGCGCATACCAGCGCTGGGCGCAGTTCTAGGGCCTGCACTGCTGACAGGGCGAACGACGACCGGAAACCAGAACGCCCGATGGCGTGGCCGCCGGGCGGCTCTGATGTACAAGGGAGTTCTTACTTACTGAAGACCGGCCCCATCTGCAATTCATGGAGCAGCTCGGTCGCTGCGGCTGCGACCGAGCCACCCGCATCGTCTCGGAGTCCTGCAACGTCCATCGTGATATCCGAAAATGCGCGATCCACAGCAATCTCCCACGCGCCCCTGTGTGCGTACCGGCCCTTGTACTGAGGTAGTGCCAGATCTTCTGACGGACGCCACGCCCCGGAGGCGCGTCGGATGGTCGTCAAAAGTCCCAGAATTTCCTACAAGGACCGCCGCCTGCCCGGCTGGAACACCGTCAACGGCAATCAGTTGCAGCTCTGGGACTGCCAACCGGCGCCTCCCAGCAGTGGACCACCACCACCCTGCGCACCCGGGTGATCCCCCCCCCCGAGGCCAGGGGGGGGACAAGGGAGGCGGGGAAAGGGGAGAGGGAAGGGGGGGGGGGGTGAAGGGAGGAAAAAAACAGAAGC
>NZ_JBWKEQ010000019.1:0-61194 GCF_056435365.1 Kitasatospora sp. NPDC043949 | reverse complement strand
ACCCCCCC
Organism: Kitasatospora sp. NPDC043949; assembly: GCF_056435365.1. Classification (NCBI taxonomy): domain Bacteria; kingdom Bacillati; phylum Actinomycetota; class Actinomycetes; order Kitasatosporales; family Streptomycetaceae; genus Kitasatospora; species Kitasatospora sp. NPDC043949. Next base: position 61,186 of record NZ_JBWKEQ010000019.1, on the reverse strand, counting down.
CCCCCCCCCCCCACCCCCCCCCCCCCGGGCCCGGGTACGTTCGGGGCCAGGGGGCTTCACCGGACCGGAACCGTCAGCCCGTCACTTGGGCATGCGCAGGAGGATCGGACTGTCCGACGGGGGCTTGAGTGAGCCGAACCCGGCTGGCGAAAGCAGCGGGTTGGGGACCTTTCGAAACGACGGGTCCACGACCACCCGCTCGACGTACCCGTAGGCCCAGTCGTCCTGGCCCCCGGGATCAGCGCCCTCCCCTGTCACAACGGCCCGCAGCAACCAGCCGGGCCCCTCGAAGCCGAGCACGAGAACCGTCTGCACCCCTCTATCCCCAGAAGGGAGCACGACGGGGACGTCGCACCTGAGCTCCACCCCAGCCCGCCCTGCCCACTCACGGGCCTCGCCGCCGAGCCCTCGCACGTTCTCCGCGAACGTCTCACGTGCCCTGCCCCAGGCATCGCCCTGAGCCGACCAGTACGCTTGGAGCTGTACCGACGTGGGCTTCCGCCGTACTCCGGCCTCCAACAGATCCGGGGACGACTTGTCCTGCTTCAGCTCGATCTTGCACCCCGGCTCACGTGGGATTCGGAGCCCGCCGAGGTCGATGAGATCGTCCTCCTGCCAACCGTCCTCATTGACGTCCCACGGCCCGACGTCGACTCCCCGTCGGGCCGGGCGAAACGGATTCTCGGCCTGGAGGAACTCATCGGCCATCTCCTCCGCAGCGCCAAGGAGAAAGTCGAGGTCGGCGCCACGGATGTCCTCGTCGTCCGTCAGCACCGCCAGCAGGACAAGGGTGTTCTGCAGCGTGAACAACGCGTCCCGACGTCCGTCCCTGACGGCTCGGAGGTCCCCCGTCAAGCCAGCGACCATCATCTCGACCTCGTTCGGAGCGAGGCCGTGCGAGGCTATCGCCTGCACATCGGCCGGAAACGGCTCACGTTCCTCCGCCCGCAGTCGCAGAAGCGTCTTGACCGCAAACATCAGCACCAGGGCGGGAGTCAGGCTCTCCGGCCGGTCCTCCCAGCGGGCCCTGGACGCCGTCTCCGGAGAAAGTGAACCATCGCGCTGGAACTCGTCCAGGACCTGTCGCGCAGCGCTACCGACGTCGCCCATTTCGCCACCCCTTGACAATCTTCGATGCCCGATAAGCGGTAATGCCAGCTGCAATAACTGCTTCCGTGATTCCAGCGGAGGCGCCACCGTGGTCAAAGGCCTTGACCATTTTCTCGGCTTGGACAGGGGCCCTCTGCATCGTGGACGCCCGTGTCTTCGTCTCCTCCGCGACCTCTTCACTGGCTCGACGCGAGGTTCCAGGGGCCTCAACGGCACGCGTGCCCAGTGGCCGTGCCTGGCCACCCGCGTCGGGGGCGAAGAAATCCGGTACATGCCCCGGGTCCGTCGATCCCCCGGGGCTCTTGGTGACCTCGGAGGCCTCCTCTCCGTTCCCGCAATTGTGCACGAGAACCGGCGTGGTGCCTGCGAGCACATAGTACGTGTGGAGCTGGTTGACGGTCAGGTTGTGTGTGGTGACGGCGTAGGGGTAGTTGCGGACGGACTGGATGATGAGGGTGGTGCCGTCGGGCTGGCGGAGGTGTTCGCCGGGGGTGAGTTCACCGGCGTCGACCCACTGCTGGCGGGATTCGCTCCAGTAGGGGTGGTGGTGAGTCGAGGTGATCTTCGACTGGTGGTCCGCCGGCGGGCCTCGGGGGGCCGCGTCGTCAGTGAGGGTGAGGTCGGTGAAGTCCTTGTCGTCGGGGGTCAGGATGGTGGCGGTGACCGTCTCCGGGCGGGTCTCGCCGGTCTGAGGGTCGGTGGCCATGACGACGTCGCCCTCGTGGATGTCGTCGATGGACTTGAGACTGCCGTCGCCCATCAGCACCTTGGTGCCGGTGGGGAAGCTGTTGCGGCAACCGACGGGCACTTCGTCGGCTTCCTTGGCTACGGCCTTGCTCTCTGTCCCTGCCGCGTCGGTTGCTGTTTCTCTTGCTGCTTTTTCTTCTGCGGCACTGGCTGCCGCCTTTTCGGCTGCCCGTGCTTCCGATGCCGCAGTCCTGGCGGTGACGTAGGCGGCTTCGGCCTCCCTGGCGGTGCGTTCACCTGCCCGGATGGCGTCGTAGGCCTTGTTGATCTCCTTGTAGATCTTCAGCGCTTGGATGCCGACCTTCACGGCTTTGAGGATCTTGCCCCAGGGCACCACGTTGAGCGCAGTGTTGATGCAGCTCATCACGTCGCCCTTGGTGAAGCAGTCGCGAGCGTCGTTGAAACCGATCAGATCGCCGACCAGGTCGACCACCTTGTGCACGAGCTCATCGCGCTTGTGCTTGGCCTCGTTCACGACCTTGTCGGCGGCGTCCATCCGACTCTTCGCGGTCTGCTCCTGCGCCGTGGGCTTGGGCAGCGAGGCCAGGGTGCTGGGCGACCAGGTCGCCGGGGTGATGTAGGAGTAGCCGTGGCCGTCGTCCTTTTCGGCGGCGAGGCCGTTGCACTCGGCCGGGGTGTCACACGTGGGCCTCAGGCCGTTGGCGTCCGACTTGTTGATCGGGCTGTTGTTGGCGTACGAGTAGGCGTTCCACTGCTGGGGATCACTGGCGACCGTGATGGGGTCGGGACTGATGAAGCGGCCCGTCTTGGGGTCATACTCGCGGGCACCGAGGAGGGTGAAGCCGGTGGCCTTCTCCTTGGTGCCGCCGACGAAGCCCTTGTCGCCGGCCCAGACGCCCGCATCCGGCTGGGTGCCGCGTTCGTTGCCGAACGGGTCGGTGGGACGGCGCACCTGGGCGAGGTCGGCCGGGTCGAACTGCACGCCGTTGGTGCCGTGTGGGTCGGAACCCTGGTAGGCGAGCGTGGACGTGCCGCTGGTGGTGGTGCGGGTGATGGAGAGGCCGTTGGGCGCCGCGTAGCTGCGGACGTTGGTGACCGCTCCGGTGTTGGTGTCGAGGGTCAGCTGGTCCGCGCCCAGATTGAGCGTGGTCTTGCCCGGGTCGCGGCGGATCAGCTGGTTTCCGGACAGGTCGTACAGGTAGCTGGTGGCGCCGCTCTGGCCGGTGCCGGTGATCTGGTCGAGCTTGCCCTGGGCGTTCCAGGTCAGGTTCCTGGTGCCCGGGGTGTCGGTGATCGAGGTGGTGTTGCCCGCGGCGTCGTAGGTGTACGAGGTCACCCCGGTTCCGGCCGGACCGGTCCGGGTGGACTTCATCAGCGCGTGCGGACCGCCGGTGCCGCCGCCCGTCTTCGGGTCGGAGGACGGGGTGTTGGGGCCGGCGCCGAACGTCTGGGTGGTGGTGACATCCTTGCCGGTGTCGCCGTTGACGTCCTTCTGGACCAGCTTGGTACGGTTGCCGATGAGGTCGTACTCGTACTGCTGCCAGTAGGGCGCCGGACCGCCGACGCTCGGCTTACCGCCGCTCGCGGACGGGCCGTCGGTGTTGGCGCAGGCGCCGACACCGGGAACGCTCGGCTGCGGACGGGTGGTCTGGGTGCCGTTGTCGGTCCAGGCCTGGGTGAGCCGGCCGAGGTAGTCGTGGGTGAAGCATTGCAGGTCGGCGACCAGGCCGTCCTGCGCGTTGCGGGCCGAGGTGACCTGACCCATCGGGTTGTAGGTGTAGTCGATCGCGTCGACGTGTGAGAGAGGGGCGTTCTGCTTGTCGAGCAGTGAACGGGTGACCCGGCCGGTGGCGTTGTCAATGATCATGGTGGAGACGACCTGCGCGCCGGCGCCGCCCACGGTGGTCCGGTACGGCCGGCCGTACGGGTCGTAGCGGACGTCGGCCACGTAGGTCGTCGACGGGGCCAACCCGAAGGCGCTGGACAGGGCCGCGAACTGGCCCATCACGTCCGTGACGAAGGTCAGCTTCTCCCGGCCCATGCCGGCGACCGCCGGCATCAGGGTGTTGGTCAGCCGACCGGCCGTGTCGTAGGTGTTGTCGGTCTGGTAGGTGCCGGCGAGGCCGCCCTCGGCTGCCGGGATGGTGGTCTTGGCGCCGAGTTCGCGGTATCCGATGTCGTAGCCGGTGATCTCCGACTTGTACGCGGTTCCGCCCGCTCCGCCGACGTAGCGGGTCGAGGAGCTCGGCTTGCCCTTGGCGAGGGTGTCGTAGGTCCAGGCGGCGACCTGCTTGGCGGGGTCGGTCGCCGCGCCCTCGTACGCCGCGACGGTGCGGCCGAGCAGGTCGGTGACGGTGGTGGCGCTCTTGCCCCGGGAGTCCGTCGCGGTGACGAGGTTCTTGGCGTCGTCGTAGCTGGTGGTGCCGGTGCCCGAGTCAGGGTCGGTGGACTTCACCGGGCGGCCCAGCTGGTCGTACTCGTACGACCAGAGGTTCCCGGCCGCGTCCTTGCGCCAGGCTTCCCTGCCTTCCGGCGTGTAGCCGTAGGTGGTCTCGTCGTACGCGCCGGTCGGGGTGTTGGCCTTGTACTGGCGCAGCGCGAGCGTGTTGCCGCGGGCATCCTTGACGGTCGCGGACGCATAGCCTCCAGCGGGCGGGGTGACGCGGACCTCGTCTGCGCCCAGGAAGTCGGTGTGGGTACGCCACTGCTCGACGCCGTAGGACTGGAAGACCGAGTCGGTGACCCGGCCTGCGCCGTCGAACTGTTGAACTGTCTGGGAGGGGATCTTGCTGTCGGGGTTCACACCGCCGTTGGGCAGGAAGAGCTGGCCGCTGGGCTGCGCCTGGTCGTTGTAATAGGCGGCGCTGGTCTTGGTCTGCCGACCCTTGGAGTCGAACAGCGCATCGGTGATCATGCGGCCGGTGGCGCCCGACGGGGTGCTGGCCTGGGTCTGGCGGACGCGACCGAGGCCGTCGTAGATGGTGAAGCTGGAGGTGTAGGTCTTCAGGTCGCCCATCAGCGCCTGGGTGAGCACCTGCGAGGGAGCGTTCGTGCCGTTGACCGAGTAGGAGAACCTCCGGTTCGGGCGGTCCGGAAAGCTACTTCGGTCGTTGCCCGGGCTCCAGCCGGCGGTCGCGCGGCCGAGGGAGTCGAAGTCCTGCTCGCTGATGCGGCCGTTCTCGTCCTGGATCTTGAGCGGCGAACCGCGGCCCACATCCAAAGTGCTGACGGTCTGCCAGCCCATCGGATTGGTGTGGGTGACCTGGGTCGGCAGCTGACCGGTGGCCGGGGAGTACGCGGTCTTGGTCTCGGCGCCGGTCGGGTGAGCAGCGTCGGTGCGACTCGGGTCGACCGTGCTGATCACCCGGCCGTAGGCGTCGAAGCTCGCCCGCGCGGTGGCCCGGTAGACCGGCTGACCGGCGGTGTCGTAACGCTCCAGGACCTCGGTGGCGGTCTGCTCGGACTTGGTGCCGGACTTGCCGAGGGGCAGGCCGTCGAAGTACGCCCGGGTGTCGGCGACGGTGTTGTCCTTCGTCGCGGTCCGACCGCAGGCGCCCTTGAGGACCAGAGTGCGCGAGGCTAGCTGCGTCACCGCGCCGTTCGGACCACCGGCGTAGGTGAAGGAGGTACAGAGCAGTTGCTCGGGGTGAGCCAGGTCGCCGTTGTCGTTGACGGTCAACGGGCGGGCGACGGGTGTCGAGTCGTACGTGGTGGAGCGCTCGCTCGTACGCCAGCCGTTGGCCAGCTTCTCCCGGTTGGTCACCTTGGCCGCGTTGACGGCCCGGGCGGTGATCGGCGGCATGCCACTGGACTGCTTGCGGGTGGCCGTGACCGGACCCAGCCACGGGTCGGAGACCGTGGTGGAGAGGACCTCTCCGTTCTCCCCGTTGTAGTTGGTGGAGTCGCGGATGTAGCCGACCAGGACGTTCTCGTCCTTGATGGTGCCGCCGTGGACGTCGATCACGGACACTTGGCGCGCGGTTCCGTTGGCGAGGACGTCACCGTCCATGCCGCGCAGGAACGTGGCGACCGTCTTGGTGCGCGGCGACTCGACGTCGCTGCCGCTACCGGTGAGGGTCGTGACCGTCGCGTACCCGCGGAACTGGTCCCAGGTACGGGTCTTGGGGTCGGCCATCTCGGAGTCGTTGCGGTGCCAGGCCGCGCCGCCGCCGTAGACGTAGTCGGTGACGACCGCGGGCTGGCCGCCGGCGACCGAGTCCTCCTGGGTCACGGACTGCACGACGATCTTGTTGAACCAGTCGTTCACCGGGTCCGGCGCGCTCTGCCCGGGCAGGTACCACTTGACCGGCATGCAGGCCATCGTGTTGCCGTCCTCGGAGGACGGCATCTTCCCGCCCGCTTCGCGCGAGCACTCGGCGGTCCGGTAGACGACGTTGATCAGGCCACCGGTCTCGGTGGTGATCGTCTGAATGCGCGGACGGTTGTACGACTCGATCGAGGCCGAGGTGCCGTCCGGCCGGACGACCTGGCCCTTGACGCGGTTGGCGATCTGCAGCGGCTGGAACGAGACCGCCGGAAGGGTGAGCGGCGTACGGCCGTTGCTGCCGGTGCGCTGGACCGAGTCCAGCCACAGCGACGGGGAGGTGCCGTCACCCGGATCCTGGAAGGACTGCTTGAGGGCGAAGGAGTCGACGGGGCGGTAGGAGCTGCCGGTCCAGACCTCGGTGTCGATCGTCGTGAGACGCTTGGTCGTCCAGAACGTGGGCGAGTAGACGGTGCAGTCGCCGGTCGCGTCGCAGGTCTGGTCGATCGGTGTGTCCGGCCAGGACTTGGCATTGGCCTTGGTCCGCTGCGACGGATCGCAGGTGGTCGTGCCGTTCGGCAGGCAGCGCTCGGCGGTGCGGAACCACACCTGGGCGGCCGGATTGGCCTTGCCCTTGGCGGCGATCTGGTCGGGCAGCCGCTGGCCGTAGCCCACCCAGACCGGGTAACTCGCGCGCTGGTACTTGGCCCGGGGGCCGTTGCCGTTGTTCTGGCCGCCGCCCTGGACGTAGGAGTTCTGCTCCTGCTCGTACCGGTAGGTGATCAGGTTCTGGTGAGGGTCGACGACGTAGTCGAGCGACCACTGCCATCCCATCTGGGACCAGGAGTTGGTGGCCGGCGAGCCGCCCTTCAGGCACGGATCCTGGCCACCCGGCCAGTAGATCGGCACGGTGGAGACCGAGTTGCTGGCCTGGTCGGTGCCGTCGCCGCCGGGCAGGTGGTTCGCGCCGAAGTAGTACTGAGTGCCGTCGACGGTGGTGATCCGCCAGGCTTCGCCGTTCCAGGCACCGTTGGCCTGCCCGGTCAGCCGCTCGACCTTGGTGCCGTCCTCGCCCTGCAGATGCCACTCACAGGAGTCGTCGTCCTTGACCAACTGGCCGGCGTGGCCGGCGAGCGAGAGCTGGAGCAGGTCGCCGCCCCAGCACTGGTCGCCCGACTTGTCGATCCCGGCGTCCTTGCATCCCTTGTAGCCGCGGACGATGGAACCCGGGTGCCATTCCCAACCCTCGCCGATCCAGGACGGCTGGGCGTTGGTGGAAGCGGTCTTGCCGTCCACGGCGGAGGAGTCGTAGCCGAGCGAGACGTCGGGAGCCGGGCCCGCCAGTGCGGAGGGCAGCTCGACGGTGTAGCCGTAGGTGAAGTTGCCCGCGTTGGCACCGGCCTGCCAGGACGCGGACGGCGTGATCGGCGAGGCGGTGAAGTCACCGCCGCTGCCGCTGGGGGCCGCCTCGGCCGCGAGCGCCACCGAGGACGTGTTCGCCGCCGGGCTTCCGAAGGCACCGGCGGCGAAGGACTTGGAGGCCACGTCGGTGGTCGGCTGTGGGAGGTCGACCTCGGCCACCAACCGGCCCGTGGCCTCGTCCTGGTGGGACGGTACGGGGGTGCGCGTGGTGCAACCGGGGGCGCCCGGGGTCGTCAGGGCACACCCGGGCAGTTGGACGATCCGGGCCCGCGAGGCCCAGTTGGCGCCGGCGTTCTTCGCCCAGGGCTGAACATCGATCCCGACCTGGACCCGCCCGGCTCCGCCGCCGTCGCCGGTGTCGCTGAGGGCGACCAGGGCGCCGTTCACGCCGGCAGCCGTGGCGAGACCCTGGTCGGCCAGGTCGACCTGGATGGTCGGGGCTCCGCCCTTGGCGGACGGGCTCGACGGGGCGTTCCGGGGGGCCTGTTGCGCGCCGGCGGACGGCGTGATCCAGACGGGTAGCGAGCCGGCCTGGACCGCGCCCGTGGAAGCGGCTGTCGGGGCCAGCGCGTCATTGGAGGCCGACGCCGCGGTCGCCTTGGCACTCACGCCGTCGAGCGTGGCGATGGCTCTGCCGGACGGTGGGCTGGAGTCGGCCGGTGGCGACCACTTCTTTCCGGGGTCGGGCGTGCGGCCCGAGACCTTGGCGTCCGAACCCTTCACCGGGAGGGTCTCCGGCACTGGTGTGTTCGGCGGCACCCAGACCTTCGGGGGGTCGGCGGTGCTGGCGACCGCCTCGACCGAGGGGAGCGTCACCACCGACATGCAGACGGCCAGGGCGGCCATCGCGGCCAGCCGCGAACTTCGCGAGCGGGTGAACAGGCTGAAGTGACGAGACAATTGACTCCCCCACACATTGCCAAAGCTTGAAGCAGGCCGACCACGTCAGCCCAGGCCACCGGCACTTTAGGGGCACACGACCAATCAAAAGTATGGAAAGCTTAAAATTACTTCATGTGATCCATGTCACTCGGAGAGCAATGCGCCACCACCTCAGACAACTCGGACACCTTGTCGACAAAATGCTTTGACAGTCGAACGAGCGTGAAGGCAGCGTGCGGCTGACCTCTACTCACATCACCAAAGACGACGGGTTCTTCATGCCAAGGCCACAACCTCCATCCCTTTCAGCTTCCAAGCGAACTATGAAAAGCCGGACATTCGGCGCAGCCTTTCTCCCGCTCGCCTGCACGGCCGCGCTCTCCCTCGGTGCCGGCCTGCTGGCCGCGCCGAGCATCGCGTTCGCGGCTCCTCCCGACCGCAACCACGGCCCCGCCGACACCTCCTGGCCATCCCATCCGGCACCTCCGGCCAAGGGCGGCCCGACCGACGCTCGGTCGGCCCAGGCCGAGGCGATACGAGCGGCCCAGGTCAAGGCGAAGAGCACCGGCAAGCCCGTCATCGTCGACGCACTGACCACGGGCAGCAGCCAGACCTCCGCCAACCCGGACGGCACACTGACCAGCGACTCCACCTCGGTCGCGGAGCGGGTCAAGAACGCCGACGGCACCTGGCGTGCCGTGGACGCGACCCTCCGGACCAACCCGGACGGCACACTCGCGCCGACGGCCGTCCCCTCCGCCCTGACCCTCTCCGGCGGCGGCAGCGGACCGCTGGCCACCATGGCGACAGCAGACGGCAAGAAACTGTCACTCAAGGCCCCGTTCGACCTGCCGAAGCCGGAGATCAACGGGAACAGCGCGCTCTACCGCTCCGTCCTGCCCGACGTCGATCTGGAGATGAGCGCCACCACCGCCGGCGGCTGGCGCCAGGTCCTGATCGTCCGCACCGCCCAGGCCGCGACCAACCCGAAGATCAAGAACCTGCACCTGGACATCGTCGCCGACGGGTTGACGGTCAAGGCGGATGCCGTCGGCAACCTGACGGCCGAGGACGTGTCCGGCAAGCCTCGCTTCACCGCTCCGGCACCGGCGATGTGGGACTCCACCCCAGCGACCGCACCCACACCCGCTGCGGCGCCCCAGACCGGAGCCCAGGGCAAGGCCGCCGCAGCGGCCCCCGCAGACAACACGCCGATACCGGTCGAGTCCAGCAGCAAGGGGCCCGGTGTCAACGCCAGGACGGCGCCGATGGCCACCAGCGTGAGTGGCAGCGGCATCGACCTGGTGCCGGATGCCTCGGTGCTCGATCAGGGCACCGGCCCCTGGTACCTCGACCCGGGTTGGAACCCCAGCGTCGACAACGGCGCCCAGGCCTGGGCGCAGGTCCAGGAGGCCTACCCCAGGACCCCGGAGTACAACGGCACCCAGTACGGCCAGGACAAGCCCGCAGCCGGCTACTGCGGGTACATCGACGCGGCCAACCGCTGCGAGAAGGAGGGCCGCGAGCGGGCCTACTTCCAGGTCGGTCTGAACTCGGCGTTCTGGGATTCGACCGTACAGAGCGCCACGCTCTACGCCACCGTCGCGCAGTCGTCGAGCCCTTCCACCTCCACACCGATGGGCCTCTACTCGACCGGGTCGGGCACCAGCAACCCGATCAACCAGTGGACTCGTTGGGAGGCGCAGCCCTGCCCTGAGCTGTCGAACTGCTCCAAGGTCGGCATGACCTGGATGAAGGGGGCCGGCGGCATCGAGTTCAACGTCTACAGCCAGATGGCGCAGGCGGCGCGCGAGCACTGGAGCGGCTGGACCTTCCTGTTCGCGCCCGACAACGAGGACTACAAGTTCTACCGCCAGCGGTTCGCCAACAACCCACACATCGTCGTCACCTACGACTTCACGCCCCGCATCGGCACCCCGGTGATCAGCCCGACCCCGGGATTCGCCCGGGACGCGGCCTACGACCAGTGCCAGACTCCCGGTACCGCCCACCCGTGGGACAACCCGGGCTGGCTCGGCATCAACACCGACATCAACCTGAGCGTGGACACCTGGTCGCCGACCGACGAGCAACTCTGGACCACGTTCAAGATCTGGGACGACGACGACAACGGTTCCTCGAAGCTCTACGAGACCGGCTGGACATCGGGGTGGGGCCGCAAGAACGTGAACGTCGGCTCGCTGATCGATGGTCACCAGTACGGCTGGTTCGCCGCCACCACTGACGGGACGCTCACCAGCGACAACAGCCAGATGTGCTTCCTGCGCATCGACCGGACCCCGCCGACCGCCCGCGTCACCTCGACGGACTTCCCCGAGTCCGGCACGCTCGGCGGCCACCCGAAGCTCGTCGGCCAGAAGGGTGTCTTCACCCTGACCGGCACCGACCCTGCTCCGACCACCGGCGGCCGCTCCTCCGGCCTGGCCTGCGCCCGGTGGACCACGGACCCCGTCCAGGCCGCGGCCACCGGGTGGAACTGCGGCGACGGCGGAAACATCGTCAAGATGAACGGCGACGGCAGCTTCCAGCTGGAGTACACCCCCTGGCACTGGGGGACCAACTTCCTCTACCTGCAAACCCAGGACAACGCCGGCAACATGTCGCAGCCGGTCGCCTACACCTACTACGTCCCGAGCAACCCCGACGGCCCCGCGCCGATCATGGGTGACATCGACGCCGACAACAAGGCCGACGTCCTGCTGCCGGACGGCACCGGCGCCCTGCGCATGATCGGGGCGAACGCCGACCCGTACGCGGCCCCGAACGCCAAGCCCGTCTCCGCCCCCGGCACCGCCGGCTGGAGCACCGTCCAGACCACGCACCGGGGTTCGTTCAGCGAGCAGAACGTCGACGACCTGATCGCACACGCGCCCGGCGCCGACTCGCTGTACCTGTACGCCAACGACTACATCGCCGCCCACCTGGACGGACAGAGCGCGGTGGCGCTGTCCAAGTCCAGGGACTGTTACCTGGCCGACGGCACGTCGATCACCTGCACCGACTACGGCAACAAGGACACCTGGGCCGGGGTCACCCAGATCGCGGCGTTCGGGTCGCCCACCGGCGACACCGCCGTCAAGAAGGGGACGGGACTGTACGGGCTACCCCGTTCCTCCCTGCTCTTCGTCGAGGGCAGCCGGCTGTGGCTCGCCATGTCGTCCAGCGCCAAGACCCTCGATGGGCCAGCCGTCCTGCTGTCGCAGAGCCAGGCCTGGGACTCCTACGACCTGATCACGCCCGGCCCGACCAAGGGCACGAACGTACCCACGCTGTGGAGCCGGTCCAGGAACGACGGAACCATCCACGCCTACCAGTTGGCCAAGGGCAGCATTCCGGACACCTTCGACAGCTCCGGGTTCACCGACCCCACCAAGGGATGGCTGGCCAACGGGGTCGACCACAGGCTGTACCCGAAGGTCGGCTCCAACGGCGATGTCACCGGTGACGGCGTGCCGGACCTCTGGGCCGTCGACACCAACAACCAGTTGGTCGCCTGGGCTGGCATCGGCACCAAGGCGTCCGACGTCAACAGCGGGCCCACGGTGACCGGTCTGGAGAAGGATCCGGTCGTCCTCGGCAACCTCGACCGCCCGATCGCCAACTGGCTGGCCGCGCCCGACGGTGGCAACACCGTCAAGGACGGGCAGGGCAAGGCCAACGGCGCCGCCTCCGGTGTCGGCTGGGGCTGGGACAACGTGGGCGGGAAGGGCACCACGGTCGCGGGCTTCAGCCCGGGCAACGGCTCGAACATCACCACGCAGGGTCCGGTGGTCGACACCCGTAAGAGCTTCACCGTCTCGACCTGGGTGAAGTCCGGCTCGGCAGGCGGCGTCGTCGCCGCCCAGACCGCAAACCACGCCGCCGACTTCATGCTCTACAACGACGGCGGCACCGGGGCCTGGCGGTTCGCGCTGAGCTGGGCCGACGGCGGCGGATGGCCGTTCCACTACACGAGCACCACCAACGCGAACGTGAACTCCCGGGTCGGCGTCTGGACCCAGCTCACGGCCTCGTACAACAGCAAAACCGGGCTGATGTCGCTGTACGTGGACGGGGTTCTCGCCGGAACGGGCTACCACTCGGCCGCCGAGAGCTCCGCACCGTCCGGCCCGTTCGTGCTGGGCCGCTACAAGCAGAACGACCAGCCGAGCCCGTCCTTCGACGGCAGCATCAGCAGCACCGCCGTCTACCCCTTCGCGGTGGCCCCCACCGCGCCGGGCACCAGTGGTGTCATCCGGTCGGGCGTCGACGCCAACATGTGCATCGACGACAACGGCTTCGGTACCGCCAACGGCGCCGCGATCCAGTTGTGGGGCTGCCACGGTGACACCTCGCAGCAGTTCTCGCTCGGCAACGACGGCACCGTCCGCGTGCTGGGCGGCTGCATGGCGCCGGTGAACGCCGGCAAGGACAACTACACGAAGATGGAGTACCACGTCTGCGACGGCACGGACCCGCAGAAGTGGATTCCGCTGGCCAACAACGCGCTGTACCACCCGTTCTCGGGCCGCTGCCTGGACCTCCCGGGGTGGCAGGCCGTGAACGGCAACCAGCTCCAGCTGTACGACTGCCACTTCAAGGAGTCCCAGCAGTGGAGCGTCCCGACCCTGCGGACGGCCGTGCTACCCGCTCCCCCGCGCTCCTGACCTCCACGTCCTGAGTGCACGCCAGGGCCCGCCTCGCCAATCGGCGAGGCGGGCCCGAGGTGTCTCCGGGGTGGTTCGATCAGGGGATGAACCGGGGCAGACCAGGCATAGCGGGCGGTTGCGTTGACACCGGGTTGGGTAGCTGGTGGGGTTGCGGCGATGTGGTCCAGGCCTGGCGAGGAGGCTCCTGTGGAAGCCCGAGTGTCCGTTGTGGCCGGGCGGCGGCTGCGGCAGCGGTTGGAGCGGAGTGCGGCGTTGCGGGAGGTGCTGTACCACCCGGCGGCGCTGGCGGCGCGGCGGGCCACAGCGCGGACGTGCCGTCAACTGGCGCCCAGGACGGCGGACCGGCTGATCGCCGGTCTCAAGGGGACGGAACCGCTGCTGGCGTCGGGGCGGGCGGAGCGGGCCCGGCGGGCGGCGGGGCGGCCGGGGCGGCGGACCCTGCAGATCGCGGCGGGGGTCGCGGCGGCGGCGGTGGTCGGCGGGTTGCTGGCCGGGCCGGTGCCGTCGGCGGCGTACGCGGCGTCGGCGGGGCCGGACGTGGTGAGCAGCGCACCGCAGACGCCGCTGGGGAGCATGACGAACCCGCAGGTGTTCCCGCGTCCGCAGGAGCAGACGGTGGCCGGCAAGCCGGTCGCGGTGCCGGCCGTGGTGACGCTGGTGCCGGCGCCGGACGCGGACCTCGGGGCGTTGGACGCCGTCCGGGAGGTGCTGGAGATCGCCGGGGCGACGACCGTGACCCCGCAGCCGGACGCCGACGCGCCGGCCGCCGGGTCGCTGGTGGTGTACGTCGGCGGACCGGCCGAGGCCGCCGACGGCGGGACGGACCGGACGCTGCGCGCGCTGTCCGCCGCGGCCGGCGGCAAGGACGGCGCCGCCCCCTCGACCGCGGGCATGCCGGCCGGCGGGTACGTGCTGTCGGTCGGTCAGCTGCCGGCCCGGGGCGGCGGGACGTACGGCGCGGTGGTGCTGGCGGGCGCGGACGCGGCGGGCACCTTCTACGCCGTGCAGAGCCTGCGCCAGCTGCTCGCCGCCGTCCCGGCCGGGCAGGGGCAGGCGCCGGGCGCCGCCGGGCTGGGCCTGCCCGGGATCACGCTGCGGGACTGGCCGAGCGGCGCGCCGGTGCGCGGCACCGCGGAGGCGTTCTACGGCAGCCCGTGGACCGCGCAGCAGCGGCTCGACCAGGTGGACTTCCTCGGCCGCTCCAAGCAGAACTTCTACCTCTACGCCCCCGGTGACGACCCGTTCCGGCTCTCCCGCTGGCGCGACGCCTACCCCGCCGCCCAGGCCGACGAGCTGCGCGAACTGGGCGCCGCGGCCCGGCGCAACCACGTCACGCTCGGCTACGCGATCGACCCGGGGCAGTCCCTCTGCTTCAGCTCCGGCAAGGACGTGAACGCGCTGGTGGCCAAGCTGGACGGGCTGCGCAAGCTCGGCTTCACCGCCTTCCAGCTCCAGTTCCTGGACGTCAGCTACGACGAGTGGCACTGCGGCGACGACCGCGACACCTACGGCACCGGCCCGGCCGCGGCCGCCAAGGCGCAGGCCGCGCTGGTGACCAAGGTGCGGGACCGGCTGATCGCGCGCAACCCGGGCCTGGCGCCGCTGTCCGTCGTGCCCACCGAGTACCACAAGCAGGGCGTCACGCCGTACCGCAAGGCGCTGGCCGCGGCGCTGCCGGACGGCGTGCAGGTGGCCTGGAGCGGGGGCGGGGTGATCCCGGAGAAGATCACCGGCGCCCAGGCCGCCGAGACCGGCGACCTGTACGGCCACCCGCTGGTCACCATGGACAACTACCCGGTCAACGATGCCAGCCCGGACCGGCTCTTCCTCGGCGCCTACACCGGGCGCGAACCGGAGGTGGCCACCCGCTCGGCGGTGATGCTCACCGGTGCCATGCAGCAGCCGATGGCCTCCCGGATCGCCCTCGCCACGGCTGGCGACTTCGCCTGGAACCCGGCCGGCTACCGGCCGGAGGACTCCTGGCAGGCCGCGGTGCGCTCGCTCGCCGGCCCGACCGGTGCCGGCAGCACGCCCGCCGGCACCGCCCTGTCCGCGGTCACCGCGCTGGCCGGCAACAGCTCCTCCTCGCCGCTGTCCCAGCAGGAGTCCGGCTACCTGACGCCGCTGCTCGACCGGTTCTGGGCCGCCGCCGAGCCCACCTCGGGCACCGCGTCGGACCTCGCCAAGCTGATAGAGGCCGCCGCGCCCCTGCGGGACGCCTTCGCCGCGATGGCCACCGCCCAGCAGACCCTCGCCGGCACCCAGGCCACCGCCCAGCTCGCCGCCGAGGCCGCGCCCTGGCTCGCCCCGCTGCACGACTACGGGCTGGCCGGGCAGTCCGCGCTGGACATGCTGCTGGCCCAGCACGGCGGCGACGGCGCGGCCGCCTGGAAGGCCCGGGTGGAGCTCAACCGGCTGCGCGAGCAGCTCGCGCAGAGCCCGGCCACGATCGGCGCGGGCGTGCTCGACCCGTTCCTGGAGCGGGCCGTCGGGGCCGCCGACAACTGGGCCGGGGTGGCCGGCGGCGGGATCACCCCGACCACCACCATGGGCACCGCGCACGACCACCTGCCCGCGCTGATGACCGACGGCGTGGCCGACACGTTCTACTGGAGCTCCGCTCCCCCGCAGCCCGGCGACGCGGTCGGCGTCGACCTCGGCGGCGGGCGCCCGGTCGGCGCCGTCACCGTGCTGATGGGCTCCTGGGGCAACGGGCCGGACGGCCGGAGCGCGGTCGACGACTACCTCCACGACGGCGTGCTGGAGTACAGCACCGGCGAGGGCGGCTGGAAGCAGCTCGCCGTGGTCAAGAACCAGAAGTCGGTCAGCGCCAAGCTGCCGGCCGGCTCGGTGGTGCGGGCCGTGCGGCTGCGGGCCACCGCCGCCCAGAAGACCGCCGTCGCGGTGCGCGAGTTCACCGTCACCGCGCCCGACGACGCCCCCGCCAGCGTCACCGGCGGCCCCGCCGCGCTGCCCGGCTCCTCGGCGTCCGCGGTGCTGGACGGCAATCCGGACACCGCGTACCGGGCCGCCAAGCCGCCCACCGCGCAGGACGAGCCGCTCACCGTCGAACTGGGCGCCGCCCGCCCGCTCGACCGGCTCACCGTGCTCACCGACCCGGGCGTGCACGCCACCGCCACCGTCTCGGTGCGCCGCTCGGACGGCGGCTGGACGGACATCGGCACCGTGCAGCCCGGCTACAACGAGCTGCCGGCCGGCGGGCAGGCCGCCGACGCGTTCCGGCTGGCCTGGAAGCCGGGCGGCGACCCGCCGGTGGTCAACCAGGTGATCCCCTGGTACGCGGACGTCCCGGCGGCCCGGCTCAGCCTGTCCGACCCGACCCTGGACGTGGTGACCGGCGCCGCCGCGCCCGCCCAGACCCGGGCCACCGTCGAGGCCGGCCGCCCCGAGGGGACCAGCGGCGAGCTGCACACCGAGGTGCCGGCCGCGGCCAAGGGCCTGACCGTGACCCCGGCGGCCGGGGTGACCGTGCCGCGCGGCGGCCGCATCGGCGTGCCGCTGCTGGTCAGCGCCGCTCCCGGGACGCCGTTCGGGACGTACCAGGTACCGGTGCAGTTCGCGGCCGGCGCCACCACCGTGAAGCAGGTGCTCCAGGTGCGTGTGGTGCCGCCGACCAGCGGTCCGGACCTGGCACTCGGCGCGAAGGCCACCTCCTCGGGCGACGAGACGCCGAACTTCCCCGCCTCGGCGGTCACCGACGGTGACCCGAAGACCCGCTGGTCCTCCCCCGCCAAGGACGACGCCTGGGTGCAGCTGGAACTTCCGCAGGCGACCCACCTGGGCGCGGCGGTGCTGCACTGGCAGGCCGCGTACGCCGCCGCCTACAGGCTCCAGGTCTCGGCGGACGGCACCACCTGGACCGACGCGGCGACGGTGGACAACGGCAAGGGCGGCGACGAGACCGTGCGCTTCGACGCTCCGGACGCCCGGTTCCTCCGGGTGCAGGGCGTGGCCCGGGCCAACAAGTACGGCTACTCGCTGTGGGGCGTCGAGCTGTACGCCGTCACCCCGCCGCCCCCGTCGCAGCCGCCGGCCGTCCCCCCGGCCCAGCCGGGCGGCGGCGCCACCACCGCGCCCACGGCCCCGACCACGGCCCCGACCGCTCCGAGCGCCCCGGCCACGCCCCCGGCGAGCGGGACTCCGGGCGGGACGACAGGCGGGACGACGGGCGGGACACCGCCGCCGAAGCAGTAGCCGCCGCCTCCCCCACCGGACAACGCGGCGGGCCGCCGTGCTCCCCGGTGGGGGGCGCGGCGGCCCATGAGGCGTACCGACGGTATGACGGGCTGGCCCTTGTGGAGCGGGGTCAGGCGGAGAGCGGTTCGGGCTGCTCACCGCGGCGGACGGGGGCGGAGTGGGCCGAGTGCGCCCGGCCGAGCGGGACGGGGAGGCCCTGCTCGGTATGGTCGTGGTGCTCGTACTCGCCCCACTGCGGGGCGCGCAGCTGGTCGGAGCCGCCGTACGGCTCCAGGTAGGGACGCCAGCGCGGGTCCTTGATGCCGGTGCCGATGATCCGCCAGGCGAGGCCGCTGGGCGGGGCCGGTGGCCGCTTCATCCGCCAGCCGAGTTCGGTGAGGTGGCGGTCGGCCTTGGTGTGGTTGCAGCGGCGGCAGGCCGCCACCACGTTGTCCCACCGGTGCTGGCCGCCCCGGCTGCGCGGGATGACGTGGTCGACGCTGGTGGCGGCGGCCCCGCAGTAGACGCAGCGGCCGTGGTCACGGGCGAACAGCGCCCGGCGGGTGAGCGGGACGGGCCCGCAGAACGGGACCCGGACGAAGCGGGTCAGGCGGACGACGGACGGCGCCGGGAGGGCGCTGGTGGCGCTGTGCAGAGTGACTTCCGAGTCCTCCAGGCTGACCGCCTTGTGGTTGAGGACCAGGATGAGTGCGCGGCGCATCGATACGACGCCGAGTGGCTCGTAGGACGCGTTGAGGACCAGGACATGCGGCACGGATGCCTCCTTGGACGCCTGCGGCGCGTGGCTCGCGCCGGGACGAGCGGTTGGATCGCACAACTGGTGCGCGATCTCCCCCAGTGTCGCCTTACGCCTTTGTACGGCGCCACCACTCCTGTGTAACGGACCTGGTGTGAACTTCGGGTGTGGCCTCTGTCATAGCCGGTATGCCCTGGGGAAGGTCGGGTTGCACCCGGGTGCCCTCGGGGTGCCGCCCGTGGCCCTCCCGGGGGAGCGCTCGGCCGGTCGGAGCAGCGGTCGACCCCGTCGTCCGGGGGAGCGCACCGGTGCGCTGACGGGGCGTTCGTGTTGCTCCGTACGCCCTTCGGCGTGTCCGGTCGGGTGTTCGGCGCCGGTTAGGCTGAGGCGGACGGTCCGCGGGCCGCGTGCCGCGGCGCGGGCCCGCCACGCCCCCTTGCAGGAAGGCCCGCACGTGTTCCGCTCCGGCGCCACCGGTATCGCCGACGCGTCCTCGACGCTCTCCACTCCGACACCGGCGCCCAGCCCGACCGCGCCGCAACTGCCGCAGCTGGACCTGAGAATCCCGACCAGCGCGCAGGAGGTCAGCGACACCACCAAGCAGGCCGCCAGCTGGTTCGACACGCACTGGCAGGGCTGGCTGGCCGGCGGGGTGCGGATCGTCTTCATCGTGCTGCTGGCACTGGTGCTGCGCGCCGTGGTGCGCAAGCTGATCACCCAGCTGATCACGCGGATGGCGCGCTCGCACGACCACCACGAGGAGAGCCGGCTCGGCGGGCTGCTGGCCAACACCGGGGTGGTGAACCCGGAGCGGCGCCAGCAGCGGTCGGAGGCGATCGGCTCGGTGCTGCGCAGCGTGGCGTCGTTCTCCATCCTGGGCACGGCCGCGCTGATGGTGCTGTCCGCGCTGGGCGTGAACCTGGCGCCGCTGCTGGCCAGCGCCGGTGTGGCCGGTGTGGCGATCGGTTTCGGCGCCCGCAACCTGGTGACGGACTTCCTCTCCGGGGTCTTCATGATCATGGAGGACCAGTACGGCGTCGGCGACGAGATCGACACCGGGGTGGCCGCCGGCACGGTGCTGGAGGTCGGCCTGCGGGTGACCAAGCTGCGCGGGGCCAACGGCGAGATCTGGTACATCCGCAACGGCGAGGTGAAGCGGATCGCCAACATGAGCCAGGGCTGGTCGACCGCCTCGGTGGACGTGCAGGTCGGGTACAAGGAGGACCTGCTGCGGGTCGAGGACCTGATCCAGGAGACGGCCGAGGCGCTGTCCAAGGAGTCGCCGTACGACGAGCTGGTCTGGGCGCCGGTGTCCGTCCTGGGCGTGGAGTCGGTCGCGGCGGACTCGGTGATGGTGCGGATCGAGGCGCGGACCGCGCCGGGCAAGGCGCCGGCGGTGTCCCGGGCGCTGCGCCAGCGCCTGAAGACGGCCTTCGACCAGGCCGGGATCAAGGTCAAGGAGGAGGCCGCGCCGGTGGCCGCCGCGGCGACGGCGGCCCCCGCCACCGGGGTGGTGATCTCCCCCGCGACCGAGCCGGCACCGCCGTCCGCGCTGTCCGACCCGACCTCGCCCCGGTACCGGGCGACCGAGCCGATACCGGCGCCGAGGCCGACCGACGACCTCGCCAAGCCGTAGGGCCCCAGGCCCGGCAGCACGAAGCCCCGTTCCCAAGACCCTTGGGAACGGGGCTTCGTGCTGCCCGGTAACGCTTCGGCATCCTCCGGGCCACGGACCATTGACACCCCGCTGACGGGGCCCGTACGGTCCTTCCCAAGCGACTGGAAACTTTCCTAACAGTTCGGCTCCCCGAACCGGCGGGTTCACCCTCGTCGCTCCCCCCACCAGCCGGAAGAGGAGGATTTCGCGCGTGACCAAGACCACCGCCAAGGCCCCCCTCGCCGGCACCCCCAGCCTGCTGCGCGCCATCAACGACCGCGCCGCCCTCGAACTGCTGCTGGAGAACGGCCCGCTCTCCCGCACCCAGATCGGCACCCTGACCGGCCTCTCCAAGCCCACCGCCTCCCAGCTGCTGGCCCGTCTGGAGGCGGCCGGACTGGTCCTGCCGGTCGGCACCACCGCCGGCGGCCCCGGCCCCAACGCGCAGCTGTACGAGGTGAATCCGGCCGCCGGCCACGTCGCCGGGCTGGACGTCACCAACAGCGAGATCAGAGTCGCCGTCGCCGACATCACCGGCTCCACGCTGGCCGAGCACGCCGTGCCGACCAAGGGCGTGCCGGCCGCCGAGACCGTCGCCAAGGTCGCCGCCGCCGTCGCCGAGACCGTCCGTGCCGCGGGACTGGCCGCGGGCAGCCTGCGCACCGCCGCGATCGGCGTCGGCGGCGCCCCCGACCCGGTCACCGGCAAGCTGCGCTACGCCTCCCACCTGCCCGGCTGGCACTCGCCGCGGCTGGTCGAGGAGCTGTCCGAGGCGATCGGCGCGCCCGTGTCGATCGAGAACGACGTGAACCTCGCCGCCGTCGCCGAACAGGCCTCCGGCGCGGCGCGGGGCTCCGAGGACTTCGTCCTGCTCTGGGCCGGTGCGGGCACCGGCGCCGCGATCGTCATCGCCGGCCGGCTGCACCGCGGCTTCACCGGCGGCGCCGGGGAGGTCGGCTACATGCCGGTGCCCGGCTCACCGGTCGCGCGGGACGTGCGCCGCCGCAAGTTCGGCGGGTTCCAGGAGCTGGTCGGCACACCCGCCGTCCGGACCCTGGCCCGCGAACACGGGCTCGGCGCGCCCACCGCCGAGGAGTCGATCGCCAAGGCCCTGGAGACCCCGGGCGCCGGCGACGCCTTCCTCGTCGAACTGGCCGGCCGGCTCGCCGTCGGACTGGCCGCGATCGTCGCCGTCGTCGACCCCCAACTGGTGGTCCTCTCCGGCGCGGTGCCCACCGCGGGCGGCGAACGCCTGCGCGCCCTCGTCGAGGACGAACTGGCCAGGCTCTCCATCGCCCGGCCCGAGGTCCGCAGCAGTGCCCTGCCCGGCTCGCCCGTCCTGCTCGGCGCCCTGCAACGCGCGCTGGCGGACGCCCGCGAGGCGGTCTTCTCCACCCACTGACAGCCACCCACTGACAGCCGCCCACCGACGCTCACAGACGCCCACCCACCGACGCTCCCCGGTCGCCCGTCACCCCGCACGCACCCTGCACCCACCTCTCCCAACCCCCGAACGCGGGCCCCGAGGCAATGACGCCTGCCCGCGCACCCCCAGGAGGACCTCGAAGTGCACTCCACCACCTCCCGCAGAGGCCGTCGCACGATCGCCGCCGTCACCGGCACCGCCGTCCTGGCCCTGCTCGCCACCGCCTGCACCGGCAGCAGCGAGAGCAGCGGCAGCGACGACGCGGCCAGCGGCAAGGACGTCACCATCACCTTCTGGCACGGCTGGAGCCAGGACAACGAGGTGAAGGCGATCAACGACAACATCGCCGCCTTCGAGAAGGCCCACCCCAACATCCACGTCAAGGCCGTGGACAACATCGCGGACGACAAGGTCAACCAGGCCCTGCGGGCCGGCGGCGACGACGCGCCGGACGTGGTCTCCTCCTTCACCACCAACAACGTCGGCATGTTCTGTTCGACCAAGGCGTTCACCGACCTCAAGCCGCTGCTGCAGAAGAGCGGCATCGACCCGGTCAAGACCTTCCCGGCCGCGATGCTCAACTACACGCAGTTCCAGGGCAACCAGTGCTCGCTGCCGCTGCTCGGCGACGCCTACGGCCTCTACTACAACAAGAAGGCCTTCGCCGACGCGGGCATCGCCAACCCGCCGAAGACCTTCAGCGAGTTCGCCGAGGACGCCAAGAGGCTGACCCTCGCGGACGGCGACGGCTACAAGCAGCTCGGCTTCATGCCGCTGTACCACGGCTACGAGTCGACCACCGAGCACTTCCTGGGCCAGTACGGCCCGACCTACTTCGGCGCCGACGGCAAGTCGAACATCGCCACCGACCCGAAGGTCGCCGCGATGCTCAAGTGGCAGAAGGGCATGGTCGACCAGCTCGGCGGCTACACCAAGCTGGAGAAGTACCGCGCCACCTTCGGCGAGGAGTTCAGCGCCAAGAACCCCTTCCTCACCGGCCAGGTCGCGATGGCCATCGACGGCGAGTGGCGCACCGCCGCCCTCGCCGAGAACAAGCCCGACTTCGACTGGGCCACCGCCGCGTTCCCCGTCCCGGACGACCAGGCCGACACCTACGGCCGCGGCTACCAGACCGGCACCATCGTCGGCATCGCCAGCAGCAGCAAGAAGCAGGCCGCGGCCTGGGAGCTGGTCAAGTACCTGACCACCGACACCGACGCGGTGGTCAGCTTCGCCAACGCGATCCACAACGTGCCCAGCACCTTCGACGCGCTCAACTCGCCGAAGCTGACGAACGACCCGAACTTCAAGACCTTCATCGACGTCGCCAAGAACCAGCACTCGGGCACCACCCCGGCGGCCGTCAACGGCAGCGGCTACATCGCCTCCCTGCAGAACCTCGGCTACGACTACGAGTCCGGCAAGCAGCCCGATCTCGCGGCCGGCCTCGCGGCCACCGCCAAGGAGATCGACGCCGCCATCGCCCAGGCGAAGTAGCGGAAACGGTCCACGGAGCTCCCATGTCACTCGCGTTCGGCACCCGCAGGGGCACCGGATCGACCGACCCGGCGGCGCCCTCCACGCAGCACCTGCTGCGCCGGAAGCGCCGCCGGGAGGCGGCCCGCAACCTCGCCTTCCTCTCCCCCTGGCTGATCGGCTTCGGCGTCTTCTTCCTGTACCCGCTGATCTCCACCGTCTACTTCTCCTTCACCAAGTACAACGGCTTCGGCGCCCCCTCCTTCAGCGGCCTGAAGAACTGGGACTACGTCTTCAACGACCTCCCGGCGTTCTGGCAGGGCCTGCGCAACACCGTGTGGCTGGTCTTCATCATGGTGAGCCTGCGGGTCGCCTTCGGCCTCGGCATCGGCCTGCTCATCACCAAGGTCAAGACCGGCGTCGGCTTCTTCCGCACCGCGTTCTACCTGCCGTACCTGGCACCGCCGGTGGCCGCCACCGTCGCCTTCGCCTTCCTGCTCAACCCCGGCACGGGCCCGGTCAACCACTTCCTCGGTGAGATCGGCCTCCCGCAGCCCGGCTGGTTCGCCAGCGCCGACTGGTCCAAGCCCGCGCTCACCATGCTCGCCATGTGGGGCATCGGCGACCTGATGGTCATCTTCATGGCCTCGCTGCTCGACGTCCCCAAGGAGCAGTACGAGGCCGCCGAACTGGACGGCGCCGGACCCTTCCAGCGGTTCCGGTACGTCACGCTGCCGAACATCTCGCCGATCATCATGTTCGCCGTGGTCACCGGCGTCATCCAGACCATGCAGTACTACACCCAGGCGATCGTCGCCGGGAAGGTCGCCGGCGGCATCGCGGGCAACTCCGGCCAGCAGTTCGAGCCCGGCTTCCCGCAGGGCTCCACCTGGACCCTGCCGCAGATGGTCTACAACCTCGGCTTCCAGCGCTTCAACTACGGCGCGGCGTGCGTCGTCGCCCTGGTGCTGTTCGCCATCTCGATGGCCGTCACCTCGCTCCTGCTCCGCCGCAAGTCCGGCTTCATGGCGAGCGACGACTAGTCCGTGTGCTGCTGACCCAGCGGACCGATGAGGACCCGATCATGACTCTCAGCTCCACACCCACCAAGGCGCCCGCCCCGGCCGGCACCTCCCGCGCCTCCGGCCCGGCCGCCCGGGCGGCCCGCCGCCGCGCGATGCTCAACTGGGTGGCCGTGCACTCGCTGGCCATCGCCGCCGCCCTGTTCTTCCTGCTGCCGTTCGTCTTCGCCTTCCTCACCTCGGTGATGACCGACCAGCAGGCGCTCACCACCGACTACTGGCCCACCTCCTGGCAATGGGGCAACTACGGCAAGGTCTGGGACACCCCCGGCTTCCTCACCTGGTGGCGCAACACCCTGCTCTACGCGGGCCTCGGCACCGTGCTGACCATCGTCTCCAGCCTGCCGGTCGCCTACGCGCTCGCCAAGTTCCGCTTCCGGGGCCGCAACCTGGCGCTGATGGCCGTCATCGCCATGATGATGCTCCCGCCGCAGGTCACCGTCATCCCGATGTACCTGTTCTGGGCCAAGCAGCTCGGCCTCGGCGGCTCGCTCTGGCCGCTCATCATCCCGATGGCCTTCGGCGACGCGTTCTCGATCTTCCTGCTGCGCCAGTTCCTGCTGACCATCCCCAAGGAGTACATCGAGGCCGCCCGGATCGACGGCTGCGGCGACCTGCGCACCCTGCTGAAGGTCGTGCTGCCGATGGCCAAGCCGGCCATCGCCGCCGTCGCCCTGTTCCAGTTCTTCTACTGCTGGAACGACTACTTCGGCCCGCAGATCTACGCCAGCAACAACCACGAGGCCTGGACGCTCTCGTACGGCCTGGAATCGTTCAAGGGCGCCCACCACACCAACTGGAACCTCACCATGGCCGCCACCCTCCTCGTGATGGCACCGGTGATCATCCTCTTCTTCTTCGCACAGAAGGCCTTCATCGAAGGCGTGACACTGACAGGGGTCAAGGGCTGATGTCCGCACTCAAGTTGGCAATCGTCGGCGGCGGTTCGACGTACACCCCGGAGCTGATCGACGGCTTCGCCCGGCTCCGCGACACCCTGCCGATCGGTGAGCTGGTGCTCATCGACCCGGCCGCCGACCGGCTGGAGCTGATCGGCGGGCTCGCCCGGCGGATCTTCGCCAAGCAGGGGCACGGTGCCGTCGTCACCACCACCGTCGACGTCGAGGCCGGTGTCGCCGACGCCGACGCCGTGCTGCTGCAACTGCGCGTCGGCGGGCAGGCCGCCCGCAACCGGGACGAGACCTGGCCGCTGGAGTGCGGCTGCGTCGGCCAGGAGACCACCGGCGCCGGCGGCCTCGCCAAGGCACTGCGCACCGTCCCGGTCGTCCTCGACATCGCCGAGAAGGTCCGGCGCGCCAACCCGGACGCCTGGATCGTCGACTTCACCAACCCCGTCGGCATCGTCACCCGCGCGCTGCGCAACGCCGGCCACAAGGCCGTCGGCCTGTGCAACGTCGCCATCGGCTTCCAGCGCAAGTTCGCGACCCACCTCGGTGTCGACCCGGAGCTGGTCCGGCTCGACCACGTCGGCCTCAACCACCTCACCTGGGAGCGCGGCGTCACCCTGCTCGACGCCCCGGGATCGGCGACGGGCCGGGAGGTGCTGCCGGAGCTGCTCGCCGCGCACGGCAAGGCCATCGCCGAGGACCTGCACCTGCCGCAGCCCGTCATCGAGCGGCTCGGCGTCGTGCCGTCCTACTACCTGCGCTACTTCTACCAGCACGACGCCGTCGTCGAGGAACTCAGGGTGCAGGGCTCGCGGGCCGCCCAGGTCGCCGAGATCGAGCGGCAGCTGCTGGAGATGTACGCCGACCCGGCCCTCGACACCAAGCCGGAACTCCTCGGCCAGCGCGGCGGCGCGTTCTACTCCGAGGCGGCGGTCCAGCTGATCGCCGCGCTGCTCGGCACCGGCGGCGGGACGTCCGTGCAGGTCGTCAACGCGCCGAACAACGGCGTGCTGCCGTTCCTGCCCGACGACGCCGTCATCGAGGTCCCGGCCGAGGTCGACGCGAACGGCGTCCGGCCGCTCCCCCAGCGGGCCGTCGAGCCGCTGTACGCCGGCCTCATCGCCGCCGTCACCGCGTACGAGCACCTCGCCCTCGACGCCGCCCTGCACGGCGGCCGTGACCGGGTCTTCGACGCCCTGCTCGCCCACCCGCTGGTCGGCCAGCTCGAACTCGCCGACCAGCTCACCGATCGGCTGCTCGCCCACAACCGCGAGCACCTCGCCTGGGCCTGACGGCCCGGGGCCCGGCTTCGCACCCGGGCCCCGTCCGGAAAGCAGCCCGGCCCGCGATATGAGGGTGTCGCGGGCCGGGCACTGCGAGGAGACCGATCACCCCCGGCCGGGGACAACGCCACGGCCGGGCCACGTACGAGCCGCGGGGACCTGATGACCCACCAGCCCGAACCGATCCTGCCCGGCGTCCTCGCCATCGACGCCGGCAACTCCAAGACCGACGTCGCCCTGATCGGCGCCGACGGCACCGTCCACGGCACCGCCCGCGGCGGCGGCTTCGCACCCCAGAAGATCGGCGGCGCCGCCGCCGTCGCCGGCCTCGCCCCGCTCGTCGAGCAGGCCGCCGCCGCGGCCGGCCACCCCGCCTGGAGCGGCGTCCTCACCAGCCACGTCAGCGCCTGCCTGGCCAACGCCGACCTGCCCGTCGAGGAGGAGGCCCTGCGCGCCGCGCTGGAATCCCACCCCTGGGGCGCCAGCAACACCGTCGTCAACGACACCTTCGGCCTGCTGCGGGCCGGCACCGACGGCCCGCGCGGCGTCGCCGTCGTCTGCGGCGCCGGCATCAACTGCGTGGGCCTGCTGCCCGACGGCCGCACCGCCCGCTTCCCCGCCCTCGGCGAGCTCACCGGCGACTGGGGCGGCGGCGGGGGCCTGGCCGTCACCAGCATGTGGCACGCCGTCCGCCACGAGGACGGCCGCGGCGGCCCCACCGGGCTCTCCCGCGCCATCGCCGAGCACTTCGGCCTGCCCAGCGCCGGCGCCGTCGCCGAAGCCGTCCACCTCGGGCACCTGCCGACCAGCCGGCTGCACGAGATCGTCCGGGTGCTGTTCGCCGTCGCGGAGCAGGGCGACGAGGTCGCCCTGGGGCTGATCGACCGCCAGGCCGACGAGATCGTCCGGCTCGCCGTCGTCGCCCTGCGGCGGCTGGAACTGCTCGAAACGCGGACCCCGCTGGTGCTCGGCGGCGGCGTGATCTCCTCCCGGCAGCCGCTGCTGCTCGACAACCTGACCGCCCGTCTGGCCGAGGCCGCGCCGCTCGCCGAACCGCGGGTCGTCGTCGCGCCGCCCGTCCTGGGCGCGGCGCTGCTCGGACTCGACCACCTCGGGGCGGGCCCCGAGGCCCAGGCCCGGCTGCGCGAGGCGTACGAGGCGCAACGGCCCGTCGCCGCCTGACCGTTACGCCGCCCCTCAAGACTCCCGCCGCCGCCGGATCCGCACATCCGGCGGCGGCGGGAACCACAGCCCGTGCACCAGTCGTGTACCTGCGTGACGAGTTCCGCCGCTGTCCGGGGAGACTAGTGCCATGGCCGTGCCCCGAACCCTCCTCGCCGCGCTGCTCTGCTGCACCGCCGCAGCCGCCCTCGCCGCCTGCACTCCCGCCGACTCCGCGCCCACCGTCGCCGCCGCCTCCGCCGCGGCCGCCGCCGACGGGGCGTACGACGACGAGGACGACCTGCTGGACGACGACCTCGCCGACCCCGAGCCCAGCATGGACACCTCCCCCGTCCCCACCGCCGACTGCGCCACCCCGACCCCGACCGAACGCCCCGGACACACCGTCCTCGTGGTCCTCGCCACCGAGGACGGCGACGTCACCGCCCAGCCCGCCCGCTACTCCTGCGACGAGGCCCGCTACGAGGGGACGGGGACGCCGGCCCGCTACGGCTTCGCGACCGCCGGGGTCGAGGCCACGCTCGTCGACCGCCCGAACGGCGACCCGACCAGAACCGTCCGGCTGGAGGACGTGCTCGGGCACCTGGAGGACTGCCTGGCCGAGCACGAACCCGACGACGCGCCGTACGGGTGCTACGGCAACGTGTACGACGTGGTGCTGGACTCGCACGGGCGGATCATGCGGATCGGGGAGCTGGTCGAACCGTGATCCCGCCGTGGACCGGCTGGGCTCGGGACCGGGTCAGGATCGGCTCGGGACCGGCTCGGAACTGACTCAAGATCGGCTCAGGACCGGCTCGGGACCGGCTCGGGACCGGCTCGGGACCGGCTCGGGACCGGTTCAGGACCGGTTCAGGACCGGTTCAGGACCGGTTCAGGACCGGTTCAGGACCGGTTCAGGACGGGGCGACGAGGCCGAACTCGTAAGCCTGGATGACCAGGTGGACCCGGTCCCGGGCGTCCAGCTTGGTGAACAGCCGGGCCACGTGCGCCTTGGCGGTGGCCACGCTGATGGTCAGCTCCTCGGCGATCTCGCCGTTGGACAGCCCGCGGCCGACCAGCGTCAGCACCTCGCGCTCACGGTCGGTGATCCCGTCGACCGTCGCCCGGCCGGACCGGGCGGCGGCGGGCTGCGGGCGGGCGGCGAACTCGCCGATCAACCGGCGGGTGATGCTCGGCGCGATCAGGGCGTCCCCGGCGGCGACCACCCGGACGCCGTCGAGGATGGTCTCCAGGGCGAGGTCCTTGACCAGGAAGCCGGCCGCCCCGGCCCGCAGCGCGCCGTACACGTAGTCGTCGTCGTCGAAGGTGGTGAGGACGAGGACGTGGGTGGGCAGGCCGGGGTCGGCGGTGATCCGGCGGGTGGCCTCGATGCCGTCCATGCCGGGCATCCGGATGTCCATCACGGCGACGTCGGGGCGCAGCCGGCCGACCAGTTCCACCGCCTCGGCGCCGTTGCCGGCCTCGCCGACGACCTCCAGGTCCGGGGTGTCGGCGATGAGCACGCGCAGACCGGTGCGGATGAGCGGCTGGTCGTCGACCAGGACGACACGGATCACGGGGAGACCTCCACGGGGAGCGGCAGTCGGGCGGCGACCTGGAAGCCGCCCGCGGGGCGCGGGCCGGCGCTGAACTCGCCGTGCAGCAGGCCGACCCGCTCGCGCATGCCGGCGATGCCGTAACCGGAGCCGGCGGACGGCCCGGCAACTCCGGCGCCGAGGTCGACGACGGTGACGGCGACCTCCTCGGGGCCGTAGTCGACGGTGACCCGGCAGTCCCGGGTGCCGGAGTGCCTGACCACGTTGGTGACCGCCTCCTGCACAATGCGGTAGGCGGCGAGGTCCACCTCGGGCGGCAGCGGGCGGGGCTCGCCGAGGCGGGTGAGCGCGACCCGCACGCCCGCGCCGGCCGTCTGCTCGACCAGCCGGTCCAGCTCGCCCAGCCCCGGGGCGACCTCCATCGGCGCGGACTCCGGTTCGCCCTGGCGCAGCGCGCCGAGCATCCGGCGCAGCCCGGCCAGGGTCTCCCGGCTGGTCGCCTCGATGGCGTTCAGCGCGTTGCGGGTCTCGGCGGGCTGGGTGTCCATGACCCGGCTGCCCATCCCGGCCTGGATCGCGATGATGCCGATGCTGTGGGCGACCATGTCGTGCAACTCGCGGGCGATCCGCAGCCGTTCGGCGGTGATCGCCTGCTCGGTGGCGCGGCTGCGCAGGGCCTCGGCGTGCACGCGGTTCTGCCGGACGGTGTTGCCGACCAGCCAGGCGATCGCGGCGGTCGAGGCGAACGCGGCCTGGGCGACGAAGTCGGTGTGGTAGTCGTTCGCCACCCGCCAGACCGCCAGGACGGCCACCATGGCGACCGGCATCGCGGCGGCGCACAGCGACACGGCCCGGGAGCGGGTGGCCGTGCAGTAGCCGATCGCCACCTCGGCGAGCAGCAGTTGCACCACGGCCGTCTCCTGGATCCGCATGCCGATCGTGAAGACGCACGCCGCCAGCGGGATCGCCACCGCCAGCAGCGGCAGCCGGACCAGCAGCGACGCCATCAGGACCGTGACCACCGCGGTGACCAGCAACGGCATGTCCTCGAAGTTGCCGTTGTAGCGGAACAGGTGGGCCAGCTCGTCGCTCCGCTGGAAGCCTCGGAACGTGATGACGGCCACCCAGAACGCCGCCACCCAGACGCCCGGCGGCAGGCGCCTGAGCAGGGGCGGACGAGGGTTGGTGATCATCGCCCGATGGTAGCGGCGGCCCGTGCGGCGGCACATCGGCCCGAGGGCGTAATCCCCCGGGCCAGTGCGGCGGCCGGCGTTGTGGCCCGCGGCCCGATGCCCAGCCGGGGCCTCGGACGGCACCGTTGTCCCCGTGATCGAGATCGAGCGACTGACCAAGCGGTACGGCGCCACCACGGCCGTCGACCAGTTGACCTTCACCGTCCGGCCGGGCACCGTCACCGGCTTCCTCGGCCCCAACGGCGCCGGCAAGTCCACCACGCTGCGGATGATCCTGGGGCTGCACACCCCGACCGAGGGGTCCGTCACCGTGGACGGCGCGCCCTTCGCGGACCGGCCGCGCGGACTGCGCCACGTCGGCGCCCTGCTGGACGCCCAGGACGTGCACGGCGGGCGCAGCGCCCGGGCCCACCTGTCGGCGCTCGCCCGCGGCAACCGCATCCCGCTCCGGCGGGTGGACGAGGTGCTCGCCGAGGTAGGCCTCGGCAAGGCCGCCGGGCGCCGGATCGGCGGCTACTCGCTGGGCATGAAGCAGCGGCTCGGCATCGCCGGCGCGCTGCTCGGCGACCCGCCGGTGCTGCTGTTCGACGAGCCGCTCAACGGCCTCGACCCGGAGGGCGTGCTGTGGGTGCGCGGCCTGTTCCGCCGCCTCGCCGAGGAGGGGCGGACGGTCTTCGTCTCCAGCCACATGATGGCCGAGATGGAGCACACCGCCGACCGGCTGGTGGTGATCGGCCGGGGCCGGCTGATCGCGGACGAGAGCCTGGCGGAGTTCTCCGCCCGCAACGCCGTCACCAGCGTGGCCGTCCGGACGCCCGAACTGCCTTCGCTCGCCAAGGTGTTGCGGACCGAAGGGGCGGCCGTACGGCAGGCGCAGGAGCCGGACGGCGCGGTGGTGACCGGGCTGCCCGCGGCCCGGATCGGCGAACTCGCCCTGCGGCACGGCCTGGTGCTGCACGAGCTCGCCACCCGCACCTCGTCCCTGGAGTCGGCGTTCATGTCCCTGACCGCCGACAGCGTCGAATACCCGGCAGGAGATGCCCGATGAGTACCGCCACCCTCGCCCCCGCCCGCCCCCGCACCCGCCCGGCCGAACCGCGGCCCCGGTTCGGCGACCTGCTCGCCGCCGAGTGGATCAAACTGCGCTCGCTGCGGTCCACGTACTGGGTGCTGGCGCTCGCCTCGCTGGCCGCGATCGTGGTCAACCTGAACGCCGTCCACACCGACCTCACCTACATCGACCACCCCCGCCCGCCGGTGCCCGGCTTCCCGCCGTACCGGTACGACCCGCTCTTCCACGGCCTCAGCAGCATCTCCGGCGCCCTGATGGCCGTCGCGGCCGGCAGCCTCGGCGCGATCACCGTGTTCGGCGAGTACACCACCGGCATGATCCGCACCACCTTCGCCGCGGTGCCCGACCGGCGGGGCGTGGCCGTGGCCAAGGTGGTGCTGGTCGCCGGCCTCACCTCGCTCGCCGGGGCGGTGGTGTCCGCGGTGTCCTTCTTCGGCAGCAACGCCATGCTGGCCTCCCGGCACGTCGGGCTCTCCATCACCGACGAGGGTTGCCTGCGGGCCGTCCTCGGCTACGCGGCGATCGTGCCCGTCTGCGCGCTGATCGGGATGGCCCTCGGCGCCCTGCTGCGGCACGCCACCGCTTCGATCGTCTCGCTGGTCATGCTGCTGTTCATCGTGCCGATGCTGTTCGGCGGCGACCGCTACCGCTGGCTGAAGGAGATCGGCAACCACCTGCCGCTCGCCGCCGAGGGGAGGCTGACGATCAACCCCAACTCCTCGACGACGATGGGCAAGTACGCGCCGAGCGTGCTCGACTCCTGGATCACCCTGGGCGCCTGGGCGGCCGTCGCGCTGGCGGCGACGGTGGTCCTGATGCGGCGGCGGGACGTCTGAGCCGGACGGAAGCCGGGTGTCAGACGGCCGAGGCCGCCGCGGCGGCCGCCTTGGCGCGGAAGGCGCCGAGGGTGGCGGCGGGGACGCCGCAGGCCGGGAGGAAGGCCTCGGCGCCGCCGTGGCGGGTGCGGACGCGGTCGAGGAAGACGGCCATGGCCTCCGCCGGGGCGTCGAGGAGCGGGGCGGGGATGGTGAGTTCGCGGCCCTCGGAGTCGGTGACCCGGGCGCCGCGGGCGTTGAGCGCGGTGCGGTGGCGCTCGGAGAGGCCGGCGAAGATCTGCGGCAGGGCGTCGGCGGTGCGGGCGTAGTCGGCGACGATCCGCTCGGCGGGCACGCCGAGGAGGTCCAGCAGCAGGGCGGTCAGCAGGCCGGTGCGGTCCTTGCCGGCGGCGCAGTGCAGGAGGACGGCGCCCGGGCGGGCGGCGGCCTCGACGGCGGCGGTGACGGCCTCGGGCGCGGACTCGGCCAGCAGCACGTAGTAGTCGCCGAGGTCGGCGGCGGTGGCCATGGTGCGCATCCGGGCGGCGAGGCCGTCGCCGGTGGGGTTCACCGGGGCGGCGACGACGGCTATTCCGGCGGCCTCGGCGGCGGCCCAGTCGGCGGGGTCGGTCTCACGGGTGTCGCGCAGGTCGACGATGGTGCGGATGTCGCAGGCGCGCAGCTGGGCGACGGTGGCCTCGTCGGCGGCCGGGAACGGCTGGGCGGAGCGGTACAGCACGCCGGGGCGGATCCGCCGGCCCTCGGGGTCGCCGAGGACGGCGGAGTCGCGGAAGTTGACCAGGGACATGCGCGGGGCCTTTCGGTGGGGCCGTGGGGAGGGGCCGGACATCCAGACGTGCATCAAGACATCTAGATGTCTAGTCCCTCCCCGGGGTGCGGGGCAAACCACGGTCGCCCGCACCCCTCCATCCCACCCCCGCCGACCGGTCCCGTCGACCGGAGGGAGGGGACGGGGCGGGCGGGCGGCGGGCCCGGCCGTGGGCGGGCTGCGCCCCTGCCTTGAGCAGGCTGCGGGCGGCGGCGGGCTCGGGGTTCGTAGGATCGGGCATGTGGCGACGAACCCTCCCAACACCCCGCTCTACCGACGGCTGGCCCGGCGGCTCCAGGAACGGATCGACGCCGGCGCGTACCCGGCGGGCGCCCGGCTGCCGAGCGAGCCCGAGCTGAGCGCCGAGTTCGGGGTGAACCGGCTGACCGTCCGGCAGGCGGTGGCGGAGCTGGAGCGGGCCGCCGTGGTGGAGATCCGGCGGGGCGTGGGCACGTTCGTCCGCCCGCCGGCCGTCCGCGTCTCGATCGCGGTGGACCCGCGCAGCCAGCGCTTCGACCTGGGCAGCGTGCACGCCGCGCTCCCCGACACCGGCGACGGCGAGTTCGTGCTGGGCACCCCGCCGGTGGCCGGGTCGGCGGAGGACGAGGAGGCGGCCCGGCAACTGGGCCGGGCGCCGACCGAGCTGTCCCGGGTGGACACGGTGATCCGGCTCGGCGGGCGGGCCCGGGCCGCGTGCAGCTACTGGGTGCCGTTCGGCCCGCTGCCGGACGCCCTGGTGCGGCCCGGCCGGCCCGGGAACCTGGTGCTGGACCTGGCCCGCGCGGCCGGGGTGGAGCTGGAGTACGACTGGCGGGCGTTCGGCGCGATCGGCGCGGATCTGGCCGACGCCGAGCTGCTGGGCGTCCCGCCGGGCACCCCGCTGCTGGTCCGCGAGGGGGTCAGCTGCACCCCGGACGGCGCCCCGGCGCTGTACGTCCGGCGGCGGATCGACGGCAGCAGCGCGCGCTTCGTCCTGAACTTCCGCGAGCCCCGGCCGGAGCCGCCTGCCGACCCTGCGGCCTACCTGCCGCCCGGACCTCCGCCCGGCCCGCGATAGCGCCAGGTCAGCCGCCCACCCCGCACCGTTCGGCGTCGTATCGATCCTGCTAAAGTTCCGCGCCGGATCATCACGCGTCACGGGGGGCGGAGTACCGCGGTGTCCGAGGGGACCGAGCACGACATACCCACCGAACTCGCCGAGGTCTACCTCGGGCTGCTCGCCGACGCCTCCCGCACCGGGAGGCTGCTGCGCCGGGACGAACTGGAGTGCCTGCGCACGCTGGGCGAGCACTGCGCCGAGGCCGGGTACGGGCTGCGCGACGTCGTCGCGCACTGCCTGGCGGCCACCCGGCGGGCCTGGCAGGTGCTGCCGGGCATCACGGCGGCGGGCGGCGTCGGGGAACTGCGCCGGATCGGCGACGCCGTGCTCGCGGCGACCGAGGCCGCACTGGCGGCGCTCGGCGAGGGACACGAGCGCGCGCAGCGCATGGCCGTGCGCCAACAGGAGTCCGCGCGGCGCGAGTTCATCGACGACCTGCTGTACGGCCGCAGCGACCTGGGCCTGCTGGCGGAGCGCGCCGAGCGGTTCGGGCTGCGGCTGGCGGGCGCGTACGCGGTGGCGGTGGCCGTCGGCGACACGCCGTACGCGGACGTCCACCCGCTGGTGCACCGGGTGGAACGGGAGCTGGTCGGGCGGTTCGGCGAGCGGGACGTCCTGCTCGCCGGCAAGGACGGCCGGCTGGTGTGCATCGCCCCGGACACCGAACGCGCCCTCCTGGAGGCCTTCGCCGACCTGGCGCTGCGTCCCGGCCCCGGCTACCGCCCGGTGCTGCGGGTGGCCACCGGGCGCCGGCACTCGGGGGCCAGCGGGGTGCTGCGCAGCTACGAGGAGGCGCTGGGCGCGCTGGACTACGCGGACCGGCTGGACCTGCCGGCGCGGCAGCTGAAGGCCGAGGAACTGCTGGTCTTCCCCGTGCTGATGCGCGACCGGGCGGCGATGGCCGACCTGGTGCGCAGCGTGCTGGGCCCGCTGACCGAGGCGCGCGGCGGCGCCCGCCCCCTGCTGGACACCATCGCGGTGCAGGCGGAGGCCGCGTACGTGAACGCGGAGGCGGCCCGGCGGCTGGGGCTGAGCGTCCGCACGCTCGGCTACCGGCTGGAGCGGATCAAGGCGCTGACCGGCTACGACCCGTCGGACGCCCTGCAGCGGTTCACCCTGGAGACGGCGGCGATGGGGGCCCGGTTGCTGAACTGGCCGGAGCAGCCGCTGTAGGCGGCGGCCAAACGCCCCCGGGCGGTGCGTTCCAGGGTGTCAAAGGGCCGTAAAGATTGCCGGATCCTGGCAATGTGCGAACGACCCCTCCGCTGTCACGATCTCCATGGCGCCGAGGTGCGGTGCCGTGGGAACAGCGGGGGAGCGTGGCCGGGATGGGGGGATTCGTCGCGGCCGCGCTGGCTTTTCCGACGGCGCTGTTCAGCTTCGCGCTGGTGGTGGTGGTCGGGTACTGGCTGCTGATGCTGGTCGGCGGCCTGGGGTTCGACGCCCTGCACGGGGGACACGGCGTCGGGCATGCCGGTCACGTCGGCCATGCCGGTCACGCGGGCGACCTGGGCCACGGTGCCGGGGGGCACGCGACCCACGGGGGGCACGGGGGACACGGGGCCCAGGACGGGCACGGCGCCGACGGCGGGGGCGCCCACCACCACGGAGGCGTGCTGGGCGCGCTGGGGCTGGGCGGGGTGCCCGTGACGGTGGCGGTGTCGCTGCTGGTCGCGCTCGCCTGGTTCGTCAGCCTGGCCGGCACCGTCCTCACCTCGGGGGCACCGGCGCGCGGCGGCGTGTTCGCCGTCGCGCTGGTCGCCTCCTGGGCGGGCACCCGGCTGCTGGTCCGGCCGCTGTCCCGGCTGTTCCCCGAGGACCGTCCGGCGACCCGGGGGGACTTCGTCGGCCGCGTCTGCGTGATCCGCACCGGCCGGGTGACGGCCGACTTCGGGCAGGCGGAGGTCACCGCCGAGGACGGCTCCACCGCGACCGTCCAGGTCCGCACGCTCACCGAGGAGCCCGGGCTGGCGGCCGGCCGCACCGCCCTGATCTTCGACTACGACGCCGACGGCGAGCACTTCCTGGTGGCGCCGTTCGACCCGGCGCTACCGGGCGGCTGACTCCCCCGGGCGTCCCCTTACCCCCTTTCACCCCCTTTGTCTCGATCGTTCCGCTTTCGTCCGCTCGACTTCGCACCATCTCGTCATCTCGTCAAAGGACTCCGTGATGGACACCATCGCCGTGGGTTTCGGCATTCTCGTCGCCGTCGTACTGCTCATCGTGCTCGCCATGCTGCTGTTCGTGGGCCGCTTGTTCCAGAAGGTCGAGCAGGGCAAGGCGCTGATCGTCTCCCGCACCAAGAAGGTGGACGTCACCTTCACCGGCGCGATCGTCCTCCCGGTGCTGCACAAGGCCGAGTTGATGGACATCTCGGTGAAGACGGTGGAGATCCACCGCGCCGGCCGGGACGGGCTGATCTGCCGGGACAACATCCGGGCGGACATCCGGATCTCCTTCTTCGTGCGGGTGAACAAGACCGTCGAGGACGTCATCAAGGTCGCGCAGGCCATCGGCACCGCCCGCGCCAGCGACCCGTCCGCGATCCAGGAGTTCTTCGCGGCCAAGTTCGCCGAGGCGCTGAAGACCGTCGGCAAGCAGCTCGACTTCACCGACCTCTACACGCACCGGCACGAGTTCCGGGACCAGATCATCGCGGTCATCGGCACCGACCTCAACGGCTACACCCTTGAGGACGCGGCCATCGACCACCTCGAACAGACCCCGATGAACCAGCTGGACTCCGACAACATCCTCGACGCCCAGGGCATCCGCAAGATCACCGAGCTGACGGCGATCGAGCACGTGCGCACCAACGAGTACCAGCGCACCGAGGAGAAGGAGATCACCCGGCAGAACGTGGACGCCCGGGAGGCCGTCCTCGAACTCCAGCGCCGCCAGGCCGACGCCGAGATCCGCCAGCGCCGCGAGATCGAGACCCTGCGGGCCACGGAGGACGCGGTGATCGCCCGGGTCCAGGAGGAGGAGCGGCTGAACGCCCAGACCGCCTTCCTCCGGACCGAGGAACTGCTCGGCGTGCAGCGCGAGAACCAGGCCCGCGAGGTCGCGGTGGCGCAGAAGAACCGCGAGCGCGTGATCGCGGTGGAGAACGAGCGGATCGAGAAGGACCGCCTGCTGGAGGTCATCGGCCGCGACCGGGAGACCGAACTCGCCACCATGGCCAAGCAGAAGGAGGTCGAGTCCCGCCGGCGGGAGGTCGCCGACGTGGTCCGCGAGCGGGTGGCGGTGGAGCGGACCGTCGCCGAGCAGGAGGAGGCCGTCAAGACGCTGCGCGCCACCGAGGACGCCGAGCGCACCCGCCGCGCGGTGATCATCCAGGCCGAGGCGCAGGCGCAGGAGAAGCTCGTCAAGGACATCAAGGCCGCCGAGGCCGCGGAGCAGGCCGCCTCGCACAAGGCCCGCGAGTCGCTGGTGCTGGCCGAGGCCCGCCAGCAGGCCGCCGAACTGGACGCCACCGCCAAGATCCGGATGGCCGAGGGCATCCGGGCGGAGGCCGCCGCCGAGGGGCTGGCCCAGGTGCAGGTGCGCGAGCAGGAGGCCGCGGCGGTGGAGAAGGTCGGCCGCGCCGAGGCCGCCGTCCAGGCCGAGAAGGCGAAGGCCGCCGCGCTGGAGATCGGCGCCAAGCTGAAGGCCGAGGCCGAGGGCCTCACCGAGAAGGCCGCGGCGATGGCGAAGCTGGACGAGGCCTCGCGCGGGCACGAGGAGTACCGGCTGCGGCTGGCCGCCGAGAAGGACGTCCGGCTGGCCGGGCTGGACACCCAGCGGCAGATCGCCGAGGCGCAGTCCGCGCTGGTCGCGGCCGGGCTGGAGAAGGCGAAGATCGACATCGTCGGCGGGGACGGGGTGTTCTTCGACCGCCTGGTGCAGTCGGTGACGGCCGCCAAGAGCGTCGACGCCTTCGTCGGGCACTCGCAGACCGCCCAGGCCCTGGCCGGGCCCTGGCTCGACGGCAGCGCCAGCTTCACCGAGGACCTCACCCGGGTGCTGTCCTCGGTGTCCACCGCGGACGTGCAGAACCTGACGGTGTCCGCGCTGCTGATGCGGATGATCGGCGCCGGAGGCGGCGAGCAGGCCGGGCAGTTGCGGCAACTGCTCACCTCAGCCCAGAAGTTGGGGATCGCCGAGACGTCGATCGGGGCGCTGGCGTCGGTCAACGGCTCCAAGTGAGCGCCGAGTCGCCTGAATACCCGATCTCCTGAGCAGTTGAGAAACCGAGTAGTTGAGGAACTGACGTGGTGGACGCCCTCGACGCCCGGCTCGACGCCGGCACCTATGAGGTCCTGCGCGGCCGACTCGCCCGGTCCGCCGCCGAACTCGCCGACCGCGCGCAGGCGTTGAACGCCCGCCGGGTCGAGGAGTTCGGCGGCGGGGAGCTGCGGCTGGTCGGCACCGGCCGGCTCACCACCGGCCGGGCCTGCCTCCCGCAGGACCTCACCGCCGCCGGTGGGCTGCTGCTGCTCGGCACCCGCCCGGGCAGCGCGCCCGACACCGCCGTCTCCGCTTCCACCGTCTCCGCCACCATCTCCGCCTCCGGCTCCGTTTCCGCCTCCGTTTCCGCCGGCGCCCCGTCCGAGGGATCCCCGGGCGCCGGGCCGCTCGGCGAGGTCCTGAGCGTCCACCACCCCGACCTCACCCCCGCCCCCACCGAGGGCACGCTGCTGGACGACCCGCGCCTGCGCCAGGACCTCGCCGACCTGCACCGCTACTTCCGCGACGCCCGGCTGGAACGGCTGCGCCCCGTCGGCGGCCGCCTGCTCGCCGTCTTCCGCACCGGCCCCGCCGCCGCCGACGTCCGGGTGCTGCGCTGGCGCCCCGTCGACGACCTCGCCGACGACGGGCACCCCGCCTACCAGGACGGGCGCGGCGAACGCGACCACACCGCCGCCGACGGCCAGCAGCTCGCCTGGACCGCCCTCACCCGGGACGACCAGCTGCCCGCCGCCCCCGGTAGCCCACCGCGCGCCGACCTCGGCGGCGAACTCCGGCTCGGCATCGACGGCGGCCGGCTGACCGTCACCGCCCCCGACGGCCGCGAGCTGCACCACGAACCCCTCGCCGAGGCCCTGCAGACCCTCGCCGACGCCCAGATCGCCCACGCCCGGCTCGGCACCCTGCTGCTGGTGCGCGTGCGCCCGTACCAGGAGGAGACCGTCCGGCACCTGGTCTGCCACCTGCCCACCGGCCGGGTCACCCGGATCGACGCACTCGGCCAGGCCTGCCTGCGGCTGCCCGCCGACCAGGGCGTGGCCTTCCCCGGCGGCTGCCACCTCGCCGACGGCACCGTGCGCAGCTACGACCAGCCGGTGGACGGCCTGGCCTACGAGCGCACCCTCGTCTCGCCCAACGGCGAGGACGTGCTGTACGAGTTCCGCTCCCCCGCCGACGGCCGCGCCCTGCTCCAGCCGTACAACAGCGTCCGCCAGGAGGCCGCCGCCCCGCTGCCCTGCCAGGGCTACGCGCTGCTCGCCGACGGCACCCTGATCGCCCTCCGCCCGGCCGAGGACGGGCCCACCCGGCTGCACCCCGTCCAGCTGTGGCAGACCCCGTTCACCAGCGAGCGCCACGCGGCCGCGCAGCCGCCCGGCACCGGCCCGCTCGCCCGGATCGGCAACGCCGACCTCGTCCGCGGCCTCGCCGACTGCCTCTCCCTGGCCCGGCTCGCCGCCGCCGGCGCCGACACCCCGGCCGGCCACCAGGCCGTCCTCGCCGCCTGCACCCGCACCGCCGACCGGCACCACTGGCTGGGCCAGCCCGGCCTCGGCGACCTCGCCGCCCCGCTCGCCGAGATCCGCGACACCGCCCGGCAGGTCATCGCCGAGTACGAGGCCGTCGCCGAACTCACCGCGCACGCCGCCCGGCAGACCGAACAGGCCACCGAGCACGTCGAAGGCCTGCTGCGCACCGCCCGCGGCGAGACCCTCGCCGACGCCGCCGAATGGGTCGACCGGCTCGCCGGGCTGCGCCGCGCCCAGGGCCGGATCGAGGCGCTGCGCGACCTGCCGCGCGCCGACCCCGCCCGGATCGACGCGCTCGCCGCCCACCTCGCCGAGGGCCTGACCGAGGCCGCCGCCCGCGCCGTCGGACACCTCGCCGAACCCGAGGCCTTCGCCCCGCACCGCCGGCGCGCAGGCGAACTCGCCGACCGCTGCGCCGCCCTCGCCACCGCCGCCGAAGCCGAGCCGCTGGGTCTCCAGATCTCCGAGCAGAGTGAGGCGTTGCAGACCGTCTCGGAGCTCGTCGGCACCCTCGACCTGGCCGACGCCACCACCCGCACCGCCATCCTCGACCGGCTCGCCGACGTCCTCGGGCTGCTCAACCGCGCCCGCGCCGCCCTCACCGTCCGCCGCCGCGACCTGCGCACCCGCGAGGCCGCCGCCGAGTTCGCCGCCGAAACCGCCCTGCTCGCCCAGGCCACCACCGCCGCGCTCGCCGCCGCCGACACCCCCGAGGCCTGCGACGACCAGCTCGGCCGACTCCTGCTGCGGATCGAACAGTTGGAGACCCGCTTCGCCGACGCCGACCCGGCGCTGGGCGAACAACTCGCCGACCGGCGCACCGGAATCCACGACGCCCTCACCGCCCGCCGCCAGCACCTGCTGGAGGAACGGGCCCGCCGCGCCGACCGGATCGCCGCCTCCGCCGCACGCATCCTCGACACCCTGCACCGGCGGCTCACCGCCCTCGACACCGCGGCCGAGATCGACGCCGCCCTCGCCGCCGACCCGACCGCCGTCAAACTCCGCGACCTCGCCGCCCAGTTGACCTCACTCGGCGACCGGGTCCGGGCCGAGGAGCTGACCGGACGGCTGCGCGCCGCCCGCAGCCGCGCCCACCGGGCCCGGCGCGACCGCGCCGAACTCGCCGGCGACGGCCCCGGCACCCTGCGGCTGGGCCGCCACCTGTTCGCCGCCACCACCCAGCGACCCGAACTCACCCTCGTCCCCTGGCACGGCCGCCCCGCCTTCACCCTCACCGGCACCGACTACCGCTCCCCCGTCACCGACCCGGCGTTCGCCGCCACCGAGCGCTACTGGGGCCGACCGCTGCCCTCCGAGACCCCCGCGCTCTACCGGTCCGAATACCTCGCCGCCAGCCTGCTGCTGGCCGCCGAACCGGACGGGCTGGACGCCCTGCGCGACACCCTGCGCACCGAGGACGACCTGCTGGAGTTCGTCCGCCGCGCCGCCGAACAGCGCCCGGACGAGGGCTACCAGCGCGGCGTCCACGACCACGACGCGGCGCTACTGCTCCGCGCCCTGCTCGAACTCCATGCCGAGGCAGGCCTGTTGCGCCACCCGGCGGCCGCCCGGGCGGCCGCGCAGCTGTACTGGGCGCACGGCGCCGACGAGCGGCAGCGACTGGTCTGGCACACCCGGGCCCGCTCGCTCGCCCTCGCTCTCACCCTCGCCCGACAGGCCTTCGTCGCCGCACCGAAGCCGACCGCACCGGACCCGACCGCGCCGGACCCGACAGCATCGGACCCGACAGCATCGGACCCGACCGCGCCGGACCCCACCGCGCCGGACCCGGCCGCACCCGCGGCCCTGGCCGCGCTTTCCGTCCTGTCCGACGAACTGAGCTCCGCCGTCACGGAGTTCACCTCGTGCCCGCAGCCCGCCGGCCCGTACCTGGTGGCCGAACTCGCCGCCGCCACACCCACGTTCGCGTACGCGCCGGGGGCCGCCGCGCTGCTCGACAAGTTCCACGCCGCACCCGAATCCGTCGGCCTCACCGAAGCGCTGGCCGCACTGCCCGCCGAACCCGCCCTGCTGCCCGCCCGGCGTCAACTCGCCCAGGCCTGGCTGGAGTCGAGCGCCGTCGACGCCAACCCCGGAGACCTCGCCGAGGCCGCCGCCGCGCTCCTCTGCCCGTCCCTGCCACGCCGACCCGCCGAAGGCGCCGCCACCACCCGCCTCACCGGACTGCTCGGCGACCACCCCCGGCTCCCGGGCGGCGCACTCGACCTTCGCCTCGACGAACTCCTGACCCGCGTCGCCGAGTTCGCCGCCACCGAGGCCCCCGGACACCGCGCCTACCAGCGGCTGCGCGCCGACCTGCTGGCCGCCGAGCACACCCGGCTACGACTCGACCAGTACCGGCCGGCCCCGCTCAACGGCTTCGTCCGCAACCAGCTCATCGACCAGGTCTACCTGCCGCTGGTCGGCGACAACCTCGCCAAACAGCTCGGCACCGCCGACGCCGGCGGACCGGTCGACCGCAGCGGCCTGCTGCTCCTGGTCTCCCCGCCCGGCTACGGCAAGACCACCCTCGTCGAGTACCTGGCCGAACGGCTCGGCCTGCTGCTGGTCACCGTCAGCGGCCCCGCGCTCGGCCACCGGGTCACCTCCCTCGACCCCGCCGAGGCCCCCGACGCCACCTCCCGCCGCGAGATCGAGAAGCTCAACTTCGCCCTGCACGCGGGCGACAACGTGCTGCTCTACCTCGACGACGTCCAGCACACCTCGCCCGAGCTCCTCCAGCGCTTCATCCCGCTCTGCGACGCCCAGCGCCGGATCGACGGGGTGTGGGACGGCGAGGCCCGCGAGTGGGACCTGCGCGGCAAGCGCTTCGCCGTCGTCATGGCCGCCAACCCGTACACCGAGTCCGGCCGCCTCTTCCGACTGCCCGACATGCTCGCCAACCGCGCCGACGTCTGGAACCTCGGCGACGTCATCGCCGGGCGCGAGGACCTCTTCGCGCTCAGCTTCGTCGAGAACACGCTGCCCGCCAACCCGCACCTGGCCCCGCTCGCCACCGCCGACCGCGCCGACCTGGACACCCTGCTGGCCCGCGCCACTGGCACCCCGGGCGGCACCCTCGCGGGCGCCTGGCCCGCCGCCGAGGCCGAACGGATGACCGCCGTCCTCGCCGGACTGCTCCACCTGCGCGGCACCGTCCTCGCCGTCAACCGGGCCTACCTGGCCTCCGCCGCCCAGGACGACCGCACCCGCACCGAACCCCCGTTCCTCCTCCAGGGCTCCTACCGCAACATGGCCAAACTCGCCCAGCGCCTCGACCCGGCCCTCACCCGCCCCGAACTCGACGCCCTCCTCACCGACCACTACCGCGCCGAAGCCCAGCCCCTCGGCGCCGACGCCGAAGCACAACTGCTGAAGCTGGCCGAACTCCGAGGCGGCCTCACCCCCGCCCAGGCCACCCGCTGGGAGGAGCTCAAGCGCACGTGGCGGGGGTGACGCGCCCGGCGGCCGACCCGGATCCACCGGAGTCGGCCGCCAACGAGGACCGGCCGGCTACGAGGACCGGCCGGCTACGCCCGGCCGAGGACGTCGTCCACGAGCTCCAGCCACAGGTCGAGTTCAGGCGCCGCGAGCTTGAAGATGTGCTTCGAGCCGCGCAGCCGCTCGTAGGAGGCGACCAGTTGGTGGGCGACCCGCTCG
Organism: Kitasatospora sp. NPDC043949; assembly: GCF_056435365.1. Taxonomy (NCBI): domain Bacteria; kingdom Bacillati; phylum Actinomycetota; class Actinomycetes; order Kitasatosporales; family Streptomycetaceae; genus Kitasatospora; species Kitasatospora sp. NPDC043949. The sequence goes on along the minus strand of NZ_JBWKEQ010000019.1, from coordinate 18,197 downwards.
GTCTCGGCCGGTAGGACACCGTGGATCAGGTCGGTCCAGCGCGGCGCGTTCCTGCCGCCGTCGTAGAGCTTCTCCAGCGGAAGGGCCCGGCAGGCCGTCCAGGTCACCAGTTCGGGCGCGTACTCCAGCAGCTTGTAGCAGCCCGTGTTGTGGCGCCTTCGGATCCGGGCGATGGCCTTCTGCGTCTCGCGCCTGGCCTCCACCGCGACCTGGACGCTGGTCGCCCGCAGGTTCTCGTGCACGATGCTCCGGTAGGAGGCACCGGTGATGTCCGACCAGAGCGCGTCCAGGCCTTCAGGGGTGTGGAGTTGATGGCTCAGATAAGGGCGCGGCGCAGCCGAGAGCGCCGCGAGCGAACGGAACACGTCCGCGGGCGTGAATCCCACCGGGTGCGGCCCGGCCACGATGCCTCGCCGGGGGTCGAAGTAGCTCCCTTCCGCCTGGAACTCGGCCTGCACCGCAAGCAGGTGCGGACAGCGGGCGAGATTGTCCTGCGGCACGGCGGAGTTGACGTAGCGGTCGGTCTGGTCGCAGAACTCGCGGACCCGGTGGCGGCCGTCGCCGGTCACGACGATGACCGACAGGACGGCCTTGGCCAGGTCTGCGGGCGGCAGTTCGCGGGAGATGTGGGCGATCGTGACGAGTCGCTGGAACCCGTCGAAGCACTGCACCCCCGCCAACCCGAGCCGCCCCGTCCCGGCCACCCGGTCCGGTTCCCAGTGCAGGCTCTGCGCACCGAGGATGACGGGACCGACCAGCCCGAACTCCTCCGGCCGTTCGCGTAGCAGGGCCGCGAGGGCCTGGTTCCCCGGACTGTCCGCCAAGTAGCCGCGTCGGCTTCCGAGCACGACGGCCGCATCGGGCATGGCGGCCAGGCCCGCCAGCTCGGTCGCGCTGATCTGGGTGAACCACCGGTTGCCGAACGTCGCGGCATGAAGCGCCCTGAGGATGTGGCGGTCGGGAACCCAGCCGGTCTCTGCCGCCAACGAGAGTCCTCGCCAAGCACCGAACGGTGCGGCATTGTTGTCCATGGCCGGTTCAACGTCGTAGCGGCGACCAGGTTGCGGCGCAGGGCGCCCCCGTGCGGGAGAGTTTCGATCAAGCCGAACTGCGCCGGTTCGGCGTCCCGGCGGGCGAGGTGACTCAACCTCCGTTCCACGATGCACGCCGTCGGCGGGGGTCATTTTGCTCCCGGGAAAATATGTAGACCGGTCTACATTTGGCTGCTCGATGGAACCCGCGCACAGGAAGTCGGCCTGTCCGACTTCCTGTGCGCAACCCGTTCAGATTAAGTAGACCGACCGTCATATTCTTCCGCTCCGCCCTCACGCCCCGCCGACTGTCCGCCTACCGCCGACGGGCAGCCGCCAGCAGGGCGGGGACGGTGGCGAGCTTGACGCGGGGGCGGCCCTCGGCCTCGCCCCGGGCGCGCTCCGCCCGCTCCACAGCACGCAGTCCCTTGAGCCCGACGGCGTCCGGGCGACGGTGGCGGATGAGGCGGTCGAAGTCCGTACGGCTCGCCGCCGGGGCGGCCAGCGCGTGGGCCGCCGCGTCGTCCAGGAGCGCGTCCACGGTCTCGCGGGCGCACGCCCGGTTGGCGCCGATCCCGCCGGACGGCCCGCGCTTGGCCCATCCCACCACGTACGTACCGGGCAGCGGCCGCCCCGTCGCCGGGTCCACGACTCGCCCACCCCGGTGCGCGACCGTCGCCGTCCGCTCGTCGAAGGGCAGCCCGGGCACCGGTACGCCCCGGTGCCCTATGGAACGCACCACCAGGCCGGCCAGCAGCGTGTCCGTCTCCCCGGTCGGCTCGGCTGCCCGGCCACCCACGAGGGTGGTCCGGGCGACGGTCAGGCCCGTCACCCGCCCGCCCCCGGTGGACGCGCCGGGCCCGCCGGGTTCACCGGGTTCACCGGGTTCACCGGGCGGGGTGAACGCGGTGAGCGCGGTCGGCGCGGACAGGAAGCGCAGCACGATCCGCCGGCCCGGCGCCGGCCCGGCACCCCCGTCGAACGGCACCAGCGGCAGCCCGGCGAGCAGTGCAGCCCTCGCGTCCGACGCGGTCGGCCCAGCGGCCGTTCCGGCGGTCGGCGCAGCGGTGGTCCCGTCGGCCGTCCCGTCGTCCGGCGCGGCGATCGTCCTGGTGGCCGCCTCGATCGCCGCCCGCACCTCCGGGTGGTCCTCGACCACCACCTCGACGCCCGGCAGTTGCCGCAGCGCCAGGAACTCCGCCTTGGTCCAGGCCGCTTGGGCGGGCCCGCGCCGGGCGAGCAGCACGACTTCCCGCACCCGGCTGCGGCGCAGTGCGGCGAGGGCGTGGTCGGCGATGTCGGTGGTGGCGAGCCGGTCGGGGTCGGTGAGCAGGATGCGCGCGATGTCGACGGCGACGTTGCCGTTGCCGATGACGACCACCCGTTCGGCGCCGGGCCCGGACAGCTCCACCGCGTCGGCGGGCACGGTCGGTTGGGCGTTGTACCAGCCGACGAAGGTGGTCGCGGGAAGGCTGCCCGGAAGGTCCTCGCCGGGGATGCCGAGCCGCCGGTCGGCGGCCGCGCCGACGGCGTACACGACGGCGTGGTGGTGGGCGGCGAGTTCCTCGTGGGTGAGGTCGGTACCGATGTCCACGTTGAGGTGCATCCGCAGCCTGGGGTCGTGGAAGACGCCGGCGAAGCTGTCCGCGATGCGCTTGGTGGACTGGTGGTCGGGCGCGACCCCGTGCCGCAGCAGGCCGCCGGTGACGGGCAGCCGGTCGATCATGGTGATCTCGGCGCCGGTGCTGCGCAGCAGTTCCTGCGCGGTGTACCCGGCGGACGGGCCGGTGCCGACGATGGCGACGCGCAGCGTGCCGATCCCGTCGGGCAGGCTGCGCGGGAAGGTGGGCGCGCGCCAGGCGTGGTCGTTGGGGTGGTCGCGGTACCAGTCACGGTTGAGGTCGCCGAACACGGTGTCGGGCCCGCGCAGCCGGTCGACGGGGAACACCGCGTCCACGGGGCAGGCATCGGCGCAGGCGCCGCAGTCGATGCAGGCGGCCGGGTCGATGTACAGCATGTCGGTGGTGCCGAACTCCGGTTCGTCCGGGGTCGGGTGGATGCAGTTGACCGGGCAGACGGACACGCACGAGGCGTCGTTGCAGCAGGTCCGGGTGATCGCGTAGGCCATGGCCGGGGTGGGGTCCCTCGCTACAGGTGGTGAAGTGCGGGAGTCGGAGCCTTTGTTGACGTGTCGCGTTTGACGTGTCGCTTTGACGTGTCCGCCTTTGACGTGTCGTCAGAGCATGTGGATGCGCCGGTAGATGGCGGCCGAGCGGCTGGTGAGCAATCCGGTCTCGGCGAGGAACGCGATCAGGTGCCGGGAACTGGTGCGCATCATCGCCTTGCGGTGCTCGTTGGCCCGCACTTCGGCGATCGCCCGCTGGGTGTCGAGCCCGGCGGCCCGGTAGACCCCGGGGTGCACCATGCTGGAGACGATGACGTACGCGCCGACGGCGATGCCGGTGGCCGAGGTGCGGCGGCGGGCGGGGCCGGCGTGGCGCACCCGTTCGCGGATCTCCTGCCGGGCGAACTTCATGTGCCGCGACTCCTCGACGACGTGGATCCGGGAGGTGCCGCGGACGATGTCCAGGACGTTCTCGCCGCGCATCCAGTCACGCTGCATGACGTCGAGCACCTCTTCGGCCACCAGGATGCCGCCGTAGGCGAGTTCACCCTTCGCCAGGGCCTTGAACGCGCGCCCGGCCTGGGCGATGACCTTGTTCGGCCGGTACGCGGGGACGCCCATCTTCTCGCAGGCGCGGGCGAACATGATCGAGTGGCGGCACTCGTCGGCGATCTCGGTGAGCGCGAACTGGAACTCGGCGTTGGCGGGGTTCTTCAGGTACTGATCGCGCAGCACCATCTGCTGGAGGATCATCTCGAACCATATCCCGGTGTTCATGATCGAGCAGACCTCGTGCCGGGTGAGGGTGACCCGCTGGTGCTCGGTCATCTCGTCCCACAGCCGGGTGCCGTAGAGGGTGCTCCACTCCGGGTTGAGGCCGTAGTGGTCGGCTGGAAGCGGTGCGTCCCAGTCGATCTCGGTCGAGGGGTCGTAGGAGAGGGTCGCGGCGGACTCCAGCAGCCGCTTCGAGACGTCGTCGTCGGCCGCGGTGTGGCCGTGCGCACCCACCGCCCGCCCTGCCGCCGCGTTGGTGAGAGCCATGGATGCCTCCAGATGCCTGCCCCTACGGGTGCCCGCTCACCCGCTTATTAGACGGACAGTACAATAAGAGCCCGCCGCCGAGAACCCCTTGCGCAGCACCGGACGGCGCACGACCACAACTCCCGCGCCCCTTCCCGTCCGTGGCCTCCCCCAGCCGCCCCCTCCGCCCCTCTCCGTCCCCCGGATACAGTGAGACGTGATCGCCAACCAGCCCGAGGCGGGTCCGGAGCGCGTCGCCCCCACCGGCGTACGGAACTTCCGCGACGCCGGCGGCGTCGGCTCCCTGCCGCGCGGCGTGCTGTACCGCTCCGCAGCCCTGCACAGCTTGCACGGCCTCGCGGCGGAGGGCGCGGACACGCTGCGGCGCCTCGGCCTGCGGACGGTCGTCGACCTGCGCAGCGACCCGGAGGTGGCGGAGCGCCCGGATGCCGTCGACCTCGTCGACGCCCGGTACCTGCACGCACCGGTCTTCACCGAACGACGCTGGCCTGCCGACCAGTTGGGGCTGTACCCGCTGATGGCCGAGCGCGCCGGCGCGGCGGCAGTGGCCGTCCTGCGCCGACTGCTCGTCGGCGGGGGCGAGGCCGCGCCGGTCCTGGTCCACTGCGCCTCGGGCAAGGACCGCACGGGAGTCGTCGTCGCCGTCCTGCAGACGCTGCTGGGCGCCTCCGAGGCGGAGGTCCTCCAGGACTTCCTGCGCTCGAACGACGAACTGGGCCTGGCCAAACCGCCGCCGGCCGGGGCCGCGCACAACGCCCTGCCCGTACGCGAAGTGCATCTGCGGCGCGCGCTGCTGTCGATCCGGAGTCACCACGGATCGGTGGCGGAGTACCTCCTCGCGCACGGCGCGCAGGCGTCGGAGCTCGCCGAGGCACGGCGGATCCCGGCCTGAACGAGCAGCCGGGCAGGGGCCGTTGATTCCTCCGAACGGGCCCCCGCCCGGTGCTGCGCCGAGCCGTACCGCCCCTGGTTGCGCGCTACGCGGCGCCCAGCGCCTGCCGCAGCGCCTCGGCCGCCTCCGCCGTCGCCTCCCGGAAGCGGCGGCCGATGCCGAGGTAGCTGGCGTAACCGTGGATGAGGTCCGGCTGGCGGCTCAGGCGCACCGTCACCCCGGCCGCTTTCAGCGCCTCGGCGTAGGCCTCGCCCTCGTCCCGCAGCGGGTCGAAGCCCGCGGTGCCGACGTACGTGGGCGGAAGCCCGGACAGGTCGGCGGCGAGCAGGGGCGACAGGCGCGGGTCCGTCCGGTCGGCCGGCGCGGGCGCGTAGCGGTCCAGGAACCAGTCCATGTCCGCGCTGGTCAGGAAGAACCCGTCGGTGAACAGGTCGCGCGAGGGCCGCCGGACGGAGGCGTCGACCGCCGGGTACAGCAGCAACTGGAACACCGGCGCCGGACCGCCCCGCCGCACCGCCGCCTGTGTGGTGACGGCCGCCAGGTTCCCGCCCGCGCTGTCGCCGCCGATCGCGATCCGCTCCGGATCCGCGCCCAGGTCCGCCGCCTTGGCGTACGCGAAGTCGAACGCGGCCAGCGCGTCGTCCGCAGCCGCCGGGAACGCGTGCTCGGGCGCGCGCCGGTACTCCACCGACAGCACCCGCACCTGCGCCCGCTGCGCCAGGAACCGCACCACGTGGTCGTGGCTGGCCCGACTGCCGACCACCCAGCCCCCGCCGTGCAGGTACACCAGCAGCCCGGAACCCGCCGCCAGCCTGCCCGGCGTGTACAGCGTGGCCGCCAACTCGCCGTACTCCTGCGGGATTCCGACGTTCCGGACGGCTACCGGCTGGATCGTCGCCCCGCCCACCAGGTACCGCGCGTGCTCCATCGCCTCCCGCGACGGCCCGACCCCGGCGGGCAGCACCAGGGCGGCCTTCGACAGGCGCTGCAACTTGAGGATCAACTGCGCGTCCAGCGAGAGCACTTGACCGTCCCGCACCACCGGCGCGCCCGCGATCGCCCGCCGCAGCCCCTCCGGCAGCGCGTACGCGCCCCGGACGACGGCGGACTGGATCCGGACAGGGAAGGGAATCGCCATCTCTGCTTGCCTCCTGGAGCCTCACCCGGAGCCCTCGACCGGGGGCTGGGGCCGGGAGCCCATGATGGGCCCGGCCCACCCCGGGCGGAAGCCCCTCTCGACGCCCCCTTCACCCACCCTCGACCACCGACGCCCTCTCCGGCAAGAAATATGTAGACCGGTCTACAGTTTCTCCATCGCCGTTACTTCCACCGCCTCCATCCGCGCAGGAAGTCGACCAGGCCGACTTCCTGCGCGCACCACCCGGGCGGCGGCAAGGAATCAGTAGACCGACCGACATATTCTTCCCGAACACCCCTCCCACTTCCACGCCCCACCCACCCTTGCGCTGTCACCCTTCGGTCGGAGCCGGCGACGGGCCCTCCGCATGGGCGGGCGACGTTCTTCAGGAATCCTTCCGCGCCCGACCGGCCTGACCAGCCCGACCGCTCAGCCTGTCAGCCCCTCGGCCCCTCAGCCCCTCAGCCCGTCAGCCCGTCAGCCCGGCCCGGCTCGTCGGCGAGCGCCGGTCCTCGGCGTCGAACGCCGCCAGGGAGCGCGCTCCGGGCCCGAGGGCGGCTTCCAGCGCGCGCAGGACGTCACCGTCCAATCCCCCCACCGCCTCGGCGAGTTCCTCCGCCACGTCCCGGGTCAGCTCCGCCGCCACGACGTCCTCGGGCGCACGCGGACCGAGCTTGCTGACGGCGGCGGCGGCGCGGGCGGGGGTGAGGAGTGCCGCGGCCTGGACCAGGAGCCAGGCGGGGACCCCGGCCGCGCCCTGCGGCGGCGGCAGGTACGGGCGGGCACCGTCGTAGCGCTCGTCCTCGGCGAAGGCCTGCTGCTTCACCTTCACCACCGGACGCGCGCCGGCCCCCTCGGGACCCGTCTCCCGCCAGGTGCCGGCGGGTTTGAGGACGTAGCCCTCGGCGAGGTTGTCGGCGAGTTCGGGGAGCCCGAGGAGCGCGGGGACCAGGGTGGGAAAGGCGGCCGGCAGTTCCTGGAGCACGGTGAGCGCACCGCGCCCGATCGAGGGGGCGCAGGCGAGGCCGGCGGTGCCCGCGGCGTCACGCAGAGCACGGTCGGAGATCCAGGACCGACCCTCGGCGGTGTCGACGGTGGCGTCGAAGAGCAGCCACTCCAACCCCGGCGCGTACCAGACGCCGGTCTGTACGGGCTCGACTCCGGCGACGGCGGGCACATCGGGGTGCGGGTAGCACCCGCCGGCCAGTTCACCGTAAACAGTCACCACAGCGCCCCCACCTGCGCCCCCGCCCGCGCCCCCGCCCGCCGCCTCGCGCACCGCCGAGGCGAACCGGGCGGCCGCCACCGCCAGCGCCGGCCAGACCCGGCTGACGCCGAAGAAGCCGTCCAGCGCGTCCTCCCCCAGGAGCTCCCGCCGCTTGGCCGGACGAACCGCACCCCCCTCACAGACCACCGCGAAGTGCGCCCCGTGCACCTTCTCCACGGCAACCCACTCCCGGTTCCCGGACGCGGAGAGCCGCCCCCTCGCCGAGATCTTGGGGTACGGCCGCAACGCGGAGCCTTCGAACCTGGTGTCAGCCACACCCGAAATCATCGCCGCGAGCCCCACCCCCGGACAACGGAGTTTCACCCCCCCACACACACAACCCCCGCTACGCGCAGCCCCAACCGTCGCAGAGCGCCCGCGCCGGGACAATCCTTGGAGCAAACGGCAACGTCAGCAGACGAATGCCGCACAAGGTGGCGGATTGACCACGCCCTCCCTACCAACACGGGAATGAGCCGCCCTGGCCGCGCTGGAACCGTTACCCGGGTAGACAGCGCCAACGTAAGGCGATCCAGGAAGTGCGGTAGCCGCCATCGAAACCCGAGGGTCGCTGAGCCCGGGCGAGGTTCAGGGTTCGTGTGTCTACAGCGTCGAGGGGACCGCCAGCAGGCGCCCGGGGTCGGAGGCGCGGCCGATGCGAGCTCCGATGCGCCGCAGGACGGGTGGGGCCGGTGGGGCGTCCAACTCTGCGCAAAGATGGGCGATTTACGCAAGGGCGGGCAGGTGGAGGTGGGGTCGTCCGGGTGGGGGGCGTGGGCGGTGTGGCGGATGCGACCTGGGGTGGAGGGGGTTACGTCGCGGGCAGGACGCGGTGGGGGTGGGGGCGGGCCTAGCGTGGCGGTATGTCGACAACTTCTCGGTGGCGGACTGCTGTGCTGCTCGCCGTGCCCATTGCCGTCCTGCTTTCGCTGGCCGGTCCGCAGGCCGCGCTGGCGGCTTCCCCGACGGCCGGAACGCTCTCGTTGAGTGCGGCTGCGGAGGTACCGCAGGTGCCCGCGCCGACGACGCGACGGGCGATCGGTGCCACGTCCGTCCACTTGGTGGACAAGGCCCGGCACGACCCCTGGCGGGCGGACGCCGCCAGCCGCGAGCTGATGGCCACCCTCTGGTACCCGGCGCAGTCCGCGCGCGGGGAGCACGGGGAGCAACTGCCGTACATCTCGCCAGAGGTGTCGACCGGTCTGTTCGGCACCCCGGCTCTCAGCGAGGTCGGTACGGGGGTGAAGGCCCGTACGGTGCCCGCGCCCGGGCGGCACCCCGTGGTGGTGCTCTCCCCCGGTTACGGCTACAGCCGCACCTCGCTCACCGCCCTCGCCGAGGACCTCGCGGCCCGGGGCTACGTGGTGGCCGCGCTGGACCACACGTACGAGACGGTCGTGCAGTTCCCCGACGGGCGGGTGGAGACCTGCCTGATCTGCGATCAGGTGGACGACCAGCGGGCGGCCGAGGTCACCCGCAGTCGGGCGAAGGACATCAGTTTCCTGATCGACCAGCTGACCGCGCCCGGGCCGGGGCTGGTCCGCGGGTTGCAGGTCGACCGCTCCCGGATCGGCGCGGCCGGCCATTCGATCGGCGGCGCGAGCGCCATCGAGGCGATGAGCGAGGACCGGCGGATCCGCGCCGCCGCCAACCTGGACGGCGACTTCTTCGCGCCGCTGCCGGCCGACGGCCTCGCCCGCCCGGTGCTGCTGCTCGGCGCCCAGCGGCACGCCGGCAGGCCCGCGACGGCCAACTGGGACGAGACCTGGCAGCGCCTGACCGGCTGGAAGCGCTGGCTGGACCTGCCGGAGGCCGGCCACCTGTCGTTCTGCGACATGCACTGGCTGGTGGACTCCCTCGGCGTCCGTGACCAGCTGCCGCCCGACACCACCCCGGAGCAGTACGGCACCATCAAGGGCGACCGCGCGCTCGCCGCCACCCGGGCGTACCTCGGCGCGTTCTTCGACCGGCACCTGCTCAACCGCCCGAGCCGACTGCTGGACGGGCCCTCGACGGCCTTCCCGGAGGTTCGCTTCGCCAAGTAGCAAGTGGCGATTAGCGAGTGGCAAATGGCGGGTGGCAAATGGCGGGTGGCGGGTGGCGGGTGGGCCGCAAACCGCGCAGCGGGCCGGGGCACCCGATCAGGTGATTCGGCCGCCGCAGGGCCGTGACCTGCGGCGAATCGGGGCAGTCCTCCGGCGCAGCCGCCATCCGCGGCGGCTTCCCGGACACTCTGGAGTGACGACATGCGACGGATCAGCAAGGCGCTCGGCGCGGTGGCCCTGGCCGCGATGGTGGCAGTGGCGGTGCCCGGCTCGGCCCAGGCGGCCACCGGTCAGCTCCGGGTCGGCTTCAAGTCCTACAACAACCCCTCGGGTTGCTACGGCAGCGACATCTGGCCCCTCATCGTCGAGAACCGCACCGACAAGCCCGCCCAGGTCTACGACCAGCCGGGCTGCGCGGGGTCCGTCATCGCCGTAGTACCGCCGGGCGAGAGCGGGACGTTCGAATTCGGCGCGAGCGTGAAAATCGACTGACCCTTCCGGACACGCAACGAGGCCGGTCGACCCGACGTGATGTCGGGTCGACCGGCCTCCTCGGTTCGCTCCCGTCGTCACCGGGGCGGCGACAGCATGACGTGTTCATGCGAATGGGCCGATACGCAGGTGGACCGCACGGGAACTGTCTGCGGAGTCCCGCCCCCCACCCAGGAGGTCCCCTCATGAAACGACTGCTCCTCGCCGCCGGCATGGCCACCGCCGTCCTGAGCCTGACCGGTGTCGGCGCCGCCGGCGCGGCCGACGGGGCCGACGGGGGCGTGCACGGCGCCCCGGGCAAGCGGGTCGGTGGAGTGATCCGGTGCGATGAGGTGAGCAGCGAGCCGCCGAACGTGTTCGGCCGCTCCTGCGACAGCACCACCTGGGGCCCGCTGAGCGACTTCGTCGTCATGGACCGGACGACGCGCGCGGCGTACCAGTGTCAGACCGGCTGGGCCGAGGGCTCCCTGTGGGTGAACGGCCAGAACTGCCGCCCCATCCCCGCCTGATCGGCGGTCGGCTCCGGGTGTCGGCGCGATCGACACCCAGTCGCCACTGTGGAACCAGAACGGCCGGTCGGCTGTCGAGTCGACCGACCGTTCTGGTGCGGCGAATCGGCACAATCCTTTGACCAGCAGCGATCCACCCGAGCGCCAGGCCAGCAGCGATCTACCCGAGCCCTGGGCCAGCAGCGATCCACCCCCGCGCCGGATCAGCCGCCCAGGGCGTCCTTCAGCCAGGGGGCGATCACGGCCATCGCCTCGCCGAAGCGCGAGATGGCGCAGTGGCCGGTGTCCGGGATCAGTTCGACCCGGGTGTCCCGGCGGCCCTGGAACACCAGGGTGTCGTCCAGGGGGACGTGGACGTCCTCGCTGCCGTTGACCACCAGCATCGGCCCGTTGGCGTCCTGGTCCAGCAGCGGGCGCAGGTCGAAGGCCGCGAAGGCCGCGTCGAGCTCGGCCCTGCTCGGCGCGGCGTCGAAGCCCAGGGCGTTGCCGACGATGCCGTCCATGCCGAAGGCGAAGCCGCGACCGGGAGCGAAGGAGCGCTCCACCGGGCCGCCGAGCACCACGGAGGCGTCCACCGATCCCGTCAGTCCGGTCCGGGCGGAGTAGTAGCCGCCCATCGAGATGCCGAAGTGGCCGACCTTCCCGTTGCCGGCCGTGCGGGCGAAGGAGACCAGTCCGGCGATCACCTCGGCCCCGCCGTCCGGGGTCATCGGCAGGTGGGCGGTCTCGCCGGTGCCGGGGAGGTCGAACAGCAGCAGCCGCGCCGGCAGGGTGAACGCGAGCTGCTCCCACATGCCGTGCAGGTCGGTCTTCCAGGAGTCCACGCCGCCGCTGGCCAGCACGACCGGCGCGTCGGCGGGCAGGCCGGGGGCGGCCATCAGGTGGATCGGCAGGGTGGCGTCGCCGCCGCGGTACGGGACGGTGAGCGTGCGGCGCTCGAACTCCACCGGGAAGCCGGGGGCGGCGAGGACGTACTGCTCGACCTGGCGGGCGAGCGCGGTGCGCTTCGGCTCGTCGGCGAGCGAGGGGAACTTGGCCCAGCCGTACGCCTGCGCGGCCAGGCGGTGGCGCCCGGCCTCGGCGTGCCGGGCGGCGAGGGCGGACCACTCGTACACCCAGCCGCCGGGCCGGTCGGGCCACATCTCGGTGACGGCGGCGCGGACCGCGTCCACCTCGTCGGCGGGGAGGCCGAGGGTCATCTGCGGGTAGCGCTCGACGAAAAGGTCCTGCGGGTCCAGGGGCCAGGTGAAGGACATAGTGGTGCCTCCTGCTGCGCTTAAAGCCGGGACGCTTGCATTAACGACTATGCGCCCGGGCGGCACCTAATGCAAGCACTCTTGCGTTAATGTGGTGGCCGAGGTGATCAACACATGACCGAAGAAGGGCCGGAGCCGACGTCGGAGCCGGAGCCGACGCCGGATACGATCCGCCGACGCCCGGGCGGCCGTGCCGCGCGCGTCCGCCAGGCCGTCCTGGCCGCCGCCACGGAGGTGCTGGCCGAGGAGGGCATCGACCGGCTCAGCATCGCCGGGGTCGCGGCCCGCGCAGGGGTCAACGAGACCACGGTGTACCGGCGTTGGGGCAGTCGGGAGAAGCTCGTGCTGGACGCCCTGCTCACCGGCAGCAACGAAGGCATCCCCGTCCCCGACACCGGAACCGTCCGCACCGACCTGGCCGCCTTCGCCCGCGCGCTGGCCGGATACCTCGCCACCCCGACCGGCCGGTCCGTCGCCCGGGCGGCCGCACTCAGCTCCGACGACCCCGACCTCGCCGAGGCCTGGCAGACCTTCTGGCAGTCCCGCCTCGACCAGGCCGGCGTCATCGTCAGCCGAGCCGTCGAACGCGGGGAACTCCCGACGGACACCGACACGGCCCTGGCACTGGAACTGCTCTGCGCCCCGCTCCAGACCCGCTGCCTGCTCGGCCACCGCCCGATCGAGCCGGATCTGCCGGAGCGCTTGACGGACATTGTGCTGGACGGCCTGCGGGGAGGAACCAAGGGCTGACCCTCAGCCGCCGGGAGCCGGCCCCGCCGGGGCAGCGCCATCCCCGAGGGCCCCTCGAAACCACGAGGAGGCCCCCCGGGGCCTCCGGACAGCGAAGAGGCCGGTCGATCCGACGTCATGTCGGCTCGACCGGCCTCTTCATGGTCCGACGACCTGTGACTCGTCCGCTGCCGCATGCGGATCGACCCATCGCTGAGCCGTGAGGTCCTGGGCGAGGTCCGGCCCGCGGTGAAGTCGACAGAGCAATCGTCAATCTCCAACGGCAGTGGATACGGCGGTTCGAGCGTGGCGCCCCACAGTCCCGTACGCGGCGGTACGGCGGATGTCCAGGTCGGCAGGCGTGCCCCAAGTGAGGCCCTCAGCAGGAGCCGGGTGGCGGTTCGGCGGTGCCGCAGCGACCGTGGCTCACACAAGGCATCAAGGCCCGGGACAGACAGGGTTCAATCCTGTGAGGTCAGCAAGTCGAATGCGCCTCGGATGATGGCCTGGCCTTTCAGCGCCATGGCGACCTTGTCAGGGGCTGTACCGGCGTCCGAGACCATCAGGCTGGTGACCAGAGTGCGGTCGTCGCTCGTGTGTGCCAGGTAGTTCAGCGTGATGACGCCGGGTTCGCTGCCGCCTTTGTACCAGACGGTCGGGAATCGGGACGGGGCCAGATTCAGTCCGTCGTCGTTAAGGGTGAGTGCGTGCTCGATCTCGGGCTGGTCGAACCGCCACAGCGCCGCGTAGGCGTTGCAGATGTCGATCGGTGAGGCGAACCATTCGATCTGGTCGATCTTCCTCGGCTGGGGCCAGGTCTCGCGAACGTCGGGCAGGGGGAGTCGTTCAAGCTCCCGCAGCGCGGCGGAGCGGTGGTGTTCGGGCAGTGCCAGGTACTCGTCCGCGCGGGCCGGGTACTGGTTGGCCTTGAGTTGGAAGAACGCCTTGGTGGTCAGGCACGGAATGTTCGCTCGGGGCTGCTGGTGGCCGAACAGGTCCATTTGGTGCGCCACCGCGTCATGGCCGAGCCGGTGGATGAGGTGGTCGGTCGCGGTGTTGTCGCTGAGGGAGATCATGCAGTCGGCGGACTCGGCCATCGTGACCGCGGTGCCGGCCGGGTAGTCCTGCAGTCGGCCCGAGGGCAGGCTCTTGTGGTCATCGCGGATGACCAGCGATTCGTCCCAGGACGCTCGCTGTTCGCTGACGGCCTGCGCGAGCGCGCCCAGCACATACAGTTTGAACGCCGAGCCGATCGGCCGCTGGGTGTCGGCGCGTACACCGTGCACCAGCTCGCAGCGCCCATCCGGGCCGATCCGCGATGCGGCGAACGACACGCGGGCTCCCAACTCGGCCAGCATGTCGTCGACTTGGGTCCACGACGAGAGCGGCGCCTCGTCGGGAGTGAGGCTCACATCATTCACCAGGCCCGAGGGAGCCACACACACCCGTAGAAGGTAGTCGCCGTCACGGCCGCTGACCGCCGCCTGCACGTGATCCCGACCCGACTCGACGATCTTGTTCAGGGTGAGCGGACCCAGTTGGTGCAGCACTGCGTTGAAAGCGTTCGGACCGCCGCTGGCAGCCAGGAGTGGCGCAGCTATGTGGTCGTGGATCTCGGTGTCCGTCATCGGCACCCGGGCCGAGGCGTCCACAAGCCAGCCCACCTGGGCCTGGGCGGTCGGCGGTGGCGCGTCCGTACCGGGATTTTCGATCATTTTTGCCCCCTCCGCAGGGTAAGAGCCGAGGGAGGCGGTCCCGCTCTCGGCGATCGATTCAACTCTGCTGCTGCGAACCATACTTGTTCACGCGAGACCACGGGTTCCGGGAACCTGCTGGTGGATGGTCCCCACCGCGTCGACGTCGAATACAAGCCCCTGGCCGCCGGGCCGGTGCATCGCCAGGCCGGGCCGGGTTGCCGCCGATGTTGCCAATGTCGCCGATGTCGCCGATGTTGCCGATCTTCAAACCAGCCCGCTGTCCGCGAGTGTCACACGCTTGTCGTCCCACCCCGATCACCCGGTGACGCCGTCGATTCCCTGCGCTGGGTGGTTCTTCCGGAAACGCTCCCTTCGACAGCGCCCCCTCCGACAAGGTCCCCTCCCGGGAATTCGCCGACCGCGCTGTCCTGCGCAGCAGAGGGTTATCTGATCTTCGTCAGCGTCGATGTCGCGGGGAAGGACGTGGCGGCCCGGAGGTTCACCGTCTTCAACGTGTCGCCGATGAGCGTCCACTGGAAAGCGATCGAGGACATCACCTACCCCGGCAGGCTCCGCGACGACCTCCAGCGATTCGGCCGCGACCCCCTTCCGCTTCGCCCGGCCCCTGTCACCGCTCACCTGCCAACACCCGTCCCTCACCGGCCCAGGCACGTCGGCCTCACGGTTGGACGGCCGCCCGAAGACCCGGACGCAGCAGGGGAATGGGCGTTCGGTCGATGCCGCTGCGTCATCCGGGTGGACGGCGGGCGGTGTTCGGATCTCGGTGTGCCGCGGCGCGGGCTCCCTGGAGGTAGGGATGGTCTGCGCTGCCGGGTGGCAGCGGTTCGAAGAACCATGAACGGAGTGCTGGCCACAGATGATCAGGAAGCGCAAGGAACGGACCGGTGGCATGATCGCGCTGCCGCAGGCACCCGCCGTCTGCCCCGCAGGCGGGCTGTCGAAGAACGGACAGCGGGGGTGGGTGCGGGTCGGTGCCGCGCTGTCGCTGGGCGGCGTGCTGACCGCCGGGGCGATCGCGCCGACGCCCGCCCAGGCGACACCCCGGCAGAACCAGCAGGTCACCGACTTCTCGACGCCGGGTGACAGCTCGTACGTGATCACGCCGAACGTCACCTCCCTGCAGATCGAGGCATGGGGCGCGGGTGGCGGCGGCGCGGGCGGCGGCGGCGGGGCCGGTGGCGGCGGAGGAGGAGGCGGGGGTGGTACCGGCCTGTCCATCACCACCCGCACCGACGGCGGCGACGGGGGCCGCGGCGGCAATGCCGGGGGCGGCGGCGGGGGTGGGGCCGGCGGGGGCGGCGCCTACACCAAGTGCGTGTTCCCGCTGGACGAGACCCAGCCCCTCACCGTGACGGTGCACGTCGGATCCGGGCGGGTCGCCGCACGTGACGGCGCCGGCGGCCCCGGTGGGACGGGAGGCACCGGGGGGACAGAGGGAACCAACAACCTCGGCGTCAACGGCGGCAACGGCACTACCGGCGCCGGCGGCACGCAAGGCGTCTTCGGCGGGGACGGCGGCGAGTCACGCGTGTTCTTCCGGGGAGGTGTTCCGCCTCACACCCTGGAACTGGCGTTCGCCGGCCCTGGCGGCGGCGGCCACCAGGGCACCGGAGGGCGGCCCGGCGGCGCGGGCGGCGGCGGCGGTGGAGGCAGCATCCTGACCAGTTCGAACGGCACACCCGGCGCGAGCGGCGCCAACGGCAACGGTGGGACGGGCGGGACGGGCGGAGCACCCGCCACCCGGCCGGGAGCAGTGTGCCCCGAGGGTTCCGCGACGACGTTCTTCGGCGGCACCGCCGGTGGCGGCGGCACGGACGGCACGGGCGGAAACAACAGGGTGACAACCGGCGCGGGCGGGCCGGGCAGCACGGCCGGCGGGGTGCCGACCGGCCCCGCCGCTCCGGTACCGGGAGTCGGTATCGGCGGTAACGGCGGCACCGGCGGGACCGGCACCACCGGTGGATCAGCAGGTGCCGGTGGAACCTCCGGCATCGACCCCACAAAGGGTGGCGCCGCCGCGGCCGCCGGTGCGGGCGTGGCAGGCGCGGCGGGCGGCAACGGCTTCGTCAGGATCACCGCGATCCTGAGCTAGGACCGCGACAGGCCCACCGGTCCCGCACCGCGACGATCGCGCCGCGATGCGGACCCGGTTCCGGCACCCCGGGGTGGGGGGGGGGGGGGGGGGGGGGGGGGGGGGGGGGGGGCCGCCGCAGGACCACCACCCACAAAGCTGCGGGGATCCCCCCCCCCCCCCCCACCCCCCCCCTCCCCCCCCCCCCCCCCCCCCCCCCCCCCCCCCCCCCCCACCCGCGCACCAGGCCCCCGGGCGGGAGATGTCTTTCAATTCAGCAACCCTCGGCCCGCACACGGAACCTTTCGCGCACAACCCGCTCCCGAGGACGCGTCCGCCAGCCCGCGCTGTCGCTCACTCACGAACTCGGCCACGCCGCAGAGCGTGGGGGCAGGCGCACCGGGACGGCAGGCATCCGCTCGTGCCACCAACGGCCCAAACCCCATGACCCGCGTCCCCTGTATGGCCGGGGGCGCGTACCCGCGCCCCGGCCGGCTCGTTGAAACGCAGGTGAGCACAGCACTGCCGCCAGCGGGCCGTCACCGCCCCGCGCCGGCACCCGGCCGGTACGACGCGACCGGGAAGTCGATCACCGCCGGCGCACAGCCTGCGGCCGAAACGGCCCTGGCCCCGTCCTGCGAACCGATCTACGCGGAGCTGGCCGCCGCGTGGCGGGCGATGGACAGGACGGTGCCCGGCCAGCCCGACCCGCTCTGGGACACCCTGGTGGCGAGCGGTACGGGACGACACTCACGGGGGTGGTATCCACGTCCGTCGGCAGCGTGACCTGCGAGGCCACTACGGCTTGACGCGGGTTGTGCGTGCACGGTGCCCTGGCCGCGGCAGTGCCGTTCCCGGGTCGTGCGGTCGAAAGACCCCTGCTGACGACGCGTGATCGAGCCGGTCTCGTCAGAGGAGCTCAACAGGGCTGGTGACCGTGGTGGGGGTGTAACCGGCTCCCTGGATCTTGACTGAGGCGGTTCCCGCCCCGACCACCCAGCTACCGGTGCCCCCGTTCGGGTTCACGGAGATGACCACCGTCTTCGGCTGACCGGTGCAGGTGTACTTGGTGGCGAAGTTGGAACCAGTTGCGCCGCTCGGCTGCGTCAACGAGGCCACGATGCGCAGCTTCCCCACCGACACCGAGCAGTTGTAGGTGAACCCCACGCCGGCAGCGTTCCCCACATAAGTGACGAGGGGAAAGATATCGATGGTGACCGGGAACGGGGTCGCGGCCGCGGCCTGAGCCGTGGGAGCGCAGAGTCCCGCGAAAGCGAGGGCGCCAGCCATCAAACCGGTGGCAGTCTTCAGCGATCCCATAGTGATCTCCATCTCTGTGCATGCTTCCTGGAGTCTCACGCTAGGACTCGGCCAGACACAGCTGCCCGCCGAACTGCTCCATTCGGCCTTGATCCCCTGGGCGTTGAAGCTGAGAGGTCGCGCAGCCTGCCGGCCACCGCCGGCCACCCCGACACGCACCTCGGGGCCGCCACGCTGATGATCCTGCACCACGGCGCGACGAACCGCAGCCGTTTCACCGCGCCCCAGGCCGTGCGTAGCGCACTGTCCGCGGCGGTGGCCCACGTGCTGGAGCAGGCCGCTCCGGGAGCCGCTGCGCCCTGACAGGGGTGGTGCGGGGTGGCTGTGGCGGCGTGGTCCGGTGTTCGTCGCGGGTGGTGGTGCGGCCCGGGAACCTGGGGTTCCCGGGCCGCGTGTTCCGTCGGCATCCGGCATCCGGCATCCGGTGTTCGGCCGTGGGTCGTCCTGGCCGGTGCCGTGTTCCGGGCTTACTGACATTTGCTCTTTGGGGTGATGGATCTGCCGTTTTACTGACGGACGGTCACCTGTCGGCGTAGACCGTCTCGCATGCGATATGCGGATGG
>NZ_JBWKEQ010000018.1:59834-155837 GCF_056435365.1 Kitasatospora sp. NPDC043949 | reverse complement strand
CCCCTCAAACGCTCCCAACACCGCAACTGGCCGCAACCAGAACCGGCGACAGTCACCATCACCCAGCCAGGAGCAACCTAAAGTCACCGGCATTGCTCCTAGGCCAGGAACTGCTCGGTCCAGGGGAGGTCCAGCCGCTTTCGGACGCGCTGCCAGACCTGTCGCTCCTCCTGGTCCCCGATGAGGGCGGGCACCCGTCCCGCGTGTTCGGCGAGCGTCCGGTGCGCGAGGGCGTTCACGGTAGTCACATCGACCCGGGCGAGCTGCTCGTCATCGCCGTCGAGGAGGAACGCCAGGTTCTCCCGCAGGGCCGCGGCCAGCGCGTTGGTGTAGGTGGTGAGTAGGACGCGGGTGTCCGGGGAACGGGACAACAGGTGCTTGACGCGGTGCAGGGCCACCACCGTCTTGCCCGTTCCGGGGCCGCCGGTGACCTGGACGGAGCCGCGGTAGGAGGTCCGGTAGGCGACCCGCCGCTGCGAGGGATGTAGGAAGACCCGCCAGGCCGCGAACGGCTTCTCCAGGATGTCGGCCAGCTCGTCCGGGCCGGAGACGAGCGTGATCCGGCTGGTGCTGTTGGCGATGGCCGTGGCCAGGCTCTGCTCGGACTCCGGGAGCGGAGACACCGGGCGCCGTTCGACCACGACGTCCTGGTACACATCCTCTGGTGTGAAGCCCTCCGCCAGGAACTGCAGGACCTCGAACTGGTCTTCCGGCAGGAGCGTACCGAACGCCTCCAGCTGCGGCCGGTCGACCACAGTACGCACGGCCCGCAGCACCTGGTCGTCGATGCCGAGGTCGCGCAGCACCGTGTCGGAGTACTCAGCGAACAACAGCGTCGGCGCGATCGTCGCCGCCTTCTCAAGAGCCGGGGTCAGCTGCTCGATGGCGACGACGTTGCGGACCTCCAAAGCACGGGTGGCCGTGTTGACGGTGTAAAGCCGCTTGGCCGCCCAGGTGTACGCGTCGTCGTGCGGCACGACGTTGATGAGCAGGAAGACGTCACTGCCGTCATCGGGGGCGAGAACAACGCCGCGCCAGAAGTCGTTGATCCTGATCGTGCGCATCCGCGGGTCGCGTGCCTTGTCCACGGACTCCAGGTGCAGGCCCTTGTCCGCGTGCAGCTCGGGCACGGTGAGCTGATGGAACTTTGTCATCGCCTTCCGGACACCGGCTTTGACGGGCTTCTCCAGGACGTCGTAGCTCTCCCAGAAGCTGTTCGCGAACGCGAGCTGCGGCACCGATGGACTCCCTACCCCCTGGCGGCTGTTCCGATCGTGATCATAGCGTCGCACCTGGCGCCATCTGCCAGGCCAGTGAACGGATTTCACCGAGCAGATCGGCTGGCCCCCGGTCGAGGTCCAGCGCGTGCTGGTGGATGACGATGCCGGCGTGCCGCACCCGGTGGGCGGCGTGCGGGGAGTTGCCCTTGGCGTAGACGAGGTGCCCCGCCCGCAGGCCCAGGGCGGTGCAGTAGGCCAGCATCTGGTAGAGGTCGCCGTCGGGGTACCCACCGGACTTCTCGACCTTGTACTTGGCGTCGGCCACGGCCTGCGGCGCCCCCTCTGGGCCGTAAAGTACGAAGTCGGGCTTCATCCGAATCTCACCGGCCTCGTCGAGGTGGTGCGGGACCTGGAGCCGGCACGTTCGGTCCGTGCCCCGGAACGCCTCGCGAAGGGCGACCGTCACGAAGTCCTCGAAGAGCTTGTTCATGTTGAACAGGAAGCCGTCGATGCGCAGTTCACCAGCGGTGTGCTCGGGTGACGATCCGTCGAGGACCACGCGGGCCAGGTAGAGTGCGCGCTGGTAGCGGGCGTTGAGGCGAGTGGCGTGCCAGATGGGGAGTACCTGGCCACGTATGAGCGGGGAGACGTCCGCGAGACGTACACGCTGGTGCAGCAGGCGGCGGCGTACCTCCTGGGGAACGCCCGGTAGGCGGAGCAGGCGTTCGACGGCGGCGCGCAGGATGCGGTTCTCCGCGATGTCGGTAGTGAACTCGTCGTACGCGATCTCCACGGGCAGGGCGGCGCCGAACCGGCGGCGAATCTGCTCGGCTTCGCGGATCCGGCCTCGGACCACAAGCGCGGACTCCTCGACCGTGCGGTAGCCCTGGAGGAGACCTTGGCGCAGTGCCCGGTCCACCTGACGCTCCACGGCGTGAGCGAGGGCCGGCAGGAGTTCGTCGTGGTCGCCGACCTCGGCGTCCCCGTCCCGCCAGCCGCGCGGGTCGAGGCTGTACCCGATGAGGAAGAAGAGGCGGGCGATCGGCACCTTGGGAGTGATCCGCATGGTCACGGGATCGCCGCCCGGCACCGCCAGGCTCACCGCGCCGACCTTGCTACCGGCCCGCAGCGTCCAGTGGCCCGTCCGGTACGGATCGGGGGCCACGGTGTCGAGGATGCGGGAAGCGGCGATGGCCCGACCGGCGGCGTCCGGGAGGGGAAGGGACACCGCCGGAGCGTGCTCGGTCAGTTGGAC
Organism: Kitasatospora sp. NPDC043949; assembly: GCF_056435365.1. Lineage (NCBI taxonomy): Bacteria > Bacillati > Actinomycetota > Actinomycetes > Kitasatosporales > Streptomycetaceae > Kitasatospora > Kitasatospora sp. NPDC043949. The sequence continues at coordinate 153,362 of NZ_JBWKEQ010000018.1, read as the reverse complement.
GACAGTCACGAATCGGCCTGGGCCTGGTCGTCCCACACGATGTCGCCCGGCTGCACCACGAACCTTGAGCGCTTCGCAGCCACCTCGGCCTGCAGCGCTTCGAGGCTGTAGCGCTTCTCTATGTCGACGCCCTCGCCGTAGTGGTGCTCCTCCAGCAGCGGAAGAATCTTCGTCCGCCAGGTACGGTCCAAGCCGCCCACCCGGTAGACACCCGGCTTCATCAGGTACGAGGGGCCGATCCGGAAATCCGCGTCGTCGATCCGGGCGTTGAGGGTGTCTAGAAGATCGGCCGGCTCGCTGTCGCGCTCCTGCGCCGCGAGCCAGCGCCGCAGCAGGCCGCTAGTCGGCTCGATGCGCGGCGACAGCTCGACGAACGCGAACCGGCGCCGCATCGCCGCGTCGACCAGGGCGATGGAACGGTCGGCGGTGTTCATGGTGCCGATGATGAAGAGGTTCGGCGGGAGGGCGAAGTCGTCGCCGGAGTAGGTGAGCCGGACGGCCTTGTTGCGGTACTCCAGGAGGAAGTACAGCTCGCCGAAGACCTTCGCCAGGTTGGCCCGGTTGATCTCGTCGATGATCAGGAAGTGCGGCACGTGCCGGTTGCCCTCGCGGGAGGCGAGGTCGGCGAGTTCGCGCAGCGGGCCGGCGGTGAGGCGGAAGGCGACCTCGCGGGTCTCCAGGTCCTCCTTGGGGCGGAAGCCCTCGAAGAAGTCCTCGTAGGCGTAGGAGGGGTGGAACTGGACGAGCTTGACCTGCTCGGGGCCGCTGCCCAGGAACTCCGCGAGCTTCTGCGCGAGGTACGTCTTGCCCGTGCCGGGCGGCCCGTAGAGCACCAACTGACGCTCGTCCCAGAGGAGATCGTGGACCTCCTGAAGCCACTCCACGTCGTGGACGAGCAGTTCCTCGGCAAGCTCGGGGGTCGGCTCGGGCAGGGCCAGTTCGCGCCGGGCGATGAGGATCTCCGTACTCGGGTCACGCTCTATGGCCTCGGCTTCCTCCTCCAGCTCCTGGTCGCTCACCCCGAGCCCCTTGATCAGGGCCTGCACGGACGTGAGGTCGACGACGTCGTGCTGCACGGAGAACTTCTGCTGGAGCTCCTCGGGCAGGTCGGAGTACGGGTACCCCTCGCTCTGCCACTCGACGGGCCGGCGCAGGTTGGACCGGTCATCGTCCGAGGCCGTCTGCTCCGCCGGCCCGGTCACCTCGCCCACGTAGAGCCGGCCACCGGAGATGGTGCACACGGTGTCGCCGGGCTTGATCCGGGAGAGGAAGGCGTGCAGCGCCTCGACGAGATCCTGCTTCTGGCTGTACGTCGCCGTGGACTCGTAGTCCTCCTGGACGAACGCGCGCAGCTGCTCCTTGCTCGTGCCCTGCCCGACACCCTGCCGCAGCCGTGACGCCGCGAGGGTGACCAGGCTCTCCGGCAGCCAGAGCCGCTGGACGAGGTCGAGGCCGGAGACGTTGGAGCCGCGAACCAGCCAGGCGCGATTGGGGCCGACCCAGACGCCCGGCATGAACTCCGACAGCGGTCTGTCGTCCTTCGTCCGCCACCGCGACCACCCGTTGGCCGCGCGGCCCATCAGGATCTCGGCAGCGGCGGACGGCGAGCCGCACTCCACGTCCTCGACCAGCTCGAGGTGCCCGGGCCAGCGTTCGGAGGGCCGCAGCCTCCCGTCGTTGATCAGTTGTGTCCGAAGGCGATTCGAGGACACGTTCCGTACCGAGAAGGATGGAACCACGCTCCCCCGGGCCGGCGACCCCGCGTACACGAGGAACTTCTGGCTCCCGTTACTGCCCCGCTCCGACAGGAGCCGACCTCGCGCCACAGGCCCGCCATTGGGCAAACGCAGCCGAAACTCCTGGTACTCATCCTGCACGGACCGCTCCTGCCCCTCGTTCTCAGAGATCCTGTACGCACAATAGGTCCTGCCTCTGACAAACAGGCCTGTGGGCCAGGAGGTCGGACGACTTCCGCCCTCACCACGGCTGGTCGCCCAGCAAGCCTCGCGCCGGGCTCCAGCTCGACGTGTCGAGGATGACCTCCCTGGCGAGGTCGTTGCAGGAGTGGAGACCGCGCCCCTCGGGATCGATCGTGAAGATGAAGGCGTTCGCCTGGTCCGCGAAGGCGCAAGCAGGCTTCGTGGCAGAGCTCTCCGACAGCACCATCAGGCGTCGACCCTGGACGGCGGCCGCGCCGTACAGCCGCTGCACGTCCCCGAGGCCCATGCTCTTCGAACGGCTCCACCACTCGATGTGGAAGGTTTCCGACTCAAGTCGGCTGCACGTGTCGTCGGGTATGACGTCCGCGAATCCCATCCGGACCAACTCCCGTGCCGCACCTTCGACCAGAATCGAACTCGCCGACCGGTCGGCCACCATCGGCCGCTGCCCGGGCAGGCCGTGCCGACTGACGGACCGCTCGGCCACGGTGGGGACATGGGGAAGGCGGGCCAGCTCCGCGACGAGCCCCGCGAGCTTCGCCCGGTCGATGCGGCCGGACTCCACACCCGGGACGACGGACGGCTCACCGAACAGGAGACCGCCCAAGTCGAGCCGCTGCCAGACCCCTCCCTCGTCGGCCCGGACGCTGGCACTCCACCCCGACAACGGCTTGCTGGACACCCTGATCAAGCATCCCAGGCCCTGAACGACGACGAAGTCTCCCTGGTCGCTCCCGAAGTACTCGGCCTTCGTGCCTCGCTCCGCCTCCACCGCGCGACACCTGTTCTGCGCCACGGCCATGAGCACATCCACTCCGTGGGACGCCAGGTCGTCCGCCAGCGCCGCGATCTCACCGATCGCGGGCTCGTCCCACCTCCACGGGGTCTGCTCTTGGCCGCGTTCGAGCTCGGCGACGGCCCTGGCGTGGAGAGCGTCCACGAGGACATTGGTGTCCGTGGTGCCGTACCAGATGCGAGGCAGCTCGGAGATCTTCGGCCCAACGACCGCCCAGACCGGGAAGTAGTCGTACGGCTTGGCGAACCGCAGCTGGAAGAGGCCCACTGAACGCTCTCCGGCCAGCGACACCGACAGGTGCAACGTCGGCGATTGCGGCACCTCAAGACGCCCGGCGAGATCGGGATGCCGTGTACGGAACCTCTCGCCGAGTGCCTCGTACATGAGGAGATTCCCCATCGCTGCAAGCATGTCACTCGAAGGGAAGCCCACAGCGGCCCCACTTTCCTGATGTAGCGCCAGTATTGCTCCTGCCGAACCGGATGCTATCGCCGTCCACCGACGAACGAGGTCCATGGCAACGATCCCTGGCGGGCAGTGCCGACGCGCTCCGGCGCCGGGTCAGGCCGCTTCGGCCCGGTCGAGTACGGCGGCATCCGGCTGCGCCAACCAGACCAGCCGCGCGGTGATCCCCGGCTGCCCGCCGAAGTACCGAAGGGCACGCTCGGGCGACGTGAGGGTCATCCGGGTCCGCCCATCGACGCACATGACGTGCGCCAGCCCGTCACCATCGGCGAACCTCCACGCCACAACCCACCCGTCGGCGTCCTCGCGGCCGGCGCCGCACACCTGGACGACGGCGAACAGCCGGGGTGCGGTGTGTCGAGCACGAGCCCGCGCAGCTCCTGGTCGAAGGGCCTGGGAGCCGCCGCGAGCCCAACCTGGCGGGAGCTTTGCGAGGGCGCAGCGGTCATGGAAGTCTCCTACGTGAAGGGGAGTTGGACGCGGCGCTGCCACCATTGCGGGCAGCGAGCGGTCCTGACGCAGGATCAAAGCCAGCCAGTCAGTAGTATGTAGTCCACCGTCTTTGAGGAATCCATAGCACCGTCACCCCAAAGGGTGAACGACGCCGGCCATGGCGATCGAGGGAAGGAAACAGCGGATGCCGCCCAACAAGATCCCGCCGAGCATCCGGCAGCGGCGACTCGGCTCAGAGTTGCGCAGACTGCGCGAGCAGGCAGGGCTGTCAGTCACCCGGGCCGGGGAACTACACGGCACCACACAGTCCCGGATCAGCAACATCGAGTCCGGGGGATACCCGGTGAGCGCGGACCGGGTGCGGACCTTGGCGCATCTCTACGGTTGCGCGGACGAAGCCCTGATCGACGCGCTGACCCGCATGACTGGCGGCCGCACTCGGGGCTGGTGGGAGGAGTACCGCGAGGTCCTTCCGGCCGGAGCTCTCGACCTGGCCGAACTCGAGCACCACGCGCAATCGATGCGCATCGCCTCCGCGATTCACATCCCTGGGCTCCTCCAGACCCCTGAACACGCTCGCGCGCTTTTTCGCGACGTCGTCCCGCCCTTCTCGCCACCGGAGGTGGAACACCTCGTCTCCCATCGCATCAAACGGCAAGCGGTTCTCTACCGCGAGCAGCCGATCCCGCTCTCTGCCGTTGTCCACGAGGCCGCCTTGCGAATTGACTTCGGCGGTCCGAAGGTTGCGCGCGAGCAGCTGGAATATTTGCTGACCGCAAGCGATCACCCACACATCGACCTGCGGGTGATCCCGTTCGGCACTGGCAGCTACCCCAGCTCCGGCGCCGGGATTGTGTACTTCAGCGCCGAGGTCACACGATTGGACAGCGTTCAGGTTGACGGAGACAGGTCCGAGTTCATCGACACCAAGCCGCAGCTGATCAAATACAGGGCTGTGATGGATTGGCTGGCAAAGAACGCACTCAACCCCGACGCATCCCGTGACCTCATCCGCCGTATCGCGCAGAGCATCTGAGAGAGAGCCAAGTATGGCTGTCCACTGGCAGAAGTCCTCATTCAGCGGCGACGCCGCCAACTGCATCTATGTCACAATGGCCACCGACGGCACCATCAAGATCCGCGAGAGCGACGCCCCCGTCACCATCATCACCACCATGCCCGACAAACTCCGTGCCTTCATACGCGGTGTCAAGGCAGGAGAGTTCGACCACCTCATCACGTGACTCACCCGCTCGCGGGCATCAGTCCTGCCGCCGGCCGAGGCCCATGAGCAATAAGACCGCCGAGAGGACAGCCCCGAACCAGCCGATGCCAGAACCGACACCGGCCGGGTCGAGGAACCCTCGGAACGCGACCAGGGCCACGAACACGCCCCAGGTCGTCAGAGCAGAGCCAGGTGGCATGGGCTGTGCCGTACCCGCCCGCCGCCGGGGAACCCAGAGACGCAACAGCCAGACCACCATCGCCAAGGCCATCAGCCGAACGGCGACCTCCGCCCACAGCGGGCCCGCGGTCCTCCGGCCGAACCCCAGGAAGACCGTCAGCGCGAACCAGCCGACCGGCAGCAGCCAGACCAACCGGGCCCGCGGCTCCGGAGCCGCGTCTCCCGCAGCGGCAGCCGATCCGAGGTCCTGCGGCGCCGAGGACATCGGGGCACGCTGAGGCGGGACGAACGGGCGCTCCGCAGCACTCGGGTGCTGCAGCACCGGCCGCAGCACCCGAGCCTGTGCGCGGCGAAGCCGGAAGCCCGGCCGGACGCTGTCGTGCTGGTCCATGTGAAGCCGGAGTTCCGCTTGGAGGACGAGAAGACGCTCCGCCATCTCGTCGAACTCGGAACGTCGGAGAACCGCAGCCGCCTCCGCCTCCACCTCGGCTGCAGCAAGGCGGGATGTGGCCTCGGCGAGCAACTGCCCGGCCCCGGCCCGGGCCGCGTTCGCCGCCCGTTCGGCTTCCTCCTTCTCCCGCTGGAGGTGCAGCCGCTCCTCGGCGATGATCTGATCCACGCGCATGCGCTCATCCGCAGGAAGCTGCTGCGGCGCCCGGGCCTCGGCCCGGGCCATGGTCGCGTCCCGCCACTCCAGCAGGGTCCGGGCCCGGTGCTCGCCGATTCCGTTGACGTGGACCTTGCCTCCACGAGTTCGGTGGATCCACACCACCGTCCCACCACGGCCGTTGGGCGCCTTCTCGTAGCTGATGCGAGTGAAGTCGGCGGCCGTGCGGATGCCTTGAGCGGCCAGATCGCGGACGAGCCCGTCACCGATGCCGTTGACCTCCTGCGGACCCAACGGGGATTTGGCGACCGCCCGATCGATGAACTGCCGGCGCAACGCAGCGAGCGCCTCCCGCTCCCGGCTATCACGGCTCCCATCGAGCGCCGTCAGCCGGCGGGCACAGGAATCCTGTGCCCGCCGGTGCGCGTCATCAGCACACCGAACCGCCGCGTCGTGTTTCTGCTGCGCACGGGTACGCTCCCGCGCCTCCCGGTTGCGCCGCCGCAGATCCGCCCGCTCGAACGCCGACCGCCCGGCGAGCAGCCGACGATGCGCGGCCACCGCCTGGACGAGCCGCCGCCGCTCGGCACGGACCTCGGCGGGGTCCGTGCCGACGGCGGCAGCGGTCATGCTGTCGGTCAACGCGCTACCTCGGCGGCAGAGTCGGGGTGACGGGGGCCCTGTCCAGGGGGCGGGGTGAGGGTGGAGGTGAAGTTCTCGCCATCCACAAGGGGGTTGGTGAGGCTGACTCCAGCAGCGGCCATCCGGTCGTAAATAGCGAGGATCAGCTCCTTGGTGCGGTAGGTGCCGTGCTTGACCTCGTCCTTGCGCTTGACGATGGGGAAGGTGTCGAGAATGTAGTCGACGTCGTCGCGGTTGATCCCGTAGAGGTGAAAGAAGAGCGCGTCCAACTCAGCACGAATGACATCGCGTCGACCTTCATGCCACCGGAAAGGCGCATCGTCATCACCCAGGTCATGGGCGAAGGGCTCCATGTCGCACGCGGTGTAGGTGAGTTCCAGAACCCGCGGCACAATAAAGTCTGCAAAATTCTCAAGATCGCCAGGAACGGGCACGGGAACCTGCTCCGATGTGCTCTGCGGGATGCTCGGCTGACTGAAGCTGTTGCGCAGTGCATAGTCATATGGAAATGAGTTAAAGGTTGCAACCAAAAGAGCAATCCTATCAGCCGAGGGACCGGCCGCGAGAATCCAGCCATAGGAAGCCGCACCCCACGGGATGAGGGTAGAGATACACGTACGCTCATCATTGTTGCGAGCCACTCTTCGATGTCCGAGCAGCGCAGTCGTACAACCAAATTGACGCCGCGCCTGCCGGGCCGCAGTGTCCTCTTCGGAAACCCAGTATTGCGGCTTCACTACGTAGTCTGCAGTTCCGAGTTCCTCGGCGGTGGACTCATGAGACCCCAGCGAGTCGGAGAAGCGATGGGAAAACTGGTGCCCCATCCGACCTTCGTAGAGCGGCAGCATCCTGTTCTCACCGTCAGTGATGACGTTACCCTCCACGCACCAGCCGTCAGCCTCCAGATCCTCGCGAGTATGAAAGAGATGAGCATCGTTGGACATGTGGAACATCGTCATGAACGACATGTCCCAAGGGTTGCCCTTCGGGTCGCCCTCCTTGATCAGGACGGGAGCATGGCGATAGATTCCCAGGGTGATCTCGGCATCGCGTCGAGAGCGGAAGACCGGACAAGTGCCCGTATTCGGGTTGAGAAGAGTAATCTCCTCTGCCGTGAGAGTAAACGTTCGATCCGCGTTGATGAGGTCCGCTGGCTCTTTGACGAAGAATGCGAATCGGGCACCTGACTCCCGCTTGCCCCGCCCTGTCAACGACAAGATGCTGAACTTGAACGAACGGTGCACGGCCGGAAACATCGGCGCCGCGTTCTCGAAGTCGTACAATGACGCAATTGAACCATTTTGGACCAGGTCCTTAAAGAAGTATTGCGTCGTCGCATCCGTCGCGATGCCAGTCGGTACGATCACACCCATGCGTCCGAATGCCCCTGTTAGCATCCGGTCCGTCTCCGAGAAAACGGCGTATGTGTTGATGTCACCCCGACCCGTCAGTGGATAGCGCCCACTGTTCCGCAGGAAGTGGCTCTCACCTTCCGCCTTACGCTTGGCATTCGCAAACTCGGCGTACAGCCGGGCGCCTTCCGGCTCGTCCTTCAGCTTCGAAATCAACACCTTGCGAGCGGCAGCGTTTTTTGACTTGGCAATCTCCCTGTCCCTCTGAGCGAAGAACTCCTGCTCCTGAAGCTTGATACGCTCCCACGGCGGGTTCCCCAACACGCAGGCGAAGCCGCCAGCCCAGCCCGTCGCATCGTCGATGCCTGCGCCAGACTCCGGTACGGAGAATACCTCGGGGAACTCAAGGTGCCAGTGGAAGAAGCGGTACTGCTCGCGCAGACGCAGGATCTCATCATGGGTCGCCTGGGAGGCTGCGTCGGCGTCGGGATCCTGCAGGGCCCGGAAGACATCGTGCGTAAGGGCCTGCGGGGCACCCGGCACCTTCGGCCAGACGAAGGCGGCACACCACGCATCGGCGGCATGCAGCGCCCGCACGTAGACGGCGGACTCCGACCACTCCGTGAAGGCGGACTCCTGTCGGCGAACGTCGGAGAGACTGTCCGACTTGGCCGTGGTGATGCTGCGCAGCCCCGATGCGAAGACGGTGTTGGCGATCTTCGGGCCGTCGCCGAGGTTGAGCAGCATGCTCTGACCCGACCGCTCCTTGTCGTTCTGCTTCTCCAGCGACTTGGCGACCTTTTTGTCATCGCCTTCGATCGGCTTGAATGCGTCGTCCGGGATGCCGTTCAACAACAGTGCGGGGGTCGCACCAATGAGGCCGTTCCCGTGCTTCACATGCGCGTCGAGGAAGCTCAGCGCCTTGCCCGGCTCCAGGGCCTCCAGCCACAGCGACACCTTGGCCAGTTCCACGGCCATCGGGTTGAGGTCCACTCCGTAGATGCAGCGGGCGACAACGTCGTGGAGGGCGGTGCGGACAGCGGCGACCGTCGGCTCCGGGTTCCGCTCGCGAACGGCCGCGACCCGCTTGGCGATGCGGCGGGCGGCGGCCACCAGGAAGTGGCCGGAGCCGCAAGCGGGGTCGCAGACCGTCAGGGCCAGCAACTCGTCGACGATGTCCTTCGCCGCATCGGGTCGACCGGCAGCAGCGGCCTTCTGCTCGCCGCGCTTGACGGCGTCGTCGATGACCGGGTCGAGTGCCGAGTCGAGCAGGCAGTCGATCAGTGAGGACGGGGTGTAGTAGGAACCCGTCGTCTTCCTCGTATTGCCGGCCAGCTGCACCAACTCGAACGTCCGGTCGGCCGCACTGTGCTGCGGGACGAGTTCGAGCAGGGACTCGTAGATGGAGCCCAGTTCCTCGGCGTCAAGGTGCCGGTAGTCGACCGCGCGCCAGCGCTTGGAGCCCGCATCCCGCACCTGCGACAGGTGGCGAACCGCCGTCAGCAGGTACTCGTTCGACAGGGAAAGGCTGTCCAGCGGGACGTCCGCGTCACGGTGCGTGAACAGGCCGCCGAGGCCCGGCAGTCCGAGCTCCGGGCGCCCGTTCTCGTCGCCCAGCGCGTCGAGAACGACCCGCAGGGCCTGCCACCGGTCGCCGTGCGCGGTACCGCGCCTGCGCCGCGCGTGTTCGCGGAGCCGGGCCGAGGAGAAGTACGTGGCGTACCGCTCGCGTTCCTGCTCCCCCACCTCGGGCGCGTGCAGGACGCCACGGTCCTCGGCGACGAACAGGAAGAGCAGCCGATAGGCCAGGCGCAGCAACGCATTGTGCAGATCCTGGGCCTTGAGGTTCTCGCGCAGGGCAGCGTTGTCCGGATGGCGGAGGAAGCCCGTGCCCAGGGTCGTGATGGCATCCTGAACACCCTTACGGAGCTGGTCCAGGGCCCTGGTACCGGAGGCAATGGCCTCCGTACGCCACTTCTCCAGTCGGCAGGCCGAAGCCGCCACGCCCTCCGCCACCTCGAACCGCGAGACGTGCAGCAGCCGGTAGAGCAGCACGAACTCGCTGAACAGCTCGCCGTCGAAGATCGCCTCAAGGTCGAACTCCACGTACGACGCCGTCGCCAGCGCGCTGGAGTCGCGAAGGAGCCGAAGCCGGCGCCCGTTGGAGAGCACGCCCCACAGGTGCGCCTCGGTGCGGTTGAGGCATTCCTGGAGCATCGACTGCGGCGGGACGGTGCCGGCCCCACCGGGGCGCTTGTCGAGGTCGGTGTTCCAGGGCGTGAGGTGGATCAGCGCGTGCTGCCAGCGGTGGCTGACGTCGAAGGTCTTCGCCGCGTCGCTGTCGGCGGTGATACCGGCAGCCCCCACCCCCGTCAGCCGCCCGAAGCCCAGCTCCGCGAAGAGCGGCTCCAGCCACTGCGCAACCGCGAGTCCCGTCGGGTCGGCAGCAGGAGCGCCCGTCTCGGCGTCCTCGGGGAGGCGCTTCCGAAGCTCGCGCCAGACTCCCTTGAGGTAATCCCAGTGGCGTTCGGCGTCGTCCCGCACCGACCGCGAGCCGATGACACCGTAGTCGGCGGGTTTGGCGCCGGAGACGTCCTTGCCCTCGGCGATGCGGACCAGTATGTCGGCGGGCAGCAGCCCGCCCACCGTGTGGACGGCGGAGAAGACCTGGTTGCGGGTAGTGGCGGACATCAGGCGCTCTCTCCGGTCGACGTGTTCGCGGGCAGGTAGACGTAGGCGCCGAGTACGTCGGCGGGCTGCTGCGCACGCACGCGCAGGCCTCGGACGATCTCGCCGGTGGCCTCACGGACGCGGCGGTGGGAGGCGTCGAGATCGGCGGCGAGCTGCTCGCCGTGCGACTCCAGGTAGCCCTGGACGTCCGGGAGTTGCCCCAGGATGCGGGTCATCGTCCGCTCGCCGAAGTGCACGTCGGTGTTGAGGGTGGCCTGGGCCCCGAGCAGGGCGAGAGCGTCCCCGTCCGGCAGCCAGACGGCGTTCTTCGGCGCGCCCTGGAAGGCGAGCAGCCGGGCGTCCTCGGCGACGATCTGCTTGTCCCCACTCCGCGAGGGCAGCGTCAGGTGGAACCGGTAGCGCACCAGCAGCAGCGTCGTCCGAACCGAAACCGCGTCCGTCGTCACGACGCCGCAGCGGCGGGCCGGCCGGCTACCCTCGGCCAGCGTGTCGAGGGCGGCGTTGAGGACGTGGCCGGCCAGGGCTCCCACAACCGGGTCGGTGCGGACGAGCGCGGCCTCGCCTCGCGCGACCGCCGGGTCAGTGCGGAACGGAATCGGACGCCCGGTCTCGACGGCGTCACCACCCACGACCGGCGCCAAGGCGTCGCGCAGCCCGGCCGGAGCACCCGAGACCTCCGCCGTGAAGTCCCCGCCCCCGGTGTCCCGCAGGACGGCGCCGAGCGCGTTGAGGGAGTCCCGCACGAAGGTGCGGATCTCCCCCGCGCTCCCCAAGGCGTCACGGATCGCGGCGACCTCTCGCGCCACGTCCTGCGGGTGGATGGACCGCTGGGCGAAACGGGACCGCGAGGTCTTCTCCCGCTCGGCGGCCGAGTTCCAGTCCTTCTCCAGCTCCGCTGCCTTCGCGTCGACCAGGTCGTCGACCGCGAACAGCCCCTCCTGCTGCCCTTCCCTCCCCCGCATCAGCAGCCACTCGACGATCGCGTCCGTCACACCTGCCGAGGTCTCGTCCGGCACGGAGACCGAGATGCCCAGGTCCTTCCTGATCTGCCGGTACTTCTTGATGAGGACTTCGAGCACCTTGCCGTCGATGCCGTTGTCCGCACCGTAGAGCGTTATGACGCGGACTTCGTCACGCTTCTGCCCGTACCGGTCGACGCGCCCTTCGCGCTGGTCATGCCTGGTCGGGTTCCACGCGAGGTCGTAGTGGACGACCGCGTCGAAGTGGTGCTGGAGGTTGACGCCTTCCGACAGGCAGTCGGTGGCGACCAGGACGCGGCGGGCGGCGAGGCTGTCCCCCGCCTCCTCGGCGAGCCTCTCGATGCGCTCGATGCGCTGCTGTGGCGAGAGAGTGCCCGTCACAGCGGCCACCGCGGCCTTGACACCGCCCTTCCCCTGGAGCGCCTCGGCGACGTACTCCGCCGTCGGGATGTAGCGGCAGAAGACGATCGGGTTGTAGCCGTCGGCCAGCAGCGCCTTGAGGTGCTTGATCAGCGCCTTGAGCTTGAGGTCGTGTTCCGTCCTCTCCAGCCCCGCGGCCCGCTCCGCGAGCGCCGCCAGCCGGGCGCCCGCGTCGTCCGTCTCGGCGCCGGGCGCGACGTCCAGGCCCTCCAGGGTGTCGCTGTCGGCGGAGTCGCTGGTGAGCGGCGCGCCGAGCCGGTCCGCCTCCTCCGCGCTCACGGCGGCGGCGGTGGCGGAACGGGTGGTCAGGGTCTGCGAGGCGGCGCGCGGCGAGGAGACGAGCGAGCGCAGCAGGGCGATCGCGGACCACCAGGCGATGCGCGCCTCGCGCTTGCCCTTCACCCCGGCCGCCTCGACGCGGTCGCTCGCGTAGGCGATGGCGTCGTCGAGGAGGGCGCGGTAGGCCGGGGAGAGCTTGTAGGTCTCGTCCTTGAAGTACCGGTCCGCCGGGAAGGCGGTCTTCTCGGCGAGGCTGTCGTCGCTGAGGCCGTCCTCCTTGGTCAGGTACTGCCTGATGTCGGCGCGCTTGCGCTGGACGAAGTGTCGAGCCAGGAGTTCACGCCCGCGCTTACTGTCCAGGTCGACGGTGGCCAGCTCGGGCTTCACCAGGCCGAGCAAGTTGCGGAAGGCGGACTCCTTGCCGCTGTGCGGGGTGGCGGTGACCAGCAGCAGATGGGTGTCGGCCTTCTCCGCAACTCGGCGCAGCAGCTCGTACCGCAGCTGGTTCTGCGAGGAGCGGCTGCTGGGGCCCGAAGCGTCATCGGCGGCGACGCACGTGTGGGCCTCGTCGACGATGACCAGCTCAGGGCAGTGGCGGACGAAGTCGTCGCGGTGGCGCGGGGACTTGATGAAGTCGGTGGAAACGACGACGTTCGGGTATCGGTCGAAGATCGACTGTCCGAGGTCCAGGCCCCGCTCGAGGCGTGAAACCGTGGAGGAGAGTACGAGTTCGGCGTCGATGCCGAACTTGCTACGCAGCTCCGCCTGCCACTGCTCGGCCAGCGCCGGCGAGCAGAGCACGGCCAGGCCCTTGGCCTCCCCCTGGGCGAGAAGTTCGCTCGCGATCAGGCCTGCCTCGACAGTCTTGCCGATGCCGACGTCATCGGAGATCAGCAGCCGGACAGTCTGCTGCCGAAGGGCCATCAGCAGCGGCACCAGCTGGTACGCGCGCGGCTCGACGGCGATCCCGGCGAGGGAGCGGAACGGCCCGGCGCCGGAGCGGAAGCCGATCCGCAGGGCGGAGCGGAGCAGGCCGGCGGCGCGCTGGTCGCCGAGGTCGGCCGGCGAGGGGGGAGCGAACTCGGCGCCCTTGACGTCCTCGAAGGCCGGGAAGACGGCGGCGATATCGTCGTCGGAGCCGCCGAGGGGGCGCAGCACGAGCATGTCCGCGGCGCTCTCGGGCAGCACGACCCATTCGCGGCCGCGGGCGGTGACCAGGGAACCGGCGGAGTAGGTGGGTGTCATCAGGTGGATCCTCGTCGAGTGGTTCGTCGGTTCCGTGGGTCAGCTGGTCGGGTGGGCGGTGCCAAAGTACCGGGGGTGTCGCGCGACGATGGCGTCCCAGTCGCCGTCGGCTGGGAAGCGGATCACGTCCCAGGTGGCGTCGTAGAGGCGTTCCTCGGCGTCTTCGTCTCGCAGGGCCGTGGTCTCGGTGTCGCGGCCGTCGACGAAGACTGCGAGGTTGACCCCGGGGATCCAGTAGACGAAGTCCGCCATGGCGTTGGCCTCGGTGATCAGGGTCTGGGTCTCGTCGGGGAGCCGCAGGCCGCGGTCCTTCAGCCACGTGACGAAGTCGCGCTCGAACGGGGTCAGTGCGTCGGCGGGCTCCGCGGGCTCTGCCGCCTCGTCCGGCCGATCCGCCGGCTCCGGGCTCTGCTCCGCGACCAGCCGACGGAACTGCTCGCTGCGGGACTCACCGCGCTCGTCGCGCTTCGCGACGGCGGAGGCGAACCGCAGCAGCAGGGCAGCAATCGTACGGCGGTCGATCAGCGCGTGGTTGAGCTGGTTGCCGTAGGTCAGCAGGCACTCGTAGCAGCCGCGCGCACACTTGCGGTCCGGGTGGGGACCGCCCTGGTCGACCCCGTCCTCGTCGAAGTGGCAGATCTCCAGCGCCTGGCGGGCAGCCTTGGCGAGCGCGTCCTTCTCGGACTGCAGGCGACGGAGCACACCGGCCCCACCCTCCGCTGCCTCCGTGAACAGGAAGCGGTTGCGCGGGCCGTCGTTCGGCGGCAGGAGTTCGCTGTTGAGCTCGGAGTCCTCCAGTTCGAAGGCGGCCTCGATGCCGCGCTCCAGCGCGTACATCAGGGTGAGCGCGATCGGCTCGGGCAGCGGCTCGTCGAGGGTGAGGACGAGGATGTTGCGGCGGTCCTCGACGTACGGGATGACGCGCTTCTTGCGGCGCTTCTCGTTGCCGTCGGCGTCGACGACCGGCAGCTCGCTGGAGTCACCGGAGGCGTCGGCCGCGTCGCGGTCGTTCATCCAGCGGCCGTCCGCGACGTCGAGCCAGTAGCCGGCCGGGTCGTCCTTCTTTGTGCGCAGCCGGCCCACGTTGGTGATCCGGACGGTCGCGGAGTCGCCGTAGGCCACCGCCGCGAGCGGGCCGGTGCCGTCGGTGAGCCTGGCGTCCTGGCGGCCCTTGCGGGTGCCGTGGTCCTGGAAGGCGTAGGAGGTCTCCAGCTTGTAGCCGGCCCGGCGGCGCTCCTCCTCGTCCGAGGAGATGCGTTCGCGGCGCTGGGTGTAGACGGTGTGCAGCTGGAGCAGGCCGTAGGTGGCCGCGCCGAGCGGCTCGTCGCACATCTGGCAGCGGTCGGCGCGCTCACGCGGGTCGTGGTGGTAGCCGCAGTGGTCGCAGCGGCGGGCCTCGCTGGTGGTGATGTCTCCGGAGGCGTCCGGCGGGAGCTGGATGCGGGTGACCTGGTAGCGGGCACCTTCGTGGTAGATCAGCGCCCCGGGGCCGAACTCGCGGATGGCGAGGAAGCGGGGGCGCTGCAGGTAGTCGCCCTCGCCCCGGCGGCGGCCGGTGGTGGGGATGTACGCGGCGAGCGGCAGGCGGGGGAAGGAGTACCCCGGCAGGAAGCCCTCGGAGGCGAGGTAGCGGTAGGGGTTGAAGTCGGAGAGGACGGACTTGCTCTCCGCGCTCTCGTTCTTCAGCAGGTTGAGCTGGGTCTCGGCCTCCCGCCGCCGGCCGACCGCGCGCCTGCGGTCGCCCTCGGTGAGGCTGTGGTCGAGGACCCGCTTGTTCTGGACGTACTGGTCGTCCAGCGCGGCCCGGTAGAGCTCACGCCAGCGGTCGAAGGCGCGGTCGAACCGCTCGGCGACGGTACGCACCCGGTCCTCGATCCACCGCTCGTCCCACCAGGTGGTCCGGGCGAACTCGGGCAGCAGGGGGCCGAGCACCTGGTAGGCGGCGGCGACGGTACGGGTCTGGGCATCGGCGTCCCGCGAGGCGGCGTGGAGGTCGGGGTGCAGTTCGAGGGCCGGCTCGGGGCGGTCGCCGGTATCGGGGTGGGAGATGTCCAGGACCTCGGTGATGGCCCGGCCGAGCTTCAGGCCGGCCTCGGCCAGCCAGATGCCCTGGACGTGGGAGAGGACGAGGTCCTCGTTGGCGAGGTCCAGGCGCGGCGGCGCCACGGCGCCCGCCACCATGCGGTCGGAGTGGCGGAAGTAATACTGGTCATGGCTGTTCCCGGTGGAACAGTAGGTGGTGACCAGGGCGGGCTGCCCACTGCGGCCCGCGCGCCCGGAGCGCTGCGCGTAGTTGGCGGGTGTCGGCGGGACGTTGCGCATCATGACGGCGTTGAGCGAGGAGATGTCGACGCCCAGCTCCATCGTCGGCGAGCAGTAGAGGAGCTTCAACTCGGCCTTGCGGAAGGCCTCTTCGCGGTTCTCGCGCTCGGTCGGATCGACCTGGGCGGTGTGCTCGCGGGCGAAGAGCCCGGCCAGCTCCGTGGCCGCGTTGCGGTAGAGGTCACGGAAGAAGGTATTGACCCGGGGGCCATCACCACTGGCGTAGGTGCGGGTGAGCGGGTCGTGGGCGCCCCGCTCGCCCTTGCCGGCGCGCCAGACCAGCGTCTGCGCGGCGACTCGGTAGCCGGTGACGGCCGGCCCGACGGAGTGACGGAAACGGCCGGAGCGCTGAGGGGCCTGCGAGACCTCGCGGACCAGACCGGCCTTGGTCAGCACCTTCAGCAGCTGCTCGATGACGAGCTGGAGGTCGCCCTTGTCCAGCTCGCGGAAGGCCTTGTCCGTCCGGCGCAGGTACTTGCCGAACTTGCCCGCGGCGGACAGGAACAGGCCGGAGCGGTCCAGGCCGGGGCGGGAGGGCTGGGGATAGGCGGTGCCGACCTTGGGGCTGTCGGACTTCGTCAGCACCCACGGGTCGATGAGGCGTTCCTCGCTGGCGCGCTGGAGGGAGTCGAAGTCGTCCCGGAAGTATTGCACGTCGATGGCGAGGGCGCGGCGCATCTCGTCGAGGAGCGCCTTGGTGATCTCGGCTCGCAGGGCCGGGTCGGCGTCGCGCAGCGCCTGGTGGGCGCCCTCCCACCGCTCCTGACGCTCGGCGACCCACTGGAGGTCCTGGTAGCCGATCTCCAGCAAGCCGGTCTGCTCCAGGTTGGGCATGGTGATGCGCCAGCCGCGTTCGAGATCGAGGTAGAGCCGGAAGGCGATCACGTCGCACATGGTCTTCGCCGCGCTGCGGGCGAGGGCCGGCGGCAGGTCGGCCGCGTCGCCGGCGTAGTCGACCGGGTCCAGCGCGAGGGCGTTGGCGACCGCCGAGGCCAGGTCCTCGTGGTGGATGCCCTCTTCGCCGGCCTCGACGGCGGCCCGGTAGAGGGCACCGCGCACCTGGGTGATCTGCACGAAGTCGTTGAAGTGGCCGGCCTGCAGGGAGGCGTCCTGCCGGTTGTCGACGAAGGTGAGCAGCTTGCGCGCCTCCCTGTCCAGGGCCTCCTCCGGCACCGACTTCAACGAGCGGACCACGGAGGCGGAGATCAACGAGGTCGCCGAGGAGCGTCCCTCCTGACCGAGGGTGGCGAGCTTGGCGAAGTCCCGGCCGCGGGTCTGCTCGTAGGAGACGCCGCAGTGCACGCAGAACAGGAACGGGGAGGGGATGAACGCGGCCTTCAGGTCGCCGTACCCCTCGGTGCCGTACGGGTCGATGGTGACGGCTCGCGGCACCCGGTCGCGGTGCGACTTGCGGACGACCTCCTGGCCCCGGTCGTCGATCTCCAGCCAGGATTCGGGGAGTCGGCGGTCCGCGATGGCGGCCTCGGTGTCGTGGGGCCAGGGCCGGTCGTGGTCGACGTAGAGGTAGCCGTCGCCGTGACGGCCGCCGGTCGCCGAGGTGTCGCGGCGCGCCTCGTACCGGACCTCGCCGTCCTTCTCGGTGCGCCACACCGTCAGG
Source organism: Kitasatospora sp. NPDC043949 (assembly GCF_056435365.1). NCBI lineage: Bacteria > Bacillati > Actinomycetota > Actinomycetes > Kitasatosporales > Streptomycetaceae > Kitasatospora > Kitasatospora sp. NPDC043949. The sequence continues at coordinate 136,147 of NZ_JBWKEQ010000018.1, read as the reverse complement.
TACTCCTGGCCGCATTCGCGGCAGAAGGCGAGTGGCATCAGCAACTTGCCACCAGAGTCCGGCTGTTCGAGCTGGTAGCCACGGGTGAGGTGACGGGAGAGCTTGTCCTCCAGAGTGGTGTAGACGGTGTCGCCCTTGGAGAGGAACTGGTGCAGGCGGAAGGCGAAGATCGGCCGCTCGGTGACCGGATGCTTGGCCTGTGAACCTCCCTCCAGGGTGGCCCGGATCGCGGCGGCACACTGCTCCGCCGAGACACCACTCTGCTCCGCCAACTCTGCCGCGGCGACCTCGATCTTGGCGGGCTTCTGGCGGATGAGACGACCGTTGTGCGCGTCGGTGGCGAGTCCGAAGCGGGTCTCGATCCAGCGCGCGAGCGGGTCGCGGACGAGATCGCCATAGGCTCGCGGCGCGGCCGGGGCCCGAAGGCGCTCGGGCGACACGGTCGGCGGCGCGGCGTCGGTAGCCCGGACCAGGGTCTCGCCGATGACGTGCCGAGGGTCGACCTCGACGCCGAAGAGGGTCGAGGCGACGTTCGCGACGACCGTCCGCTGGTCCTCGGTCGTACCTTCGGTCGACATGGTCGCCGAGGTTCCGACGCACTGGAGCCGGCTCGCCTGGCACGCCTCACGGACCCGGCGGATCAGCAGGGCGACATCTGCACCCTGCCGGCCGCGGTAGGTGTGCAGTTCATCGAAGACCAGGAACTCCAGCCCCTTGGCCATCTTGACGAGGCTCTTGCGGTCATCAGGCCGCGTGAGCATCAACTCCAGCATCACGTAGTTGGTGAGCAGGATGTCTGGCGGGTTGTCGCGGATCTCCTTACGGGCCGCGTCGTCCTCTTGACCGGTGTAGCGCGCGAAAGTGACGGGCTCGCGGCCCTTGCCGTAGCCGTCACGAAGGTACTTCTCAAGCTCCTTGAGCTGGCTGTTGGCGAGGGCGTTCATCGGGTAGACGATGATTGCGCGAACCCGCTTGACGGCCGCCGGGCCCTCGGCCTTGCGGTCCTTCAGGACCTTGTCGACGATCGGCACGATATATCCGAGCGACTTGCCGGATCCGGTTCCGGTGGTCAGCACGTAGGAGGCACCCGACTGTGCCGCTTCGAGCGCCTCGCGCTGGTGCTGGTGCAGGGTCAGCGGACGGCCGTCGCAGACCGTGCCGCGCTCCGTCTTGTTCGCCTGGAAGATGCGCGCGCACTCTTCGTCCAGCACGTCCTGGCCCGCGAGCTCCAGGACGGTGCCACCACCGGCGAAGAACGGGTTCAACGACAACCACGGGTCGGGCCACTGGGACTTGGCATCCAGGTCGTCCTCGACGAACGCGGCGATCCGATCGTCGCGAATGACCGTCCCGCCCTCGGTGAAGGAGCGATAATCCTTGATGAGCTCGCGGTGGACGCCGAAGACGTCCATACCCGTGATGGTCGCGGGAGTTGTGGGTGCCTCAGCAGCGGACGCCGTGGGCAGCGCGGGCCGTACGGCACGCAGGGCCAGAACGGGATCGAACGCGCTCCAGGTGGGGAACTGCGGGGCACCACCGTCCCGGTCGACGAGCGGGAGGAGGGCGTCGCGGACGGCGACGGCGTCGGCGGGGCGGTCAACGGGCTGCTTCGCCAGGAGACGATCGACCAGGCGGGCCAGCTCCGCGGGCACGTCCTGCCGGATCAGGCGCACCGGCGTCGGGCTGTCCTCGGTGTGCTTGCGCATCAGCTCGTAGGCCGCCTCGCCGACGAACGGCGCGACACCGGTGAGCATTTCGAAGAGCAGACAGCCCAGGGCGTAGAGGTCGGCGGCCTGCGTCACCGGCTCGGCCTTGAACTGCTCAGGTGCCATGTACCGGGCGGTGCCGACCGCGACGCCGGTGCTGGTGAGCTTGGCGTCCTCGGGGTCGTCGACGATCCGGCCCATGCCGAAGTCGAGGACCTTGACGATGCCTCCCCTGGCGAGCATCACGTTGGCGGGCTTGAGGTCGCGGTGCACGATGCCGGCCGCGTGCGCGGCGGAGAGCCCGTCGGCGATCTGGGCACCGATCGCAGCGACCCAGGCGACGGGAAGCTGCCCCTCCTCCCCGATCAGGTCGCGCAGGACCTCACCGTCGAGGTACTCCATCGCGAGGTAGGGCAGGCCACCGTGCTCTTCATCCACGCCGCCGTCGATGAGGCGACTGAGATGGGGGTGGTCCAGACGGCGCATGATGCGCACCTCACGGGCGAAGCGCTCGACCGCCTTGGTGTCCGCATGGATGTCCACGGCGGCACCGGACCGGCGGCGGAGGATCGTCTTGACCGCAACCACTCGGTCCAGACCATCCGCGGGCGACATCAGGTCCTCGGCTTTGTGAACTTCCCCCATGTTGCCGGCACCGATCGCCCCCAAGAGACGGAACCGGCCACCGATCAGCTCCAGGCCCACTGCCACTCCTCCACACCCCTGATTTCGGACGCTCCCCGCCACGCGCCGCTCCCGCACGTCGACGAAGGTCACGGGCAGACGAGGCAGGGCAGCGCCAAGAGAAACCGTACACGATTCCCAGGTGAACGTACACTACATGTTTTATGTGTTGACGACGCTAACAAGCTTCTACTAACCTCTGCGTGTACGCCGGGTTCGCAGCCCGCGTCATCCGCACTTCCGGGGCCGCTGCGCCTCGCCTCCGTGCGAAGGGGTGGAAAAGTTGGACCACCAGGTCCCGAGCCTGAAGGCCGCCCTCGGCAGGCCGTACGCCGATCTTCAGACGAAACAGGTACGCGGAATCGTGCCCTACCAGGTCTTCCTCAGCGGGACCGAAGCACTCGGGCTGAGCGAGGAGGCACGCGGCCGGCTCGCCGATGCCCTCACCACGATGAAACTCCCGATCGGCGAACCTCCCCGCCCGGAAGCCGAACAGGCATCTGTATAGCAGCGGGCCGCTTCCCCGCGCACGGACACGACACGCCGGTTACTGGAGCGGTTCGCCGACAGCGCGGGGACCGTCGACGCCCGGGCGCTGGAGGGCGTCGCCCGGCTGGCTGGCCTCTCCATGGCCGAGGCCGAGGAGCTCCGGTCCGGTGTCCACGTGATCCCACCGCCCGGCAGCAACGCGCCCGTCCCGGATCCGCGCGACACCGTCGGGGGAGTTTCGCAGTCGATCCCCGCCAAGGCGGCGCCGGTCGCCGAGGGCAGCTTGGGGCGCGCCGTGACTGCGGCCCGCCGCGTACTGACCGATGACCGCTTCCTCCTCCGTCCGGCCAAGCGCATCCTCAGCTCAGACGAAGAGGTAGGCCTGGCCGTGCTCCTGCGCGGCGGAGTGCGAAACGTGAGCATCGAACCGACCGATGAGGAACTGGCCGGTCTCTCACCGGCGGACGAGCGACGACGGGCCCGGGAGTGTCTGGTCCTGCACAACCTGGGCCTCGCCCATTCCCTAGCACGGCAGTTCACCGACCAGGGGCTGGAGTACGAGGACCTCGTCCAAAGCGGCACGCTCGGGCTGATGCGGGCCACCCGGAAGTTCGACCCGAGCATGGGCAACAAGTTCTCCACCTATGCCACCACCTGGGTCCGCCAGATGATCGGCCGGGCCATCGCCGACGAGGGCAGCACCATCCCATCCGCCAAGCACAGACCGTGCTTCCGTTCGGGGCCGGCGCCGTCCTGGAGATCCAGGGCGAGTCGTTCGTCGCCACCGGCATCGGGGACTGGCCACGGATCCGGCAACCCGTCGAGTCCCCGCGGCTCGCCGCCAAACTCGGCGTCACCGGCTTCTACGCGGCCCCGGCCGCGACGGACGACCGCTACGACCGGCAGGACGCAGCGGGTGCGCCCTACATTCGCTTCCCGGCCTGGCTGTTCTGCGGGTCGTGCCGACGCATGGTGCGCTGGCGCATCGCCGACGAGAAGCACGGCGTCCCACCACGCTGTCCCTCGTGTTCGCCGGTGCGGCAGCTCACACCGATGCGTTTCGTGCAGATCTGCGCCGCCGGCCATCTGGGAGACGTCGACTGGTGGTTCTGGACCCACTCACGGCTCGACGCCGCCAGGCGTCAGGCCTGCACCTCCCGCGAGCAGCTGCGGTTCCGGGTCTCCGAGCGGGCGGCCGGCTTGGAGGCACTCTCGGTCAAGTGCCGGGCGAAGGATTGTGGCGCTTCCCGGAACCTCCTGGACGTCCTCGGCACCCACGGCTTGCGCTGTTCGGGGCGCAACCCGTGGCAGCGGATCGGCGAGGCCACCTCCTGCGTGAAGCCCGTACAGATCGTGCAGCGTACGGCAGGCAACCTCTACTACCCCGTCACGCACTCATCCCTCGACATCCCGAAGTTCGACACCTCGCCCGTGACCGACCAGAACCTCGCCGCCAAGGTGCTGGCGAACGATCTGTGGGTCCCGCTGTGCCGGGCCTCCGAGGGGTCTGTTCCGCGAGATGATCAAGGAGGACACCGGCGCCGACGACGCGCTCCTGGACGCCCTCCTGGCGGAGGAGACGGGCGCCGCCCCGCCTCCGTCCGGTGAAGGTGCCGGCGCCTCGGCGCGCCCGGACCTCAGCCGCGAGGAGTGGGCCGCGTTCACTTCTCCGGCACGCCCCGCCACCCGCGACTTCACGATCGCGACACCACCCTCGGCCTCGCCCACGAGACGGGCGGGCGCTGGGCCGAACTCCACCACCGGATCGGGCGAGTCGTGCTTGCGGACCGGTTGCGCGAGGTCCGCGCCCTTCTCGGGTTCAGCCGGGTGTCACCGGACGCAGCCTTCGTACCCGCCGACACCGCACGACGGCTCAAATGGCTACCTGCCGTCGAGGTCTTCGGCGAGGGCGTCTTCCTCACCCTCGACAAAACCTGCCTCACGGAGTGGGAGCAAAACGAGAGGTCCGCCGACGAGTCACCGGGATGAGTGCGGACCTGGACGGATCCTTCCGCAAGGACCAGCTGGCCGGACTTACCGGAACGGCCCTGTCCCCCCGCTTCGTGCTCCTGCACACGCTCGCCCACCTGCTCGTCCGCCAGCTCGCCTTCGAATCCGGATACACGACGGCGAGCCTGCGTGAACGCGTGTACGCACGGCCCGAACACGACCAGCACGTCATCCTCATCTACACCGGAGCCGGCGACGCCGAGGGCACCCTCGGCTGGCTCGTCCAGCAAGGAGCGGCGCCCCACCTCTCCGAGACCCTGCTACGTATGATCGAGGCCACCGCCTGGTGCTCCGCGGACCCGCTCTGCGCAGAACACACCGGCCAGGGCTTCGGCAACCTCAACAGAGCTGCCTGCCAAGCCTGTTCCCTGCTCCCGGAGACCAGCTGCGAGAACGGCGGCACCCTTCTCGACCGAGCGCTTCTCGTCGGGGGCGAACAGGTTCCCGGCTACTTCGAATCCGTCGTCTCCGCCGCACACGCCACTGCGGCCGCCGCACTGGAGTAGGCACCCTGCCATGACGATCACCTATCTCGACCTCAGCCCCGCCCAGCGGGCCTCGCTGGACACCCTGCCGTTCGAGGGCAACCATCTGGTCAGCGGCCCGCCTGGCAGCGGGAAAAGCCTGCTCGCAGCCCAGCGCGCCCTCATGCTCGCACTCACCGGCACACCGGCCGTGCTCCTCACCCGTTCCAACCTGCTGCGCCAAACACTCGCGCCGGTCGTCTCCGCCCTCGGCGCCGAGGGCCACGGTGTACGCGTTGCCACGGCCCACGCCTGGCTCGCCCACTGGTTCGGAGACGACGCACCACGAACCGACGACGGCTGGTTCGACTGGGCCTCTTTTTACGAGCGCGCCGCTACCACCGACCACCACCCTGGCCCCACCCTCGTGGTCGACGAAGGGCAGGACCTTCCGATCGGATTTTACCGGCTCTGCCGCATTCTCGGCAGCCGTACGACGGTGTACGCCGACGAGTACCAGCGCCTCACCACCACCAACTCCACAGTCTCCGAGATCTCCGGCGGCCTCGGCGGCTGCACTCGCCACGAACTCATGGGGAACCACCGGAACACTCGCCAGATCGCCGAGCTCGCCGCCCACTTCCACACCGGCACCACTGCACCGCCAATTCCCGACCGGCCAGGCCCGACACCCCGCCTGCACCGCCTCGGCCGTCCCGATGCCGCGACCGATCTGCTCATCGCCCTCGCCACCCGCCACCCCCGGCACAGCATCGGCGTCATCCTCGGCTCCACCCGGGCACAGTCCGACCTACTGACCCGCCTGGACGCAAAGCCCCCCGCCTGCGCCCCCAGCTCTACACCTCCCAGGCCACACAGGGTCGTTACCACACGATCGACCTCACCCGCCCGGGCATCGTCATCGTCAACCGCGCCAGCGCCAAGGGGCTCGGTTTCGATACCGTCGTCGTCCCCGATACCCACACCGACAACGCCACCGACCCCAGCACCGCAGCACCGCGTATGACGTACTACGTGTTGGCAACCCGAGCGCGGCAGGAACTGCACTTCGGCTACGAAGGGAACACCGAGCCATTGATGCTCTCGCCCGTAAGTACGACCCTACTGCTACGTGCTTGAACGCTCTCCTCAGCGCACGCGCCCCCGCGCCTTCAGCGGAAGGGCGGGGAGCTCCGGCGCCCGCAGCCGGTCGCCGGCGTAGCCGTGGACGTCACCGAAGCGGGCGGTGGACATCCAGTCCTCGCGGGCCCGGGTGATCTCCTCGCCGGACCGGCCGATGAAGTTCCACCACATGAGGATCTGCTCGTCGAAGGGTTCGCCGCCGAGGAGGAGGACGGCGGCGTCGGTGCGGGCGTGGAGGGGGAGTTCGGGGCGGCCGCAGCCGAGGTAGAGCATGGAGCCGGGTTCGACGCGGACGCCGTCGACGTCGACGCTGCCGGACATGGAGAGGACGGCGTACTCGAAGTCGGGGACGAGCGGGAGCTTGAGGTCGGCGCCCTCGGTGAGGGCGAGGTCGGCGCCGACGAGGGGGGTGTAGGCGGTGCCGGGCGAGGTGGCGGTGTCGAGGGTGCCGAGGATGACGGTGCCGTGCAGGCCGGGGGCGGTGACGACGGGCAGGTCGCCGTGGTGCTCGAAGGTGGGGGCGGTGTGCCGGTGGGCGTCCGGGAGGGCGACCCAGAGCTGGGCGCCGTGCAGGTAGCGGGCGTGCGGGCGCGGGGATTCCTCGGAGTGGGAGATCGCCCGGCCGGAGGTCATCAGGCCCAGTTCGTACGGGCGGACGGTCTGGAGGCTGCCGAGGCTGTCGCGGTGCAGCACCTCGCCCTGGTGGAGCCAGCTGACCGTCTGGAGGCCCATGTGGGGGTGGGGCGGGACCTGCATGCCGGGTTCGTCGGCGATGTCGTCGGGTCCGTAGTGGTCGACGAAGCACCAGGCGCCGACCATCCGGCGGCCCAGGTTGGGGAGCAGTCGGCGGACCATCGTGCTCTCGCCGAGCTGGACCTGACGTCCGGTCAACAGATCCTTGACCGGTCCGGTGTCGGCCTCGCGGCCGCAGGTGGTCGGGGAGGGCTTGCGGTCGAGGTTGCTCATGTGCGGTTCCACCACCGTGCGGAGAGGGGCCGGGCGAGGGGCGTTCGCCAACGATCATCCCTGACGACCGCTGGATCCTCCACCCCTCGCCGGGCGGGCCAGGCCGGCCGGGCCCCTGGATGACGGCCGGCCCGGCCCCTGAACAGCCCCGTCTCTGAACGGCCCGGCCCCTGAACGGCTCCGTCTCTGAACGGCTCCGCCCGGGCTCAGTGCCCGCAGGCCCACCAGGCGTCCGCCGAGGCCTTGGTCGCGAGCTCCCGCAGCTTGCGCACGGCCTCGGCCGGGTCCTCGGCCCCGTACACCGCCGAGCCGGCCACGAACACGTCGGCGCCGGCCTCGGCGCAGCGCTCGATGGTGCCGGCGGAGACGCCGCCGTCGACCTGGAGCCACAGTTCCAGGTCGTGCTTGGCGATCAGCTCCCGGGTGCGGCGGATCTTCGGCAGCATGATGTCGAGGAACGCCTGGCCGCCGAAGCCGGGCTCGACGGTCATGATCAGCAGCATGTCGAGCTCGGGCAGCAGGTCCTCGTACGGCTCGATGGGCGTGCCCGGCTTGAGGGCCATGGAGGCGCGGGCGCCCTTGGCGCGGATCTCGCGGGCGAGGCGGACGGGCGCGGCGGCGGCCTCGACGTGGAAGGTGACGGAGCCGGCGCCGGCCTCGACGTACTGGGGGGCCCAGCGGTCCGGGTCCTCGATCATCAGGTGGCAGTCGAGCGGGATGTCGGTGGCGCGGGCGAGCGACTCGACGATCGGGATGCCGAGGGTGAGGTTGGGGACGAAGTGGTTGTCCATCACGTCGACGTGCAGCCAGTCCGAGCCCCTGACGGCCTCGGCCTCGTCGGCGAGCCGGGCGAAGTCCGCGGACAGGATGCTGGGGTTGATCTGCGCCATTACCGACTACCTTCACACGAGGGTTCACTGGAGGGCTGCGGCGTCCCGGGAGCGGGCACCTCGTCCCATCATCTCGCGCCGCCGCCCCGCCGGGCGCACACCGGGACCTCCCCGTGACCGTCATCACACCCGGTCCGGGATTACCGTGGCCGCCGCCGTGGTCATCAGCACTGAAGCGGCCCGCGCGCGCCCGATCCGTCGGCGCCCGCCGAGCCGCCCCGTCCGGCCGGGTTCGCCCCGCCCCTCTCCGAGGAAGGTCCTTCGATGGCCGATCTCGTCCACCCCGCCCGTGCCCTGTGGTGGCTCTTCGAACCGGTGCACTCCGTCACCTACTTCCTGCCCGAGAGCCGCGAGGCCTACGAGGCGGCCGGACTGCACGGCGGCTGGCGCGGCTACTTCGCCAGCCGGTCGGCGCCGCTGGGTGCGGTGGACGCGCCGCCGGTGATCGCCGCGTTCTTCAGCTTCTCCCCGGCGATGGTCGAGCGCGCGCTGCCGGAGGTGTGGACGCACGCCAGCCCGGAGGAGGCGCTGGCCGCCCGGCTGAAGGGCTCGGCGGGGGCGCTGGCCCGGCTGCTGGAGCACGTGGACCCGGCGCAGGTCGAACTGGTGGTGGAGGCCCTGGAGCGGGCCGCTGGCCGGCTCGACTGCGTCGGCCGGGTGCTGGCCGCCGCCAACGCCGCGCTGCCCCGCCCCTCCGGCCTGTACGAACGGCTGTGGCAGGCCGCCACGGTGATGCGCGAGCACCGCGGGGACGGCCACGTGGCGGCCCTGGTGGCGGCCGGCCTGGACGGGTGCGAGGCGCTGGTGGTCCGGTGCGCGATGGATGTCCGGCGCGAGATGCTCCAGCCGATGCGCGGCTGGACGGACGAGGAGTGGGACGCGGCCGCGGCGCGCCTGGTCGAGCGGGGCTGGCTGACCACGGCGGGCTCGGTGACCGAACTCGGCCGGATCCGGCACCAGTCCCTGGAGGCCGCCACCGACCTGGCCGCCGCGCGGGTCTGGGAGGACTACCCGCGCGCCGAACTCGACCGCCTGGCCGCCGCGTTGAAGCCGATATCGGCGCTCTGTCGCAGCCAGCTCCCGGTCAACCCGGCCGGCCTGCCGGACAACCCCTGATCAGCCCCTGATCAGCCCCCGATCAGCTCCTGATCAGGGGCTGATCAGGTCCCGACCAGCCGCCGGTCAGCTCCCGACCGGTTGCTGGTCGGGAACCGATCGGGCGCCACCCGCGCCACCCGCGCCCGGCGGGCCGAGGACGATCCCCCGCCCGGCGTAGAAGCGCTCGAACGACCGCCACGGCACGTGCGCGAAGGACTGCGACTCCCCCGGGAATCCGGACGGGTTGTGGATCACCACCGCCGTGTCCGTGGCGCCCACCACCAGCACCAGGTGTCCGCCCCGCCGCACCGGTGCCGGACCGGCCGGCTCCCGGATCGCGGGATGCACCGACACCATCACCAGCCGCCCGCCGGCCACCTCGGCCGCCAGCTCCGCGGGCGCCAACTCCCGTGCCTGCGCGGCCAGTCCCCACCGCCGCCGGACGTAGTCGGCGAACGGCGTGTGGATCAGTCCGCGCAGGCTCTCGCCGTCCCGGACGTAGGCCCCCGCCGCCACGCACTCCCCGGCCAGCGTGAGCGCCGGCGGCGCCAGGCCCCACCAGTGGTCGAGCGCCATCCGCAGGCAGGCCACCCCGCACAGCCGCCACGACCACCACGCGTACTCCTCCGGGGTGGCCGCACCGGACTGCCCCCACCGAGGGTCCTCGGCCGCGTCGACCTGCCCGTCGATGATCACCCGCACCAGTTCGGCCGACTCCCACTGCGCGTGGTACGGCACCTCGTGCACCACCGGCCCGCCCGTGGGTGCGCCGCCCGCCTGTGCGCCCGCCGGTGCCCCGGTCGATGCGCCGGTCGGCGCGCCCGCCCGTACACCTCTCGGCGCGCCCGCCGGCATCCCGCCCTGCTCCTCCGCCATCCCCCGACGCTCTCACGCCGCAGCGCCCGGGCCGACCCGCGACACTCCCTGAGCGCCCGGTGAGCACCCCTACTCGGGCACCCGCTCCCCCGAGACCTCCTTCGCACCCTCCTTCAAGCCCTCCTGCCGGCCCTCCTTCGAGCCCTCCCGCCGGCCCTCCTTCGAGCCCTCCTGCGGGCCCTCCCCCGACCGGTAGGCCAGCCGCTGCGACGCGCGGCGCCCGCGCGCCTCGAGCGGCAGGGAGCCGGTGGCGCCCGCGAGACCGAACGGCGGCATGTCGAAGTAGATCGACTCGTACCCGCCCTCCGGCACCACGTACGTCTCGTGCCACAGCCCGACGTGCCGACGGGCCTTCCCCTCCCGCATTTTGCGGTTGACGATGCCCCAGACGCTGTGGTGGAAGCCGTCCGGCGCGCTCGCGTAGCCGTACAGCTTCTCCTTCGACTCCCAGTACTGGACGACGTAGTACGTGCGCGGCGAGGCGGTGAGCAGGATCCGTCCGCGCAGGCCGCGTTCGGGGCTGCGCCCCAGTTCGTACAGCATCCGGAACATCGCGAACATCACCGGGCCCCAGTGGTGGACGGCCCAGAAGCGGTTGATCCGCATGCCGATCAGCAGCACCACGGTGTCGCCGGTGGCGCCCGCGGTGGTGTAGCCCGGCGTCGGCTTGGCGAACATCGATCGGACGAACGTCGTTCCCATGGACATCTCAGCCTCCCGCACCCCATGTAATCGGTGATTACATCAGGGCCGGGAAACCCGGTCAAGGCTCACTGCACGCACAAATCGGTTACTGCGAAGGAAGGTTGGCGATTCCCTGACCGAAGGTGTCGAGCACCTTCCCGGCCAGCTCCTCCGCCTCCTCCTCCGGCAGGTAGCCGTCCACGATCATCTGCGCCAGCCCGAACACCAGCGCCTGCCCGGCCAGCCCCATCAGCCCCGGATCCCCCGGGCGCAACCGGCCCGCCTCCTGGTCCGCCACGATCAGACCGGTGAACGCCCTGTCCATGCCGTCCAGTTGATCCCGCAGCTCCGGCTCCCGCGAGGCCACGAACACCCGCGAACGCACCAGATCGAACCGGTGCGGATGGTGCAGCGCGTACCGGACGAACCCGAGCCCGACCGCCCGCATCACCGACCCCCCGGCCGACCCCCCGGCCGGATCCACCGCCGCCACCTCGGCCTCCTGGCACCGCGCGAAGTCCGCCAGCACCCGGTCCGCCAGCGCCGTCAACAACGCCTGCCGGTCCGCGAAGTGGCGAAACGGCGCCCCCGCCGACACCCCGGCCCGCCGCGCCACCTCCCGCATGCTCACCTTCTCCTGCCCGTACTCGTCCAGCAGCTCGAACGCCGCGGCGACCAGCGCCTCCGGCAGCGATCCGTGGTGGTACGAGCTGCGCCCGCCAGGCCGTTCCGTCATGCCTGCCTTGCTACCACAGCAGGCCGCCCCACCAGGAAACCGTCACCCCACCGATCGGAGCCCCATGCCCACGCCCGCACCTACGCCCATGCCTATGCCCACGCCGGCCTCCACCCCCCAACCCGCCTCCCGCGCCGCCGCCTTCGCCGCCGCCTACGCCCTCCTCCGCGCCTCCGCCACCCTCGCCGACCACTGGATCCAGACCGACCACCAGGCCGGCACCAAGGGCCGGCCCACCCCGGCCGGCCGCCGCGCCTGCACCGCACACGTCGCCGCCTACACCGCCACCCAGGCCGCCGCCCTCCTCCTCGGCACCCGCGCCCTCGGCCTCCGCCCCAAACCCCGCCGCCTCCTCGCCGCCCTCGCGCTGTCCGCCGCCACCCACTACCTCGCCGACCGCCGCGAACCCCTCCGCCGGGCGGCCGACTTCACCCGGCGGGGAGACTTCGTGCGGCTCGCCGACCACGGCATGAACGGCGCCTACCTCCTGGACCAGGCCTGGCACCACGTGTTCGAGACCGGCGCCGCCCTGATCGCCGCGACGTGACAACGGCCGTCAACCGCTCACGACAGTCCGCCGAGCCGCGCGGCGGCGGCGCGCAGACCCTCGGGGTCCTCGACCACGAGCCGCCCCCGCCGACCGGCCAGCGTCCCGCCGAACGGCGTCACCGACACGACCTGCCGTACCTGCTTGGCGCCGATGCCCAGGCAACTTGCGAGATCCCTTTGGACAACCGGAAGTTGGACGTCATTCGCCACACTCCGCGTAATCCCCTCCTCGTGGTCGAGCAGCGGCACAAGGACCCATGCGACCCGGGCCCGGTTGTCGCCGGGCTGCGCCAGCATCTGGGCCTCCCAGTGTCGGCCGGCGATGTACGACGAGATCGCCAAGCCGTAGTCGCGCTGGAAACCGGGGCTCCGAAACGTCTCCCCGGGCACGATCGCCACCTCACAGTCGGTGTACGCCGTCACCGTGGCCGTCCGCACGCCGAAACCGAGCACGGCGAGGTCCCCGATGAGGTCGCCGCCACGCCGGAAGGCAAGCAGCCGCTTACCGGCACCGGCACGACCCCCGATCTGGTCGACCCTCACCACACCTCTGATCACGACGATCACGAAGGCGCCCACGTCGCCCTGCCCCACCAGCTTCCGGCCCGCCGGAAGCTTCCTCCGCTCGGTGCCCTTGAGGACGCCGTTCCACGCGGCCGGGCCCACGAGCGCCTGAAAGGTCCGGTTCGGGCCCATGAGCAGCCCCGACGAGGAGTTGTTGCACAAGTTCATGGCGGGAGATTAGGGGAGCGATCGCCAACCAAGGCCCGGGTAGGACGAGTTGGCGCATGAGGCGCGATCCGCCCGGCACCGGCTGCTACCCTGCCGCGCCCCTTCGCCGGCCACGAACGAGGTGTGGCGCAGGACACACCGCTAAGGGGTCGCGGGCCCCCTAATCCTCGCCGGCCGACCGCAGACTCTTCGTCGTCAGCCCGGCGACCGCCGAACCTTGCGTTCCTGGAGACCGCCATGCCCGAACCCCCGTCACTCCCCGGCATCGTCAGTCGGCCCCTGCCGCCGCTCTCCGGCCTGCTCTGCGTCGACCTGAAGGGCTTCACCAGTTTGCCCGGCGCCGTCCACGCGCCGGTCAGTGCCTACCTTGAGGAGATCCTGGACGCCGCCCTCACCGCAGCCGGCCTCGACGACCTCCGGACCACAAAGCGGTTCACCGTCAACTCCGGCGACGGGGTCACGTTCGGCTTCGATCCCACACTGCTGGGATTCGTCGTCCACCCCTTCCTCGACCGCCTCGACGAGAAACTCGCCAAGCACAACGCCGATTCGGGCCACGTCCGACTGCGGATGCGGGTCAGCGTCCACTCCGGCCACGTGGCGCCCGAAGGCGTACCCGGCGAGGGGAACGGGCCCGCGAGGAACGAACTGCACCGACTGCTCGACTCCCAGGAGGTCAAGGCCGTCCTGGCCAAGGCCAGCGAGGAGACGACGCACCTGGTGGCGATCGTCTCCGACCGGGTGTACGAGGACGCGGTCGTGTCCCGGCACACCGGCCTGCACCCCGACCGGTTCCGCCGCATCCTGGCGACCGTCCCCGACAAGGAGTTCGCCCGTCGGGCGTGGCTGTACATCCCCACCCCCTCAGGCAACCTCCTCATCGCCCCCGACAGCGCCCCACACCAGCCGCCCAGGGAAGTCGGAAGGCTTTCCCGAGCGATCAACCGCTTTCACTCGGCGCTCAAGCCCTACATCGACCCGCACCGTTCGACTGGAGGAACCGCCCCATGGCTCTGATCACGTACAACAGTGTGCTCGACGTCATCCACCAGCGGGTGACCAGCGCCACCCATTTGCGGCCGAACGCTCTCCAGGTCGAGGTCGGCGGAGCAACCCGCCTCCTCGAGCTGCCGCAGGCGCGCGCAGCCCTGTACGAGCAGCCGGTTGACGAGTCGCTGCGCCGCGAGATCTGGCGTCGTGCCGTCGCACTCGCTCAGCACGACTCGCTGGCCATGGCCATCGGTTCGACGGAGGTAGCCGGGTGGGTCGAGGCCGTGGTCTGGCTCGCCCTGCCTCGGCTTCAGCGGGTCGCCCGCCAGGCCTCCGCCCGGCTGGGCGCGGACCGGCGCGATGTCGAATCCGAGGTCATGCTCGCCCTGATCGAACGGCTGGCCGAGGTCTCCCCGGACGACCCCGACGTCGGCCCGCAGCTGCTCAAGGCTGCGGGCCGCCGGGGATGGGACTTCGCCCGCCGCTCGGCCTCGGGCGGACGGCCGGTCGAGGACATCGTCGCGGTGGCCGACGCCCGCACCTCGGAGTCGACCGAGGACCTGTGGGATCTCGCGATCACCTCGCCGGACCGCCCGGACGGCCTGACCGCACCGCTGCGCCTCTCCTCCCGCTCGGCGATCGAGGGCGCGCGGCTCGGCGAACTCGCCGACCATCTCGGCCTGCGCGAGGTCGTCCAGCACGCCCATCGGCGCCGCCGGGGCCCGCGGCTCGGGACGCTCCCCCTCCGCCCGGCGGGGGCCGACCGATGACCACCCACGCCCAGGGGGCACTCACCTTCCCCGAGCTGTTCGGGCTCCCGCTGGCCGTCGACCTGCGGACCGCCGCGCGCGCGTTCGGCATCTGTCTGGGCACCGCTTACAACCTCGTTCACCGCGGAGTCTTCCCCTGCCCGGTGGTCCGCGCCGGGCACCGCTACCGGGTGCCCACCGTCGGACTGCTCAGCGCCCTCGGCATCGATGAACTCCCCATCTATGAGGATGACTTGTCCCACCTGACAATTGCGCCACCGCTCCCGGGGCTCAGCTGGAAGGACCTCGCATGATCGCTGCGGCCACGGTACCCAAGCCCAGTGTCCCGGAGCCTTCCCAGGGCCACCTGACCTGTGTCGTGATCGGTCCCGCCGGGGACCGCAACGCGTACGACGCCGGCCTGGAGGTCTACCAGCGGATCGTCCGCCCCGCCTGTGCCGCCCTCGGTCTCCGGCCACTCCGCTCGGACCCTGCCCAGCCGGACGAGCTGCGCTACCGGCAGGTACTCGGGGCCGATATCGTCATCGCCGACGTGACCGACGGCAGGCCGTCCGTCATGTACGAGCTCGGCCTGCGCCACACCACCGGGCGGCCCACCCTCCAGATCGGTGAACGCAATCGGCAACCGCCCGGCCTTCCACGCACTGGCAGGGTCGTGTTCGAGCGATCCGAGACCGGTCTCGCACACGCCCGCCGGGATCTCCAGGGCGCACTGGTCCGAGCCCTCCGGGACGGCTTCACGCCGTTCCTCCCCGTGCGGATCCTGCTCGGCCTCCGTTCCCGGCAGGAGCCGACGCCGACCGCCGTCACCACCCCGACCAACCTCTTCGCCACGTTCCAGACGACCATGCCCCCACTGACCGAGGGCCTCAAGGCGGTCACCGGGCTGGTGAACGACATCGCCGCGCTCGCCGAGGAGCTCGTGCCGGACCTGGCCACCGCACCGGACGGCACGGCAGCCGAACGCCTCAGCACCGCGATCGCCCGCCCCGCCGTGGAACTCAGGTCCTGCGCTGCGGAGTTCGCCGCACTGATCCCCGACATCGATGCCGCCGTACACACCGCGCTCAGCAGACTCGACCACCATCCACAGACCCGCGACAACATCCAGAACCGTGACGTCGCACGCCAGCTCACCGACATGTCCCGGTTCGCCCGCGAGGCTCTCGAAACCCTCCGGCTCCTCCGCATCACCCTGGACTGGCTCACCACCACCGCTCCCACTCTCCACGGGCCGGGCCGAGACATCGCCGCCGCGCTCGACCTCGTCACCGATGCCATGGCCCAGGTCGAGACCTGGGACCGCATCGCCCGTTCTCTGGCGTGACCTGAGGCGCGGGGGCCGTCGGTTCCCCGCGCCGTCCCCCTCCACAGGCCAAGCTCCGCGGAAAGGACTGCGAATTGCCTCTCGGAGTAGATCTCACCCGGCTCCGTAGCGACCTCGGGGCCGCACCGGCCCAGGTGTTCGAGAAGCTCTGCGTCCATCTCTTCCCCGCGATCCTCGAACGCGACTTCGCCCCCGCCATCGCCGGGACGCTGCTGGCTCTCCGGCCCCCGGACGGCGGACTGGAGGCCTGCGCGCGGCTCGCGGACGGTCGGATGGTCGGGATCCAGGCGAAGTACCACGGAAAACTGAGCTCCGCGCTCGGTGCCGTGGACGAGTCCATCAAATCGGCCCTCACCCACCACCCTGACCTCACCGACCTCCTGGTCTTCCTCCCGCAGGACCTCACCGCCGGGGGAGGCGCCGCACCTGGCACGAAGCAGTGGCGGGCCGCGGCCGAGCGGTGGGCGGCGCAGGTCGACCGTGCGCGCCCCGGTTCGCCCATGCGGTTCCTCGCCTACACCAGAAGCGATATCGAGCGCGCCCTCGTATCGCTCGCCGAGGAGGCCATTCCGGCGTACTTCGACCCCGCCTACCTGCGGCTGTCCGACCTTCACCGGCACGCCGCGGCCGCCGCCCGCACCGTTCGCCGCCATCGGGGACGGGTCGACATCCAGCCTCCGCCGCTCGCCACCTTCCTGTCCGACGCCCTCGCCGAGCTCGACGACCCTTCGGCACTCGCGAACCGGCTTGCCGAGACCGCATCCGTCCTTCGGGTATGGGATGGCTGGCGCCCGGCGCTCGACGACCTGCCCGCACCGTCCGCCGGTCCGGCAGCGCAGGCCGGCCGGAGATGGACCCGTTCCGACAGCGACCGCGCCCTCTGCGCCGAACAGCTGGACGCGACCGCGAACCTGCTCAACACGGAGGGCCGAACCGACCCGCAGTCCGTTCGCAGACAGATCGACCAGGTGCTCCAACTCTGCGGCCGGGTGACCGAGAGCATCACCGCCATGTACGACGAGCTGCTGGCCGCCGTGTGCGCCGCCAAACCGTTCGACTCGCTCCCGTACGTGCAACGCGCTTCCGTGGGCCGTCTGCTCGCCGCGCTCGACGACCTCCAGACCTGCGGGCACCGGCTCCGGACCGTATGCGACGACCCCGCCCTCGCGGCCCGACAGACCGGCGCCCTCCTCGTCGGCGGCGGTTGGGGAACCGGCAAGTCCTACGGGCTGGGCGGCTGGGTCCAGGAACGCATCACGGACGGCGCGCCCACGGCCTTCGTCTGTGGACACGAGTTCGGTCCGGACGAGGCTTTCGAGGCCCAACTCCCCCATCGGGTCTCACCCGGCACCCGGGCCCACGGCCTGCGCGACCTGCTCGCGGCCCTCCAACAACAGGCCCTGCTGACCGGCCGTCGCGCCGTGCTCGCAATCGACGCGTTGAACGAGGTCCGCTGCCTGCACGGGGACGTCCGGACGGCGTTCGCCTCCCTGGCCGAACTGGTGCGGCGCTACCCACTGGTGACACTGGTCGGCACCGTCCGGATGGACACCCGGCCGGCCGGCCCCGTGGGCACCTCGGAGGCGGCCGTCACCCGGGTTCATGGCTTCCTCTGGAATCCCGGGATCTCCCGCCCAGGCCAGGCCTGGCGGGTGTACCAGGACATGTACGGGCTCCCGGAACTGCTGCTCCCGCCGGACGTCTCCGAACTGCGCCGACCGCTGATGCTCGCCGTGCTGGCCTGGTGCCTGCACCGCTCCCCTCAGCCGGCCCCTGGGCCGATCGTCACACCGACCGTCGGCGACCTCTTCCAGTCCTGGCTGCTCATCCTCGACGGCGACTACGCCGCACACCTGGACGCGGCGCACGCGCTCCGCGCCGGTCCGTCGCCGACCCCGGCGCCCCTGGTCACCCTCGCCTGCGAGGTCCTGTCCGAGCAGGTCGGAGAGGAGGGCACCCTCGAATACCGCGCAGCCTGCCAGGTGCTGGCAGACACTCCCGGATTGAGCGATCCGGCCGTGCTCCTGCGCTGGCTGGAGAACGCGGGCGTACTGGCCCTGGATCCGAACACCCGGCACGTCCGCTTCGCGATCCAGCGGTTCGCCGAACACGTCCGAGCCGTGAACCTGCTTCGTGGCCGACGTCCCTCCAGGGCCGTCGCCCGGATCGTTCACGCGGCGCACCGGGCGCGCGACGGCGATCCGGAGTCCGGCCAACGTGCCGACCACCAAAGGATGCTGGAGGCGCTGGCAGGTGCGACACCGCATGTCGTCGAGGGCGCCGAGCTGTCGGACCTGGTGCCCCGTCGACATCGGTCCCTCGTCGCCGGCGCGGTTCTGGAGTCACTGGAGGGCCGGGACCCGAAGCGGGCCGGCCGCTCATCCCGGGCCTTCCTGATCCGGCAGCTTCGCGACCCCGGGTCCGCCCCGAATGCGCTGTACTCCATCCTGGTGAACGCGACCTGCCACAAGCACCCGCTGGGCGTGGAGTTCCTGCAGGATCAGCTGACCGCCTGGCGCCGTAGCCGGTTTGAGCGCCGATTCGCGGGGCCCATCGTCGACCTCCTCGCCGATCCGAACGGAATCGCCCTTCTCCGAAGGCTCGTCCACTGGGCCGAATCCATCGGCCCTCGGGGCGACGCAGTGGTCGAAGAGGTCACCTCTCTGCTGCTCTGGCTCTCCGGCGTCGGCCACCACAGCTTCCGCGACGCCTGCATTCGCACGGCGGCGGACCTCTGGGTGAACCGGCCGGAACTGATCGGCCGACAGCTCACCCGATCGGGCCACCACCGGGACGAACTCGTGGCGGAGGCGACTTGGCTCGCCGCATACGGGGCCCTCGCCCGCAGCTCGCCCACGGGCTCGGACCACCGGATCACGGATCCGATCACAGCTGCGATCACGCGTGCGATCGCTTGGCCGCACCTGCGCATCCACGACGCGGTCCTCGCCGTCCGGGGGGTGCTCCGCCCGGACGCCATCGCAGACAGCACCTTCCCCGCCGTCCCTCTGCGCCGCCCGCGTGTAGCGGTCCTCCCCTTCGGCAGCCGAATCATCGCGCGGGCGGCCTCGACGCTCTCCTGGTGTCCGTTCGAGGAAGAAAGCCCGAGGCCCCGTCAGTCCTGGCTGGCCTCTCGGGCGTGGTTCCTCACCCTCGGACTGCCCAGCCGACTTCTCCACAGAACCGACGCCGGGGAGTTCGACACCTCCAGCCCCGCCGTGGCCAAGGCCCTCCAGCGTGCTCAACAGGAGTGGTTCGCCGAACAGGCCACCCGTGTCCTGCAGACGGCGTCCCCGCCGGATCCGGAAGAACAGGAGGAGGCCCGATACTGTCGGCGCGCCGTCGATCCGACTCTTGGCGCAAGGTGGAGAACCCGTCTCAACACCCTTGCACGATCAGAGAACTGGTGGACACCGCCATTCTCGGCCGCCGAGGCGCGGGCCTCGACGGTCGGACCTCCGGCAGCTCTGACAGAAGTGCTCATCCGTTCCGATCCCACCGGCGCACCATGGCTGCTGCTCAACGGCCTCCACCACCTGCGCAGCGAGGAGGACCAGCCGAAGGAGGATCTGCCACGTCTGCATCTACCGCCGCACATCATCCGCCTCACCGACTCCTGGCGGCATGCCTCGCCCGCGCACCGGATCCCCCGGATCCCTCCCGTGCTGCGGGTCGAGTCACACCTGGTGCCACGGAGCGCACTCAGCGGGGCGTTGACGCAGGGCGACGGCGTGCCGAGGCGGCTGCGGCCCCTGGAGAGCTGGCCGGGCCACAGCTTCCTGGCGGAGTACTACACCCGACCCGAGTTCGGCGTGCCGCGCGTCGACTGGTCTGCCCCGCTGCCGACCGTCGTCAATCACCCGGGGAGCCAAGCCGGGCCGCCGGCGTACGGGCGCTTCGCCGACCCGGTCTCCCAGCCCGTCCCAAGCCGCCGGCTCACGGAGGCGCTCAGGGGTCACTGGACCGGCCACCATCTGGACTTCACCGACCCGTCCACAGGTGGCCTCCTACTGACCGATCCCGGGTTCGCCGGCGGAGGGCCCAATGCCATCCTCCTCGCAGGATCCGCCGTCGACCGCCTGCCCGGGGACGACAGCGTGCTGCTCTGGGCCGTGACGCTGGTCGACCCAGGTGAGGCGCGGGCAGCGAGCTGGTCGTCGTACTGCGTCCTCGACTCGGGTTCGGTCCACACACTGCCGTGCCCCGGGCCATCGACTAACCGGAGGGTACCGGCGACGAGATGGCCGCAGCTGGGCCTGACCGACTGGCCCGACGCCTCCTCGAACGGCGCCGGTTGACCTCGCCGATGTCCTGCCCCGCTGTCCTGCCCCGGTCGTACCGCCGGGGCAGGACAGCGCCCGTGCGCGGCTACCAGGCGTAGTCCTCCGGGGCCGGCTGGTGGCCGGGGAAGAGTTCGTCGAGGCGGTCGAGGGTCTTCTGGTCGAGCTTCAGGTCGAGGGCGGCGACGGCGGCGTCGAGGTGGGCGGGGGTGCGGGGGCCGATGATGGGGGCGGTGACGGCGGGGCGGGTGAGGAGCCAGGCTAGGGCGAGGTCGGCGGGCTCGGTGCCGAGGTCGGCGGCGAGGTCCTCGTAGGCCTGGAGGCGGTCGCGGTGGGTGGCGAGGAGTGCGTCGGCCTGGGGCAGGGCGCCGCGGACGCGGGTGCCTTCGCGTTCCTTGCGGAGGATGCCGCCGAGGAGGCCGCTGCGCAGCGGGGACCAGGGCAGCAGGCCGAGGCCGTAGTGCTGGAGGGCGGGGATGACCTCCAGTTCGATGGTGCGGTCGAGGAGGTTGTAGAGCGACTGTTCGCTCACCAGGCCGAGGAAGTGGCGGGAGCGGGCGGCCTCCTGGGCCTGGGCGAGGTGCCAGCCGGCGAAGTTGCTGGAGCCGACGTAGATGATCTTACCCTGGGCGACCAGGACCTCCATCGCCTGCCAGATCTCCTCCCAGGGCGTGTCCCGGTCGATGTGGTGCATCTGGTAGAGGTCGATGTGGTCGGTGTTCAGGCGCCGCAGGCTGGCCTCGACGGCGCGGCGGATGGCGAGGGCGGAGAGCTTGCCCTCGTTGGGCCAGTCACCCATCGGCCCGTACACCTTGGTGGCGAGGACGGTGCGTTCGCGGCGGCCGCCGCCCTGGGCGAACCAGCGGCCGATGATCTCCTCGGTCCGGCCCCTGAGGTTGCCCTCGCTGTCGCGGCCGTAGGCGTTGGCGGTGTCGAAGAAGTTGATGCCCCGCTCGTGGGCGGTGTCCATGATGCGGTGGGCCTCGGACTCCTCGGTGTGGGGGCCGAAGTTCATGGTGCCCAGGCAGAGTCGGGAGACGGTCAGGCCGGTGCGGCCGAGGTGGGTGTACTCCATGGCGCCCACCTTCGACCGTACCGGCAGCGGTGTCCAGCACATTCCGTCAGACGAAACGGGTGAGCGGACGGACTTACGGACGGACGGACGGACGGATGAACGACCGACCGCCCCGATCAGCGCCCGTGCGTCGCGAACTTCCGTACGGCGAGCGGCATGCAGAGCGCGAGCAGCAGACCGCTCCAGAGCACCGAGGCGAGGACGGCGTGCTGCATGGGCCAGGCGTCGCCGGCCGCCGAGGGGTTGCCGAAAAGTTCGCGGCAGGCCTGGACGACGGCGCTGACCGGGTTCCAGTCGGCGACGACCCGCAGCCACCCGGGCATGCCGCCGGTGGGGACGTAGGCGTTGGTGACCATCGCGATCGGGAAGACCGCGACGGAGAGTTGGCCGGCGGCGTCCTCCTTGCCGATGGCCAGGCCGAGGCAGGTGCCGACCCAGGTCATCACGAAGCGGAAGAGCAGCAGCAGGGCGAACGCGCCCGCCGCGTCCCCGGCGCCCTCGCGCACGCGCCAGCCGGCGGCGAGGCCGACGAGCGCGAGGAGGGTCAGGACGACGACGCTGACCAGCAGGTCGGCGAGGGTCTGCCCGAGCAGCAGTCCGGTGCGGGAGACGGGCATGGAGCGCAGCCGGTCGGTGATGCCGCGGCCGACGTCGCGGGCGGCGCCGACCATGGTCACCATGACGCCGTTGGTGGCGACCATGGCGAACAGGCCGGGCATCAGGAACTCGCGGTAGTCGCCGCCGCCCGGGATCCGCATGGCGCTGCCGAAGACGTACCCGAAGACCACCACCATGATCACGGGGACGCCCAGCGAGGCGGCCAACAGGCCTGGCGAGTGGCGGTAGTTGAGGAGGATGCGGAGCATCGACGTCCAGGTGTCGACGGCCAGCCGGGCGGGGCGGGACGGCATCGGCGCGGGGGCGTACACGGCGGCCATCAGGCGGCCCTCCTCAGGGTTTCGGCGGATTCGCGGGTGAGCGCGAGGAACACGTCGTCCAGCGAGGGGGCCCGTACGGCGGCGTCCTCGGCGGTGATCCCGACGGTGTCCAACTCCCGTACCAGCGAGGGCAGCAGGACGGACACGCCGGGCTGGGTCAGCACCGTCACGGTCCGTTCGGCCGCGTCCACGTGCGCGTCGCCGCCCGAGAGGGTGGACAGCACCACGGCGGCGGCGGCGAGTTGGGCCGGGTCGGCGAGGGTGACGGACAGCTGACTGCCGATCGCGGCCTTGAGCCGGGCCGGTGGGCCGGTGGCGATGGCGGCGCCGTGATCGACGACGACGATGTCGTCGGCGAGCCGGTCGGCCTCCTCCAGGTACTGGGTGGTGAGCAGCACGGTGGTGCCCCCGTCGGCCAACTCCTTGACGGTGTCCCAGATTTCCTGACGGCTGCGCGGGTCGAGCCCGGTGGTCGGCTCGTCGAGGAAGAGCACCGGGGGGCTGGTGACCAGGCTGGCGATGAGGTCGAGGCGCCGGCGCATGCCGCCGGAGTAGGTGCGGACGAGCCGGTCGCCGGCCTCGGTGAGGTCGAAGCGTTCGAGCAGTTCGTCGGCGCGGGCACGGGCGCGGCGGGCGCCGAGGCGGTGCAGCCGACCGAACAGGTGGAGGTTGTCGCGCCCGGTGATGCCCTCGTCGACGGCGGCGTACTGCCCGGCGAGGCCGATGGCCCGGCGGACGTCCTCGGCGGCGCTGACGACGTCGTGGCCGGCGACGCGGACGGTGCCCCGGTCTGGGGCGACGAGGGTGGCGAGGACGCGGACGGCGGTGGTCTTGCCGGCGCCGTTGGGGCCGAGCAACCCGCAGACGGTGCCGGCGGGAACGGCGAGGTCGAGGCCGCGGAGGGCCTCGGTGGTCCCGAATCGTTTCTCCACGCCTGCCATCTCGATGGCGGGTCGGGCGGTGTCGGACATGGCTCTGCCCCTTCTCTAGGTACAGCGTACGTAGAAGCGTGGGTCAGATGCTACTACGTACGTCGTACGTATCTAAGATGGGGGGCGAGGTGATCACCCAGTGCCGTCCAACGAACCCCCCAGCACCAGCGAGCGCCCGGCCGCCCCCGAGGCGCCCGAACTGATCTGGCTGCGCCCCGAACGCACCGGCCGCGGACCGAAACCGGCCCACAGCCGGACGTCCATCGCCGCCGCGGCCGTCGAGATCGCCGACGCGGAGGGCCTGGACGCCGCCTCCATGCGCCGGGTCGCGGCCGCCCTCGGGGCGGGCACCATGTCGCTCTACAACTACGTGCCGAAGAAGGAGCACCTGCTCGACCTCATGCTCGACGCCGTCACCGCCGAGTACGAGCTGCCGGCCGCGCCGAGCGGCGACGTCCGCGCCGACCTGGCGGCGCTCGCCCGCCAGCAACTCGCCATCTTCCGCCGCCACCCCTGGCTGCCGGCCCTGGTGCTCGCCCGCCCGGGCATCGGCCCCAACGCCCTGCGCTACACCGACCACTTCCTCGCCGTCACCGCCTCCACCGGCCTGGACGGCGGCGCCCGGATGGAGGCCATGGCCCTGTTCAACGGCTTCGTCTGCCAGTACGCCCAGTACGAGCAGACGGCGGCCTCAGGCGCCAAGTGGCAGGCGGAGCTGGTCGGTTACCTCACCCGGGCCGCCATGAGCGGCGAATACCCGCACCTGGCCCAGGCGTTCGCGGCGTCCGGACCGCCCTCCGATCCGGACGCC
This sequence comes from Kitasatospora sp. NPDC043949, assembly GCF_056435365.1. NCBI lineage: Bacteria > Bacillati > Actinomycetota > Actinomycetes > Kitasatosporales > Streptomycetaceae > Kitasatospora > Kitasatospora sp. NPDC043949. The sequence continues at coordinate 111,997 of NZ_JBWKEQ010000018.1, read as the reverse complement.
GCCTTCGACCGCTCGCTGGACCGGGTGATCACGGCCATCCTGGCCCCGCCGACGCCCCGCTGAGCCCGCTGAGCCCGCCGAACGGCCCCGCCCTCAGGCCCCGCCCCCAAACCGCGCCCTCAAGCCCCGCCCCCAAGCCGCGCCCGCGACAGCACCGCCACCGCCCGCCCGTCGACCAGCACCAACACGGCCTCGTGCGCGCCCCCCAGCGCCGCCCGCGCCTCGGCCGGCGACTGCCCGACGCCCACCGCCGGCAGCGCCGGCCCGAGCAGTGCGCCCAACGGACCACCCGGCGAATCACCCGGCGATTCACCCGACGGACCGCCCAACGGATCGCCCGGCTTGGCGCCGCCGTCCGCGAGCGCAGCCGCCAGCACCGCCCGCGACACCGAGCCGACCACCTCCGTCGCGCTCACCCCGTACGGCCTCGCCGCCCGCGCAAGCACCACCGGCGCCACCCCGTCGGGCACGGCGCGCAGCGTCTCCAGTGCCTCGCCGACCGTCGCGCCGGCGTCGACCGCGACCAGCGGGCCGGCCCCGGCGAGCAGCGACCGAAGGCTGTTCGCCGACTCCGACTCCGCCTCCGACTCCTCCAGAAATCCCCACTGTCGCATCCAGTCGTCGCTGTGCACCTTGGACAGGTAGGACCGCCCGGAGTCCGGCAGCAGCACCACGACCAGGTCGTCCGGCCCGAGCCGCCGCGCGACCCGCAGCGCCGCCGCCACCGCCGTGCCCGAGGAAGGACCGGCCAGGATGCCCTCCTCGCGGGCGAGCCGACGGGCCGTCAGCAGCGACTCGCGGTCCGGGATGCGCTCGAAGGCGTCCACCACCTCCGAGCGGTAGGCCTGCGGCCAGCGGTCCTCGACGGTGCCGGGGTGGAGGAAGTGCCCGATGCTCTCGACGAACCACGGGCTGCCGTCCCCGCCCCCGTACATCGAGGACTCCGGGTCGGCGCCGATCACGGTCACGGAGCCGCCGGACACCTGCCGGAGGTACCCGCCGGTGCCGGTGACGGTCCCGCCGGTGCCGACGCCCGCGACGAAGTGGGTCACCCGGCCGCCGGTCTGCTCCCAGATCTCGGGACCGGTGGTGCGCACATGGGCGTCAGGATTGGCCAGGTTGTCGTACTGGTTGGCGAGCCAGGCGCCGGGGATCTCCTCCACCAGCCGCTGCACGACGTTGAACAGGTGCGCCGGGTCCTCGGCGGGCACGGCCGTCGGGGCGAGCACCACCTCGGCGCCGTACGCCCGCAGGATGTCGGACTTCTCGGGCGCCGACTTGTCGGACACCCCGGCGATCACCCGGTAGCCGCGCTGCCGCCCGACGATGGTCAGCCCGATGCCGGTGTTGCCGGAGGTCGCCTCGACGATCGTCCCGCCCGGCCGCAGCAGGCCGTCCCGTTCGGCGGCCAGCACCATGGACAGCGCGGCGCGGTCCTTGACGCTGCCGCCGATGTTGAGGAACTCGGCCTTGGCGTAGATCGGCGCGGGCAGCCCGGCGCCGAGCCGGGCGAGGCGGAACAGCGGTGTCCCGCCGATCGCGTCGAGTACGGATTCGTGCACTGCGGCCATCACGGCCTCCTTCGATCGGTGTCCGCCCGAGCCTGCCCGAACGCGCGGTCAGATAGTCGCTGGCAGCCCCGGATCGTCGAGGCCGGGCACGCGAGGGTTCTCGACCGTAAAGGGGCGCGAACAAAGGCGCGTGGTACCTCTTGCGCGCCCCTCGGATTTGCCGCGCTCCAAAGTGCGCAACGGTGCGGCCCGCGCCCGCCCCACCGATCGGGGTGTGTGCGGAGAGTGATCGGCGCGCGATCAGATCAGCGGGTCGAAGAGGTCGCGCCCCCAGTGGCCGAGCCAGGACGCGGTGGTGGACCACCGGCCCTGACCTTCCACACCTTCCGTGGACTCGTCGTACGGCAGCACGGCGGTCGGGGCGAGCCAGCCCTCCCCCGGGTCGATGCGGACCCGCAGCAGCTTGAGCGGCTTGCGCAGGGCGACGAACATCCGCAGGTCGTCGGTGTGGGGGCAGTGGGTCTCGTAACGGTCGTGGACGGTACGGCAGATGGACTTGATGTCGGTGTCCGCGAGCAGGAGGTAGCGGCTGCCGGGGCCGAGGTTGACGCAGAGGCGGCGGCGGGCGGTGTCGCGGTCCGGGTACGGCAGGTTCTGGTGGTTGTCGACATGCAGGCCGAGGCACAGGCCGTTCTCGGGCAACCGGTGGGTGACCAGCTCGCCGGGCGGGTCGTCGGCCTCGTCCAGGGCGACGTGCAGCGGATCGCCGAGGAGGTCGACGAGCGCGGCGACGGTGTGGACGTCGGTGACGGTCCCAGGGAGGCGGAAGAACTCGACCAGGCCGCTGTCCTTGGTGAAGGGGCCCGGCGCGTAGCGCTCGGGGTGGTCCTCGGGGAGCGGGGACCAGTCGCCGGCGGGGACGACGGCTCCGTTCTCGTAGTCGGGCTCGCCGTGAACTCTGCGGACGTTGCCGATGTCGCAGCGGGCGCGGAGGGCCGCCGGGTCGCGGAAGGCGATGGCGGCGGGGTGCATGGTCGTCATGGGGTGAGCGGCCTCGGTTCAGTCGTTGTCGTCGTCGGAGTTGTCGCTGTGGCGGTTGATGCCGGTCATCAGGGCGGCGGCCAGGGTGGTCCACCAGACGACGTCGGCGGTGGCCGGCTCGCGCGGCGGAACGAGGTCCGAGGCGAAGCAGGCGAGGGCGAGGCTGGCGGCGGTGATCGCAGCCGTGGTGGCGAGCTTGATGACGCTCAACTTTCGGGCGAGGGAACGTTGCTGTTCGCGGTACGGAGGACGCGCGCCCAGACGCGCTTGCCCGTGCCGCACCGCGCGACCACCCCGAAGTCGACGGCGAGCCGGCGGGCGAGTTCGATCCCGCGGCCGCACTCGTTGAAACGGCCCGGACGCCGCTCCAGGAGCGGGAGGTCGCTGCGGGGGTCCCAGACTTCGAGGCGGCAGTCGCCGTCGAACTCCTGGAGGTAGAGCCGGACTTCGCCGTCGCCGTGACAGGCGTGGACGACGGCGTTGGTCACGAACTCGGAGGCGATGAGGACGAGGTCGTCGACCGGGTCACCGACCCAGCCCCAGGAGGTGAGCTGGTCACGGACCAGGCGGCGGGCGGTACGGACCGAGGTCTCGTGCTCGGTGAGGGTGGTCTCCCAGGTTCGGAGGACCGGGTTACGCAAGGTGGACATGAGTCACCCCACACCTTCAGTGGCGTGTTCGTGCGGTCACAGTGAGTGTGGGGCATGTCAATTCGAACCTGCAACCCGAACGCCACAACAATTCCGTGGATCTTGAAACGAGTTGAGCCACCTGCGCATCATGGCGAGACTGGACCCACACTCAGAGGGAGGGGCGCCACTTGAGCAAGGACCTGTCAGCGATCAGGCAGATCCGCCTCGGCGACGAGCTGCGCAACTGGAGGCTGTACAACAACAAGACCTTGACCGAGGTCACGGAGGGCCTGAAGGGTTGGAACGCCGCTCGCCTCAGCAGAATCGAGCGTGCCCACCAGCAGATCAGCGGCGCCGACCTGAAGGTGCTGCTGGACCACTACGGCATCACTGGCCAGGAGCGCGAGGACTTCGAGAGCCTTCTCAGTGACGGTCCAACCAAACAGTGGTGGCGCAATCTGGACTTCGCCAACTCGATCACCGCTGCGTTCGCCGAGTATCTCGCGCTTGAGTCTGACGCTTCACATATGCAGGAGTACTTCCTGTCAGCGTTTCCCGGACTGCTCCAGACCGAGGGCTACGCGAAAGAAATGATCGCGGCGGGTCTGAGCGCTCCCAACGAGGAGCAGATCGAGACTGCTACCGAAGTCCGGATACTGCGTCAGCGCAGGCTGATCAAGGAGCCGGTTCTCAACTTCGAGGCATACTTCGGCGAAGTGGCTCTCCTGGTAGCCGGTGACCAGAAAGTGCTCACTGACCAGATTCGCCACACGATCAAGGTAGCCCAGTACCCCAACGTCGCAGTGCACATGGTTCCCCTGAGCGCTGGACGCCAAGGCATTCTCACCTCGGGGCTTGTTCTCATGCGGTTCCCGGACGAGCCCGAGGACGGCTTCGTCTTCGTCGAAGCAGTCGGAGGTATGCTCCCGCGTAGAACCGGACGCGATGTGCGGCGAGCCGAGCGGGCATTCGCCCGAGTCAAGCGGTGCGCGCTGTCTCCAGAGGAGACCATCGCAGCCCTTGAGCGCAAGTTGGAAGAGTTGACGTGACCGAAAAGCGCGACCCGTACAACCACGATCCCGCCTCTGCCGCCTGGGTCAAGTCCCCCTTCTCCGGGGACGACAACGGCAGTTGCGTCATCATCGCGCGCTTCGACAACGGCGACATCTGGCTCGGCGACGACAAAAACCCGAACCGCCCCCACCTCGCCTTCGACCAGGCCGAATGGACCGCCTTCATCCAGGCCATCGAAGCCCGCGACCCCCGCTTCACCGCCTAACTGGCCACCGGGAGGCCCACATGCCCGACCGGCACGACCCCTACGATCACAACCCCGCCGACGCCGACTGGACCAAGTCCCCCTTCTCCGGCGACTCCAATGGCAACTGCGTGATCATCGCCCGCTTCCCCAACGGCGACGTCTGGCTCGGCGACGACAAGAACCCCGGCCGCCCCCACCTCGCCTTCGACCAGGCCGAATGGACCGCCTTCGTCCAGGCCATCGAAGCCCGCGACCCCCGCTTCACCGCCTGAGCCCACCGCACCACCACCCCACCAGGGCCCGTCCGCCACGGCCGGGCCCTGGTGCTGTCGCGACTCGTTGCGCGACGGCCGTGCGGTCGGATCATCAGCACGATGCGCTTCTCAGGGTGCGCGCGTACGGCGGGTGGCCGGTCGGGGGAATGAACTCGGCCAGGGCGGCGAAGACGTGGAACACCTGCCGCCTGCCCGGGTGATGGTGTCCAGGCGCTCGTGCAGCACGGCGGTATTTTCGATCTCGAGTCGGCGACCTTCGTTCAACGAAGGCTCTTGACGCCCGACGCGAAAATAATCGACGTAGCGTCAACTCCCTTCACCAGACTGGGTGTTTTCTGGGCACACTACTGGGCTCTTTCTGGGCACCGGTGCTTCACTGGATTCCTCACACCGAGGAAGGGGTGAGCCACCGATCATGACGACCGCCGTCGAACAACGATCCGCTTCCCTGGCCGAACGTGAAGCGTCCGGCCTGACCGAAGAACTGCGCCTGCTGGCCCGTAAGGGCCTGCCGTTGGAGCCGGGCGGCGACTGGCCACGGCTGACCGCGCTGGCGAGCGTCACCGCGAGGGCCGGGGAGGACACCAGTCCAGCCGCCCGCACCGAAGCGCTCGACTGGGTGCTGCGTCGCGTCCTGGCACGGCTGGAGCCGGAAGGGCTGCGCGGGCCGGCGAAAGCCCTGTTCGGCCTGCCGCCCGCCGTGGCGGGCTCGAACCTGACTCTTCGCCGCGAAGCCGCGGCGACGGCGGCGGACCGCGAGGTCCACCACTTTCGCAAGCGGGTCGAGCCGCAGCTCCTCACCGCGCTCGCCCACGCGCTGGAGCGGGACGCCGCTGCCCAGTTGAAGCCCTGGGCGTCCCCGCCACCGGTCCGCCCCGGCCGGCGCCGCCGGCTGCTGCCGCGCGACGTCTTCGCCTGGGAGGCCTCCGAGCACGAGGAAGCCCTCACGAGGCTGTGGGCGTGCGTGTACGGGCTGCGGGCCGAACTGCTCGCCGTCGAGCGTCAGGCCAGCATGGGCGACCAGGGCGAGGCCACCGCGGCCTCCGACTCGGCGCTGTGGCGCTACGGCCAGTTGCAGGCCGAGGCCCGCCGCTACCGCGCGGCCTACGGCGCCGCGTTGCTGCCCGACGGCGAAGCCGCCCCGCACGAGCTGGCGGCGCTCGCCGGCTGGACCCCGAAGCTCTCGCCGATCGAAACCGCGTTGGTCACCGACGCGGCGTCAGCAGCCGGTACCCACCTGTTCATGCTCGCCGTCCACGCGGCCCCCGGCGGCGTGGACCTGCTGACCACGTGGCGGACCGCGCTGACCGCCGGTCCCGAGGAAGAGGAGACGGCCCTGTGAGCACCCCGCACGACAGTCCCAAGGGCACGGCTCGCCGCTACGTCATCACCGGCGGCCCCAGTGCCGGCAAGGAAGCCATCTTCGAGGCCATCGCCGCGGCCGGCCTGCCGGCCACCGAGGGCGAGCCGGCACGCGAGATCTACCGCGCGCACCGCGAGCGTCTGGGCCGCCACCTGGAGGTCGGCGACCGGCGCGACTACTCCCGCGAGGTTCTGCGGGCGTTCGTGGACGAGTACTGCGCGCACAAGGCGGGCCTGCGGTTCTACAACCGGGGCATCCCCGACGGCTACGGCTGGGACCGGTTCTTCGGCCTCTCCCCGTACCCGGAGCTGGAGGAGGCCACCCGGATCTACCGCTACGACACCGTGTTCGTCCTGGACCCGCTGTCCACGTTCGAGGACGAGAGCGACGTGGTGTTCGCCAAGGACCGCGAGATCAGCCGGGTCCACGAGCTGATCGTCCAGGGCTACTACGACGCCGGCTACGAGCCGGTGTTCGTCCCCGCCGACGAGGCGTCGGCCCGCCTGGAGTTCATCCGCGCCAACCTCCGTCTGCCGATGTAGAGGAGAACCACCCGCGATGCCCGAGCACACAGCACCGACCCTGATCTCCCCGAACAGCGTCCTCGCGAACGCTCTCCTGCGCACCGTCGACATGATCCGTCCCCGCGTGCAGGCCATGCGCCCGGCCCGGATCGAGTTCGTCGTCGGCACGCAGATCAACGGCGCACCGCACCTGGGAACCAACCTCGTCCAGTCGAGCGCGTTCCTCCTCGCCCAGCAGGCCCGCCGTACCTTCAGGGTGGACACGGCGGTCCGGTTCTCGGCGCTGGACAACGCGCCCTACGACATCACCCTCGACCCCGAGACCCACCATGCCTACCAGCAGACCTACTTCCACGCGCTGGGCAAGGACGGCGTCACCGACCTGATCGGGGGCTACTACCGGCCCTTCTTCGACTCGCTGAGCGACGCCACCGACGTCGAGTACGCCACCGAGACCTACACCGACCAGCAGGCGAGTCCCGCGTTCCGCGCGGAGTTCCTGCGCACCCTGGAGGTGCTGGACGACCTGCGGTGGTGGCTCAACCCGTCCACCGGCGTCGTCCACACCCGCCTGCCCTGCCCCGCCTGCGGCTGGGCGGAGAAGCGCGCCGAGCGCACCCGCCTGGCCCGGCTGGACGACGCCGGCGCCATCTTCACCGCGGTCTGCCACGACCACGGCAGCTACGAGCTGTGCATCGACCCCGTCGACGGCGGCTACCTCGACCTGGCCACGCTCTACCGCAACCTGGTCAAGGAACGCAGCTTCGCCCGGGACACCACCACGCTGCACGTGATGCTCAAGGGCGGCGACTGGGCGTTCGGATGCCAGCTCGTGGACGGCGCGCTCGCCACGCTGGGCACCCCGGCCGGCGGCATGCCGGTGCGGATCTTCACGCCGCAGGTGCTCTCCGACTCCGGTGGCAAGCTCTCCAAGTCCCTGATACGAGCCGCCGGGGGACCTTCCGACTTCCCCGGCGTCGAGCCCTGGATGCTCTCCACCACCGACTGGCCCGGCACCACCGACGGTTATGTGGACGCGCTCCTGTGGCTCGTCGGCGGCCTGCTGGCCGACCCCAAGCACTTCTTCCGCTCCTTCACCGCTCAAGAGTTAGGACGACTCATGACCTCGCGCCCTGCCAACCTCGCCACCGCCACCCGCGCCCGCGACATGCCGATCTACAAGCGGTACTACGACCTCATCGCCAACGGCTCCAAGACGATCGAGGTCCGCGTCGCCTACACCTCGATGCTGCGGATCAAGGCCGGCGACCAGATCCGCTTCACCTGCCGCGACGAGAACACCCTCACCCGGGTCAAGCGCGTCAGCCGCTACAACAGCTTTGACGAGATGTTCGACCACGAGCGCGCCGAAGCCATCAACCCGACCGCCGGACGCGCCGAACAGCTTCAGGCGATCCGGGAGATCTTCCCTGCCGAGAAGGAAGCCCTCGGCGTGCTCGCCATCGAGGTCGAGAAGGTGTCGGCCCGGTGAGCGCCGACGGCCAGGCTCGGCGGCCCCGAAGGCTCCTGACGGTCTGCAAGGGCGGCCACTGCCGGGCCCCGCTCGCCGCCGCCGTCCTCGCACACCACGGCGGGCCGGCGGTCGAGACCCGGGCCGCCGCCATCAGGAACTGGCACCTCGGCGAGGGCGCCCACCCGACCATGGTCGCTGCCGCCGCCCGCGCCGGCTACGACCTCACCGGCCACCGGGGCGTCCAGGTCAGCTCCGAACTCCTCGACTGGGCCGATGTCGTGCTCGCCATGGACGGCGCCGTCCTGGACGCGCTGCGCGAACTCGCCGACGCCGGCACCGCGCCGAAACTGGCGCTCTACCTCGAAGGCCACGACGTCCCCGACCCGTGGAAGCAGCCAGACGGGGCATTCACCACCTGCGTGACGGTGATCGAGGCTGGTGCCGAACAGCACCTGGTCGCCGCGTAGGCGGCAACACCGAGTACGTCGAAGGGCGGTCCCGGCTGTCCAGGCCGGGGCCGCCCTTCGACGTGCGGGCTGTTGGCCTGCCACCGGCGCTTCCTCGGCCACCTGCTGTCCGGGCACGGTGATGCGAGGGCCGAGGTCCAGGCGGGGGTTCGTGTCGAGCTCGAACCTGTATGGTTCTCTCGCCAGTTCGGCGAGAGAACCATACAGGTTCACGTGCGTCCAGAGCAGCGGCGACAGGACCGTAGCTTTGCGAGTACAGAGCCGGCTACCGCGCCCCTGACGTCTCGTCAACTAGTTCACCCGAACCCGCCCGCATCGCCCGATCCGGTCACTACCCTGCTCAAGCACGGTCACGCCCGGCACCACACCGGGCACTTTCCGCTAGCGCGATGCAGGGAGAACTGTCATGAGCGAGCTGGTGTACCCGTCCGACCCCGGCCTCAACGGCCAGGCGGTGGACGCGGCCGAGCGCACGTACGAGATGAACGGCTTCGACCCGGCGCGGGAGGACTCGAAGCTCTCCTTCACCCCCTGCCGGGTCGCCAAGCCCGCCTTCAACACCTACCGGCGCAGCGGCGAGCAGACCGTGTCCGGCTTCCTGGACACCACCTGGGCCTACGACAGCCGCCTGACCGACGACAGCGGAGGCCCCACCGGCGGGCCGGGCGCGGACCTGACCCGGCTGGAGGCCGCGAACGGCGCCTTCGACGAGATCGTCCTCGGCCTGGTCGGCCTCGTCGGCGGCCGGGGCAGCCTGGGGCCCGCCACCGCCCAGGCCGCCCAGGACTTCGGCATCGCCTCCTCCGAGCGCGGCGCCGTGACCTTCATCGACGCCTGGAGCGCGGCGGCCGCCTACCTCGGCTACGGGTTCGACGGCTGGGTCTCCAACGACTACCAGGACCTGTTCACCCAGCAGCAGGCCCAGGGCCTGCTGGGCGCCGCCCGTCGCCTCAAGGAGCGCAACCCGGACCTCGCGGTCGGACTGCACATCGGCGGCTGGGACCTGAGCGAGGCCTTCCACGCCATCGCCCAGGAGCCCGCCTCCCGGCGGCGGTTCGCCCAGTCCGTGGTACGGATCTTCCGCGCCTTCCCGATGTTCTCCACCCTCCACCTGGACTGGCGCTGGCCCGGCTCGGCCGGCGCCCCGGAGGCGGGGTACGGCCCGGAGGACGCCGGGAACTTCGCCGAACTCATCCGCGAGACCAGGGCCGCGCTGTCCGCCGCCGACCGGAGCGCGACGATCGCCGTCGCGGTGCCGGCCTCCGCCGCCCAACTGGACGCGATGAACGTCCCGCTCCTGGTCGAGGCCGGCGCCGACCGGCTGGACCTGATGTCCTTCGACTTCTTCGGCAGCCCCTGGTCCGCCGGGCTCGGGCACCACACCTCGCTTCGCCGCGACCCGAGCAGCAGCCAGACGGACTGCGTCGACAACGCCGTCACCCACCTGATCGAGCACGCCGGCGTGGCCCCGCACCGCATCCACCTCGGCTACGCCACCACCACCCGCAACGCCAAGCGGGCCCGGCTCACCCGCAGCTCGCCCCTGCGCGGCACGTACGACACCGCGTCGGGCCAGACGGTCGGCTCCTTCGCCCCCGGCACGAGCACCTACGCCGACGTGCTGCGCAACTACCTCGACCTGGAGCAGGGCGAGGGCCGCAACGGCTTCGAGCTGTACACGGACATCTCCGCCGACGCCGACTACCTCCACAACCCGAGCACCGGCGTCTTCCTCTCCCTCGACACCCCGCGCTCCGTCCGCGCCAAGGCCGAGTACGCCCGCGCCCGGGGCCTCGGCGGCCTGTTCGCCGAGCACGCCGAGGCCGACCCCGGCGTGCTCACCAACGCCGCCCGCGAGGGCCTGGGGCACACCGCCACCGCGACGGCCGTCGACATGAAGCCCCTCTACGTCACCGGCCGCAGCTGACGGCGGGCGACGGACCACCGCCCGGGCGCCGGCTCCCCACCGCCGCCCGGGTGGGAAACCGGTCGTGCCGACCGCCCCGACGCCGTACCGTGGTCCGGTCGACGATCTTGGGGCCAGCGGCTCCACGTGAACGAAGGAACGGGGCGGAACACCATGCAGCAGTACCAGGGCTGGACCGACGAACGGTTCGGCGCCGTGGCGGACGTCTTCGCCCGCAACTTCGACGAGTTCCCCGAACTCGGCGCCGCCGTCACGGTGTTCTCCGGCGGCCGCAAGGTGGTCGAGCTGTGGGGCGGGACGGCCGACGAACGCACCGGCCGGGCCTGGACGCAGGACACCGTCGTCCCGGTCTTCTCCTGCGCCAAGGGCGCGGTGAGCATCAGCGCCCACCTGCTCGCCCAGCAGGGCCGCCTCGACCTCGACGCGCCGATCGCCCGCTACTGGCCCGAGTTCGCCCGCCACGGCAAGCAGGACATCACCACCCGCATGATCCTCGGCCACCGCGCGGGCATCCCGGCCCTGGACGCGGTGCTGTCCTTCGAGGAGATCGCCGGCTGGGCTCCCGTCGTCCGCGCGATCGAGGCGCAGGAGCCGCTCTGGGAGCCCGGCACGGCCTACGAGTACCACGGCCACGTCCTGGGCTTCGCGGTCGGCGAGGTGATCCGCCGGATCACCGGGCTCACGCCGGGCGAGTTCCTCCGCAAGGAGATCGCCGAGCCGCTCGGCCTGCCGGTCCGGATCGGCCTGCCGGAGAGTGAACTCCCGCGCTTGGCCCGGCTGGTGGAGGCGGAGGGCCGCCGTCCGATGCCCGGCCCGGAGCACCTGCTGACCCGGATCGTGACGATGAACGGCGCCCTGGTCTTCCCCGGCCTGGACGTGCCGCACGGCTGGAACGACCCGGCCCTGCACGCGATCGAGCTGCCCGGCGCGGGCGCGGTCGCCTCCGCCACCGGGCTGGCGGGGCTGTACGCGGCCGCCGCCACCGGCCTGGACGGCGGCCCGCGCCTGCTCTCGCACGAGACCGTCACCGACGCGGTGCGCGAAGTCTCCTCCGGCGCGGGCTTCCTGGGCTTCGACATGGGCGCCCGCTGGGGTTCCGGCCTGCTGCTCGACTCCCCCGCCTTCCGCCCGCTGCTGGGCGCGCGCAGCTTCGGCAACGACGGCGCGGGCGGCCAGTTCGCCTTCGGGGACGACGAGTTCGGCGTCGGCTTCGGCTACGTCGCCAACCGGATGATCGGCCACGGCGACGCCCGCGCCAACCGGCTGATCGAGGCGGTGCGCGGGTGCCTGGGATGACGGACTTCCTCGCGCGGCTCACCGCGCTGGCGGCCACCGGCGGCCTGGACGGTCCGGACGGGCTGCGCTACAACGCCCCGCTGCCCGAACTCGCCGGCCACTACGGCGATCCCTGGGACGGCGGGCGGATCCACCGCGAGTCCCGCTGGCCGCACGGCTTCAGCTGGGGCGACGTGCAGACGGTGTTCTGCCACTGCCGCCGGCTCCAGTCGCTGTCCCTGCCCGTGTGGCACGGCGAACTCGAACTCCCGCTGGCCGGTGGCGGGTTGCTGACGCTCGACACGCACGTCACCGAGTCGGCCCTGATCGCCGCGCTGACCGCCGCCGGCTGCCGCTGGGAGACCGTGACGTACGAGAACGTCCCCGACCAGCGCACCCTGGAGGTGGCGGTGGCCGAGGAGGTCCGGGTGGCGTTCGTCCTCACCGACCGCGACGGCCACCAGGCCCGCGACGGCCACGCGGCCCCCGAGGGCCATGATGACGCGCCGCCGCCAGACGACTGGGTGCTGAACAAGGCCCTGCTGTGGGGCTACGACCACACCGACTGCCCCGAGCCGGACCGCACCCTCCCGGACGACGGCTGGGGCGCCTCGCCCAACTGACGCGTGCGGTCGGCCCGTTACGCCCGGCCCGTTACGCCCCAGCGCGCAACGGGCCGGGCGCGCTCCCGGAGTGGGGGCTCACGCCAGGGCGCGCGGCAGCACCACCCGCACCCATTCCTCCGGCTGCGACAGGTGCGGTGCGTGGCCGGCACCCCGGTACAGGTGTCGTTCCACCTTCGACAGGGTGAGGTCGATGATGTCCAGCACCTCGCCGTACATCGGCGGACTGTTGTCACTCTGCGTGAGTAGAGCCGGTTCCGTGAAGCGGGCCAACGCGTTCAGGTCGAGGTCCAGGGCGTCCGGGTCCCGCAGCTCGTCCAGGTAGGTCGGCGCGTTGCGCACGTACGTGTGCCGCACCGGCGCGGGCAGCTGTGCCCAGGCCCCCGGCCCGAAGGTGACCGTCTCCACGAACAGCTCCGCCGCCGCGGCCGACTCGGCCTGCTCCAGCAGCTCCCGGACGGCGGTGATCCGGTCGGCGAGCGCGGTGGCGACCGGCCTCAGCTCGGGGTCGGCGAGCAGGATGCCGGCGCCGGGCGGCTCGTGCACGGCGATCCCCCCGCAGCAGGTCGGGCCGGGCGGCGGCGAGCCGCAGCGTGATCAGCGAACCGTACGAGTTCCCGCAGACGAACGCCGGCGCGAGTCCGAGCCCGTCGATCAGCCCGGCCAGGTCGGCCGCGTCCTCGTGGACCGAACCCTGGGTGAGCGGGTCCTCACTGCGGCTGTGGCCCCGCCGGTCGTAGGCGACGACGGTGGTCGACTCGGCCAGGCCCGGCATCACGCGCGCCCAGCTGTCGGCGTCGCTCCACGAGCCGTGCACCAGGACGACGCCGGGCCCCTCGCCACGGGCCTCGTAGTGCAGCGACACCCCGTTCACCCTGATCTCGGCCATCACGAGCCTCCCGATCTCGGCGGTGCTCCCCCACCAGCCTGACACAGCCGCTCGGGGCGGCACCCCCGGGCCGTGGCCGTGACCGAGCGTGACGAACAACGGGCGATCAAGCGCCCCGCAAGCTCAGCCCATGCCCCGAGCCGGCGGCTCGTCCCGCGTGCCGTCCTCCGCCACCACCGTGAACCGGCCGGGCCCGGAGACCGACAGGTCCACCGGGTGGACGGACTTGGAGTCGTTGACGTCCAGTTCACTGCTCTTCCGCCCGGTCGCGGCGTCGACCCGGGTCAGCTTGTCCCGGGTCAGCGCCCACACCGACGCGCCGTCCACCAGCAGCCCCGTCACCTGGTCGTCCAGCCCGGACGTCCAGCGCTTACCGCCGTCGGCGAGCGAGTAGGCGACCAGGCGCCCGGTGGCGATGCGGCTGGGGTTCTTCCCCCCGCTGATCCGGACGTCGTCCGGCTTCTCGCCGGGGACGATCAGCTGGTCGCCGACGACCACCCCGCCGAACAGCGGGCGGGCGGCGAACGCGTCGTACGCGTGGGCGCCGCCCAGCATGACGTCGAGGTCGTACTCGTCCCCCGCGACCGGGATCGACGCCCGCTGCCGCCCCGCCCCGTCGAAGCTGAGCACGGCGTGCGTCCCGCGCTCGCCCTGCGCGTCGACCCAGACCGCGAGGGGCTCGGTGGAGACCACCGCGACGTCCTTCAGCCCGCCCGTGACCGGCAGGGCGACCCGGGTCCGCTCCCGCCCGTCCGCCGGGGCCAGCGACCGCAGCACCGGCGCGGCGTCGCCGCACTGCGCGACCGTCACCACCTCCGCCGCCCCGCCCGCCACCTGCAACGGCGAGCAGCCGGCGTCCGCGTCGCCGCGCCAGGAAGCGCGCCCGTCGGCCAGGTGCACCGCGCGCCAGCCGGTCCGCTCCTGGAGGACGGCCTCGTCCCCGGCGACGGCGAGCAGATCGGGCGCCGCCGTGTCCCCGACGCGGCCGGGCGCGTCCGCCGCGGCGGTCCAGGCGGCCTTGCCGTCGGCGAGGTTGAGCGCCGTCACCGCCGCGCACGGCCGGTCGTGCGGGGAGTGGCCGAGCAGTCCGAGGCCGTGGCCCGTCCCGCGGCTCATGGCGCAGACGGAGTCCTCGCCCGGCGGCGTCCACCGCCACGCGACCTGCCCGGTGGTGCCGCGGTAGGCCACCACCTGGTCGGGCCGGACCCGCACCACCACGTCCCCGCTGGTCCAGCTGCCGACGGCGCGGATCGACGACGGCCGGTCCAGCGGCGCCTCCCAGGCGTCGTTGAGGCCGGTCCCGGCGAAGGAGACGAACGCGGCGAGCCCGAACAGGATCCCCACGGCGACCGCGGGGAGGCCGCGCCGGGGGTGGAGCAGCGCCCACAGCAGGCCGGCCCCGCAGGGCATCAGGCCGAGGATGCTGACGATGCCCATGATGTCGAGGCTCTCGCCGCCGTACCCCTGGGACGGCCCGATCAGCACGGCCAGGCCCATGCTCGCGAACATGGCCCCCAGCACCCCGCCGGAGACCACCATCCAGGCCTCCTTGTCCATGGCGAACCCGCCCCTGGCGAGGCGGACGGACCTGCGGGCCCGCCCGGCCCCGGCGGCACTGTCCACGGGCCCCTCGGCCATGTCGGTCACTCCCCCGTCAAGCGCCGCCCACGCACGAACGACGATCATCGGATGATCGCAGAGCCTGGCTCGATCCTGAACAAAGACAACGGAAAACTCCCGGCCCCGGCGACGGACGGTAGGTTGACCCGGGGGCCGGGGCGCGGCACCGGGGGCGTGAAAGGGGCGGGGATGCAGCCGGGCGACGTACTCGACGGGCGGTACGAGCTGGTCGAGCAGATCGGCGAGGGCGCCTTCGGCGCGGTCTGGAAGGCCCGCGACGCGCGGATCCAACGGCTCGTCGCCGTCAAGGTGATGCTCCCGGGCAGCAACAACACCCCCAAGGACGCGGCCCGGTTCGTCCGCGAGGTGGCCACCGCCGGCGCGCTCAACCACCCGTCCATCGTCACCGTGCACGACTTCGGCCGGCACGACGAGGCCGGCCGGCCGCTCTACTTCCTGGTCATGGAACTGCTCGACGGCGCCCCGCTCAGCCGCCACCTCGGCGACGGACCGCTGCCCCTGCGCCAGGCCCTCACCTGGGCCGTCCAGATCTCCCAGGCCCTCGCCACCGCGCACCGGGCCGGCGTCGTCCACCGGGACGTCAAGCCGGCCAACGTGATGATCCAGTCGTCCGGGGAGGTCAAGGTCGTCGACTTCGGCATCGCCCGGGTCGGCACCGCCGACGACGGCATCACCAGCACCAACGTCATCGTCGGCACCCCCGCCTACATGGCCCCCGAACGCTTCGACAGCGGCGGCCTCGACGCCCGCTCCGACCTCTACGCCTTCGGCTGCCTCCTGTACGAACTCCTCACCGGCCGCACCCCGTTCCGCGGCACCCTCTACGAACTCATCCGCCAGCACGGCGAGGTCCACCCGGCCGCCCCCGGCACCCTCCGGCCCGGCCTGCCCGCCGACGTCGACACCCTCGTCCTCGAACTGCTCGCCAAGGACCCCGACCGACGGCCGCCGCACGCCGACCAGGTCGCCGAACGCCTGATCCACCTCGCCGAGCAGGCCGAACGACCCCCGGCCGGCTACCACGCCACCGTCCGGGACGTCCCCGCCGCCGAGGAGGACCCGTACGTCCTCGCCCGCCGGCAGGAAGCGGACGCGCTGTTCCAGCGCACCCGCGACCAGGCCGCCCAGGTCGCGCTGCAATTCGAGACCAGCATCGCCCAGCGGCGCCGCCGGCTCGACCAGGACCTCGCCGACCAGCGGGCCCGCGCCGAGGCCCGGGCACAACAGATCGTCGCCGAAGCCCAGCAACGTGGCGAGGAGCTCGAACGGGAGGCCGCCGCCCGGGCGGCGGCCAGCCTCAAGCAGCTCACCGAGGCCGAACAGCGCACCGACCTGCTGCGCCGGCAGACCGACAAGCTGCGCAACGACGCCGAGAGCCTGCGCCGCACGGTCGACAACGCCCGCCGCCAGGCCTCCGACTTCCTCGCCGACGCGGCCGCCAAGGCCGGCCTCGGCCCGGCCCCCGAACCCCGCCGCTCGATCGCCCCGCCCGCCGGCACGCAAACCGGCTTTCAGAGCGGCCCGCAGACCGGCTCGCAGACCGGCTCGCAGCGCCGGAAGCTCCCGAGCATGCAGGAACTGCTCTCCGGCCGGAGCCGCTCCACCGGCGGCGGCGACCAGCCGGGCCGCCGCTCCTGACCTCGCCCCAACGCCTCGCACCCGCAGGCGAGTTGGCCCGCCCACCCAACGCCCTCCCCCCGCCCGCCAGGCCGGGCCCACGGGGGCCCCGCACCCGCGCCACCGGCTGGGCCCTGCGGCCCCTGCACGCGCACCGCGACCCGCCCGCCGAACCGTAGAATCCGGAGGTAGACACCAGGGAGGGATTTCGCGTGTTCCAGGCGCAGCGGCCGCGCACCGCACAACTGACCCCACGACTCGGCGACGACGGGACGGGGCGGGTCGACGGCGTCGCCCTGCTACTGCCCGGCGGGTTCCTGCGCAGCCGGCGCGGACCGCTGAAGGTCGCCGAACTGGGCCTGCGCAACCTCACCGCCGAACTCGCCGACCGCGGCCGCCCGCACGGCCTCGCCGTCCACCTGCTGCGCTACCGCTACAGCGGCTGGAACGGCGCCGACGCCGACACCGCCGTCGACACCCGCTGGGCCCTCGACGAACTCGCCCGCCGCTACGGCGACGTACCCGTCGTCCTCATCGGCAACTCCCTCGGCGGGCGCGCCGCCTTCTGGTGCGCCGGGCACCCGAACGTCGTCGGCGTCGCCGGCATCGCGCCCTGGCTGCCCAGCGGCGACCCCGTCGACCACCTCGCCGGCCGACGCGTCCTGATCGTCCACGGCACCGGCGACCACAGCGCCGCCAACGCCAACCAGTCCCTCGAATACGCCCTGCGGGCCCGCCCGGTCGTCCCCGACCTCGCCCGCTACGAAGCCCCCGGCGCCAACCACTACCTCATCCGGCAGACCGCCGACATCAGCGCCCTCACCACGGACTTCACCCTCGACGCCCTCAAGGCCGAACCGGCCCCGCTCGCCTCCGGCACCGTCTGCACCCGCCTGCCCGGCAGACGCGCCTAGGTCCGCCCGGGAACCCACTGTCGACCAGCGAGCGGCACGAAATCGGGTTGGCGGTCGGCCGTCCGTCCTGCCTATGGTCGGGGGATGACCACTCGAACCTTCCGCATCATGGTGCGCGGCGTCTTCGACGACCTCAGCGTCGAGCAGCACGCCGAACTCCTCGCCCGCGCGCCCGAACACGACGTGCTGCGCGCGGCCTTCACCCGCGAGGGACACCTCAGCTACGACCTCGGCGCGCGGGCCGCCTTCACCTTCCGCTTCCTCGACTCGGGCGAGGCGGAGGAGGACATCCTGGCGGCGGCCGAGCGGGCCGAGCAGGCGGCACGGGCCTGGCTGGCCGAGCGCGGCTACGGCTACAAGAACCTGCGGTCCCAGGCCGAGGACCTCTCGCAGGCACCGCTCGGCAAGCGGCAGCGCCGCGCCGCCAACGCCGGCTAGCCCCCTCCCCCCTCCCGCTACCTCCTTGACGGCTCGCCGCACCGGTATGCTTGAGTAGTCAAGGAGGTAGCAATGACAGATCCGCACGCCGACCCGCACACGAACCCACAGGTCGACCAACAGGCCGACCCGGGCACCCGACCCGACCCGCTGGACACCGCCCTGCGGCTGGTCCGCGCCCAGGCGGCCGTGGCCAAGCGCTTCGACGCGAGCCTCGGCGGCCTGCACGGCGTGAGCCTGTCCGACTTCACCCTGCTGCTCCACCTCGGCCACGCCCCCGGCGGCCGGATGCGCCGGGTCGACCTCGCCGAGGCCCTCGGCCTCACCGCCTCGGGCGTCACCCGCGGACTGGCACCGCTGGAGCGGATCGGCCTGGTGAGCCGGGAGGCGGCGGCCCGCGACGCCCGGGTCGCCTACGCGGCCCTGACGCCGACCGGCCGCGACCGGCTCGCCGAGATGCTGTACACGGCCCGGAAGGTCGCCGCCGACCTCTTCGCGGCCGACCAGTGGAGCCCCGACGACCTCGACCGCCTCGCCGTCCTGCTCACCCGCCTCGGCGGCACCGCCCCCGACCAGCGGCCGGGGGCGGCCACAGCCCGCGACTAACGGACTGTTGAACCGTCGGACTGTCGGACTGTCGGACTACGAAACCGCCAGATCCCGAACGGCGCCGCGTACCGCACCGTCCCGGCGCCTAGGCTGAGCCCGGCACCCCTGCACCCCGGCACCGCCGCACCACCGCGAAGGGCAGCAACCCCATGACCCACACCCCCGGACAGCAGCCCGGCCAGGAACCCGCCCCCGACCTGACCGTCGACGGCACCGGCCTGCTCTGCGTCCAACTGCTGCTGCGACTGCGCGCCCGGATCGCCGACCTGCCCGCCGGCGCGGTGGTGCACATCCACACCACCGACCCTGCCGCCCCCCTCGACCTGCCCGCCTGGTGCCACCTGACCGGCCACGACTACCTCGGCCCCGTCCCGCACCCGGCCACCGACCGCGAGGTGTACGCCCTGCGCCTCACCGCCGCGGCCCGCCCGACCCGCGCCGACCGCCCCTGGCACCCCGCGCCGACCCCGGCCACCGACTGACCACCCCGGCCCCCGCCCTCGGCCCGAAAGCCCCGCGCGCCCCCGCCCACCGCCGGCCGCCCGGCTCCCTTCGGCGGTCCGGTGTGCCACGATGGGGAGAGCCGAACGGCCAAGCCTCACAGGGAGGTTGACCACCATGGATCCGATCCTCAGCTGCCACTGGCACGACCAGGACGGCGAGTGGGCACTGTCCGTCAGCCGCAACGGCGACGGCTGGGAGCTGCTCGCCGCCGCGCCCCGCTGGTCCGAGTCGCTCCCGTTCGCCGGGCCGGACGACGTCCGCCGGCTCGCCCAGGCGCTGCTGGACCTGCCGTCCGATCCGGAGCCGTACGAGTTCGAATGGCGGCTCTCCCGGACGGAGTTCGAGCGCACCGAGAACGAGCGCACCCACTTCGCGACGCTCGCCGTCGGGCTGGACCCCACCGACGGCCACCGCCCCTACCTCGCCTACCAGTCGTACTACCACTTCGGGCAGGCGAGCGGGCTCGGCCTGGAGGTGATCTGCGAGGACCCCCCGGTCGACTGCCTCCGCGCCCAGGCCCACGCCCTCCTCACCGACCTCCCCGGGCCCACGCCCGCCCGGCCGCAGCCCCCCTCACCCGGCTGAGCGCACCGCCCTCCCCAGTCCCCCCGGATCACGGGATCACCGGATCACCGGATCACGCCGTCCGCCGCAGCAGCGCCAGGTACATCGCGTCCGTCCCGTGCAGGTGCGGCCAGAGCTGCACGTCCGGCCCGTCCCCGAGCGCGGGGACGCCGGGCAGCAGCGGGCGCGCGTCGATCCACTCGACCCGGCCGCCCTCGGCCCGCAGCACGTCGTCCACGACGGCCCGGGTCTCCGCGAGGTGCGGCGAGCAGGTCGCGTACCCGACCACCCCGCCGACCCGGGCGGCGTCGATCGCCGAGCGCAGCAGGTCCCGCTGGAGCGGGCCGAAGGCCGCGACGTCGGCGGGGCGGCGGCGCCAGCGCGCCTCCGGGCGGCGGCGCAGGGCGCCCAGGCCGGAGCACGGCACGTCGACCAGCACCCGGTCGAAGCCTCCGGAGCGCCAGGCCGGGCGGGTGCCGTCCGCGGTGATCACCGCGTACGGGCCGGGGTTGCCCTCCAGCGCCCGGGCGACCAGCCGCGCGCGGTGCGGCTGCTTCTCGCTCGCGACCAGCCCGGCGCCGCGTTCGGCGGCCAGCGCCGCGAGCAGCGCGGCCTTGCCGCCGGGGCCGGCACAGCCGTCCAGCCAGAGCCGGTCCGGGCCGTCCAGCGGGGCGTTGGCCAGGGCGAGGGCGACCAGCTGGCTGCCTTCGTCCTGGACGCCCGCCCGGTTGTCCCGGACGGCCTCCAGCGAGCCCGGGTCGCCGCCTTCGGCGAGCCGCAGCGCGAACGGGGACCAGCGGCCGGGCTCGGCCTCGGGCAGCGCGTCGGCGAGTTCGCCGACGTCGACCCGGCCGGGGCGGGCGACGAGGGTCACCTCGGGCCGGGCGTTGTCGGCGCGCAGCAGGTCCTCCAGGGCGCTGCGCCCGGAGGCGTCGGGCTGCCAGCGGCCGAGCGAGTCCCAGAGCGCGGAGACGACCCAGCGCGGGTGCGAGTGGACGACGGCGAGGTGGTCCTCGGCGTCCTTCTCGTACGGCGGGGCGACCTTCTCGATCCAGGCGTCCAGGTCGTGGGCGCTGATCCGGCGCAGGACGGCGTTGACGAACTTGGCCTTGCCGTCGCCGAGCACCACCCGGGCCAGCTCGACGGTGGCCGAGACCGCCGCGTGGCTGGGGATGCGGGTGGTGAGCAGCTGGTGGGCGCCGAGCGAGAGCACGTCCAGGACCGGCGGGTCGACCTTGCCGAGCGGCCGGTCGATGCAGGCGGCGATGATCGCGTCGTAGGTGCCCTGAAGGCGCAGGGTGCCGTAGACGAGCTCGGTGGCGAGGGCGGCGTCGCGCCGGTCCATGCCCTTCTGCTCGGCTTCGCGGAGCAGCGACGGCAGGATCAGGTTGGCGTACGCGTCGCGCTCGTCGACGGCGCGCAGCGCGCGGAACGCGACGATCCGGGCCGGGTCCTTCTTCGGGCGGCGGTGCGGGCGGGGGGCGCGCTGGGCGCTGGGGGTGGTCACAGGGTGCCTCAAGGTGCTGCGGTGGTTATCGGTGGTTATCAGAGGATTATCAGTGGTTATTGGACGAACAGTAACGCTAAACCTGAGCCTCAGCCCTCGGAGCCGAAGCGCTCCCCGGACTCCAGCCGCGCCCCGCGCGCCCAGTCCGCCGCCCGCATCTCCTTCTTCCCCTGCGGGCGGACCTCCCCGAGTTCGACCTCGTGGCTGCCCGTCCCGACCCGCACGCTGTTCTTGCCGACCACGGCCAGCTCCCCGGGCGCCAGGGCGGACGAGTCGGTCAGCAGCTTCACCGGCCCGGTGATCTTCAGCCGCTCGCCGCGGAACTCCGTCCAGGCGCCGGGCGCCGGGGCGCAGCCGCGCACCACGCGGTCGATCCGCAGGGCGGGGTGGCTCCACTCGACGCGCGCGTCCTCGACGGTGATCTTCGGGGCGAGCGTGACGCCCTCGGCCGGCTGCGGGAGGGCGTGCAGGGAGCCGTCCTCGATGCCGTCCATGGTGGCGGTGAGCAGGCGCGCGCCGGACACCGAGAGGCGGGTGAGCAGTTCGCCGCTGGTGTCGGTCGGGCGGATCTCCTCGGTGATCACGCCGTAGACCGGACCGGAGTCCAGGCCCTGCTCGATCAGGAAGGTGGCCGCGCCGGTGACCTCGTCGCCGGCCAGCACGGCGTGCTGGACGGGGGCCGCGCCGCGCCAGGCGGGCAGCAGCGAGAAGTGCAGGTTGACCCAGCCGTGCTTGGGGATCTCCAGGGTGCCGGGGCGCAGCAGTGCGCCGTAGGCGACCACCGGGCAGCAGTCGGGGGCGAGTTCGGTGAGCCGGGCGACGAACTCCGGGTCGCTGGGCTTCGCCGGCTTGAGGACCTCGATCCCGGCCTCCTCGGCGCGCTGGGCGACGGGGCTGGCGACCAGCTTGCGCCCTCGCCCGGCGGGGGCGTCGGGGCGGGTGACCACCGCGACGACCTCGTGCCGGTCGGAGGCGAGCAGGGCGTCCAGGGCGGGAACGGCGACCTCGGGGGTGCCGGCGAAGACGAGACGCATCAAGTGCCTTTCTGCAAAAGAACGTTGGAGATCAGAGGGTTCAGCGCGCGGCGCCGAACGTGCTGTGCGGGGAGACCTTGACGACCGGCGCGGGCGCGCCGCCCCAGTCGGTGTCACGGATCGCCTTCAGCGCGGCCTTGCGCTGCTCGCGGTCGAGCCGGTCGATGAAGATGATGCCGTCGAGGTGGTCGGTCTCGTGCTGGATGCAGCGGGCGAGCAGCTGGGTGCCCTCCAGGGTGACCGGATCCCCGTACATGGTGAAGCCCTTGGCGACCACGCCGTAGGCGCGCTTGGTGTCGTAGCGCAGTCCGGGCAGCGAGAGGCAGCCCTCGGGGCCGTCCTGCTCCTCCTCGGTCAGCGACAGGTCCGGGTTGATCAGGTGCCCGGTGACACCGTCCACGTGGTAGGTGAACACCCGCAGGGAGACGCCGAGTTGGGGCGCGGCGAGGCCGGCGCCGGGGGCGTTGAGCATGGTTTCGGTGAGGTCGCCGACCAGGGTGCGCAGTTCCTTGTCGAACGTGGTCACCGGCTGGGCGGTGGCCCGCAGGACGGGGTCTCCGAAGAGCCGGATCGGCTGGATCGCCACGGGTACGGGCTCCTGTCCGTCGAGGGTGCGGGGCTGCGGGCAACTACGGGTTCCCGGCAAGTCTATGCAACGCACCGCGCCCGCCGCCCATGCCCTCACCCGGCTCCTCACACCGCCCCGAACGCCCCTCCCCCACCCCGGCACCGGCTTCTGGCATATCCCGAGTGTGCCCGGCGGCGTTACCCCGGCCCCCGCTTCGGCGTTGGTCAAGTGAGATTGACCGGGGCCGGGCGCACGGGACACCGCGCCCCGGCCGAGCCGAACCGTACGGAAGGTGGCACGTAGGCCATGGCCGAGCAGATCAACCACGACGCCCGGGCGCGGGCGAGCCTGCACCTGCTGGTGCGGGACATCGAGCGGGTGAGGCGGCAGGTCGACGCGCTGCGGACGCTCACCGCCCAGTTGGGCAACGTCTACCGTCCGCGCCGGCCCAGCACGTCGGCCGGCTTCGTCGTGTACGGGCGGGCGCCCGCGCCGACCGTGCGCCTGGCGCAGGAGCTGAGGGAGAGCGTGGAGACCCTGGTCGCGGCGGCGGTCGAGTTCGACCGGGCGCTGGGCTTCTCCTGGGACTCGGTGGGCTCGGCCCTCGGGGTCACCAAGCAGGCCGTGCACCGCCGGTACGGGATGCGCCGCCCGACCAGCGAACTCCTCGCCGCCAGCGGCGCCGTCCCGGGCCAGAGCCGCCCGGACCGCTCGGAGGAACTGCCCGCCGCGCCGTCCGGCGGCCTGGCGGCGACCGTCCCGGCGGCCCGCCAGGGCGGCCTGGACCGCAGCAGCCTCGACCGCACCGCCCTGGAGCGCGGCAACCTCGACCGCACCGCCCTGGAGCGCGGCACCCTGGAGCGCACCGCGCTCGACCGCACCACCCCGGAACGCGGCCCCCTCGACCGCCCCCCGGTCGACCGCACCACCCCCGAGCGCACCCCGGTCGACCGCACCGGCATCCCGCTGCGCGGCTGACGCCGCCGTCCGACCAGCGCCATCCGGGGCGGGGTGGCCACTCACCCCGCCCCCGCCGGCCTCACCCGATGTCGGTCGGATCCACCCGCACCCGTACCGCCTCCGGCGTCCGCAGCGCGATCCGCGCGATCTGCGCCGCCTTGAGGACCGCCGCCAGCGCCGCCCCCTGCCCGGGCGGCACCCTCAGCAGCGCGCGCTCCTGTTCCTCCCCGCGCAGGGCCGGGGCCGGTACCGGCCCGAGCACGTCCGCCTCCGAGGGCAGCCGGATCAGCCCCAGCAGGTCGGCCACGGCCGCCGGGCTGCCGCTGACCGACGCCATCCGCGACACCGGCGGGAAGTGCAGCTGCGCCCGCTCGTCGCGTTCCAGCCCGGCGTGGCCCAGCGGGTCCCAGCGGACCAGGGCCTGCACCGGCCGCGCCGACGGCTCGGCGACCACGACCACCGAGCCGCCCTCCTCGGCGGACCGGACCAGCGCGGCGGCCGTCAACCAGAGCCGCAGCGTCTCCTCCCCGGCCCGCAGGTCGGGCCGGCCGAGCAGCGCCCAGCCGTCCAGCAGCAGCGCGGCCCCGTACCCGGTACCACCGTCCACCACCGGCTCCGCACCGGGCGTGGAGATCACCAGCGACGGCTCGTCCGGGACGGTGGCCAGCACCGCGTCCCGCCCGGAGGTGCGCACCGGGATGCGCGGGAACGCCTTGCCCAGTTCCTCCGCCGTGCGCCGGGCGCCGACCACCTGGGCGCGCAGCCGGAACGAGCCGCACTCGGGGCAGTGCCAGTCCGTCTCCGCCTCCCCGCACCAGCCGCAGTTCAGCGCGGCGTCGGCCGCGGGCGCCTCCAGCGGGCCCTCGCACCGCCGGCACCGGGCGGGGGTGCGGCAGCGCCCGCAGGACAGCCGGGGCACGTAGCCGCGCCGGGGCACCTGGATGAGCACCGGGCGCCCGGCGGCCAGCGACTCCCGGGCGGCCTCCCAGGCCACCGAGGGCAGCCGGGCGGCCTGGGCGGCGCCGTCGCGGTGCTGGTCCTGGTCGGTGACGGTCCGCACCCGCGGCGCGATCCGGCGCACGGTCTCCCGGTCGGCGGTCAGCGGGCGGGCCCACCCGGTGCTGACCAGCTGCGCGCCCTCCACCGTGACGGCGTGGCCGCCGAGCAGCACGGCCGCGCCCTCGTCGGCGGCGCGCAGCAGCGCGACCTCGCGCACGTGCGGGTGCGGGGCGCGCGGGTCGCTGTGGCTGTTGTCGCCGTCGGACCAGACGACGACCAGCCCGAGGTCGCGCACCGGCGCGAACATGGTGGCGCGGGTGCCGATCACGGCGTGCACCGAGCCGCGACTCACCGCCAGCCAGCGCCGGTAGCGCTCGCGCGGGCCGAGGTCGGCCTCCAGGGCCACGTGCCGCCCCGCGCCGAGCAGTTCGGTGAGCGCCTGGTCGACCCGGGCCACCGACCGCCCCTCGGGCAGCACGACGAGCGCGCCGCGCCCGCCCGCCAGCGTGGCGGCGACGGCGCGCGCGATCTCGTACGGCCAGCCGGGGCCGGGCAGCGCCGCCCAGACGGCGCGCGGCGAGCCGCCGTCGGCCAGCGCGGCGAGGAAGTCGGGCCCGGCCGGGTAGCGCTGCCAGCCCCCGGGGGCGGGGGCCGGGGGGCGCGGGAGCGCCGGCGGCGAGGCCTCGGCCTCGGCCTTGGCGTGGCGGGGCGGGACGGCCAGTTGGAGGACGTCGGCGAGGGTGCCGGCGTAGCGGTCGGCGACGGTCCGGCAGAGCCGGAGCAGCTGGGGGGTGAGCACGGGCTCGGGCGACAGCACCTGGGCGAGCGGGGCGAGCGGGCCGGGGAAGTCGCTCTTCTCCAACCGGGCGACGATGAACCCGTCGTGCAGTTCCCCGCCCTCGCGCTGGCCCTTCACCACGCGCGCGCCGAAGCGCACCCGCACCCGGGCGCCCGGGCGGGCCTCCTCGGCCATCGCGGCCGGCACCTCGTAGTCGAAGAACTTGTCGATGGTGAGCACGCCCTTGTCCACCACGACCCGGGCCACCGGCAGGTGCTCGGCCCGCTTGGCGCCGCGCCACGTCCGGGGTTTGGCCCGCTTGACCGTCTCCCGGATGAACGCCAGCTGCTCCGGCTCGGCCCCGTTCTCCGTGTTCTCCGTCTCCCCTGTGCTGCTCATCGCTCCCAGTACTACCAGGTCACACCGACAGAACGCACAGAAGCGGCGCCCACCCCGCCCGGGGGTAGGCGCCGCTTCCGGACGATCAGGCCGTTCAGTCCTTCACGGCCGCCTTCAGCTGCTCCACCCGGTCGGTGCGCTCCCAGGTGAACTCGGGCAGCTCACGGCCGAAGTGGCCGTACGCCGCGGTCTGGGAGTAGATCGGGCGCAGCAGGTCCAGGTCGCGGATGATCGCGGCCGGGCGCAGGTCGAAGACGTCGGTGACGGCCTTCTGGATGGTCAGCACCGGCACGGTCTCGGTGCCGAAGGTCTCGACGAACAGGCCCACGGGCTCGGCCTTGCCGATCGCGTACGCGACCTGCACCTCGGCGCGGCGGGCGAGGCCGGCGGCGACGATGTTCTTCGCCACCCAGCGCATCGCGTACGCGGCCGAGCGGTCGACCTTGGACGGGTCCTTGCCGGAGAAGGCGCCGCCACCGTGGCGGGCCATGCCGCCGTAGGTGTCGATGATGATCTTGCGGCCGGTGAGGCCGGCGTCGCCCATCGGGCCGCCGATCTCGAAGCGGCCGGTCGGGTTCACCAGCAGGCGGTAGCCCTCGGTGACCAGCTTGATGCCCTGCTCGGCGAGCGCCTTCAGCTCGGGCTCGACCACGAACTCGCGGATGTCCGGGGTGAGCAGCGACTCCAGGTCGATGTCACTGGCGTGCTGGGTGGAGACCACCACGGTGTCGAGGCGGACGGCCTTGTCGCCGTCGTACTCGATGGTGACCTGGGTCTTGCCGTCGGGGCGCAGGTACGGGATGGTCCCGTTCTTGCGGACCTCGGTCAGGCGGCGCGAGAGGCGGTGCGCGAGGGTGATCGGCAGCGGCATCAGCTCGGGCGTCTCGTCGGACGCGTAGCCGAACATCAGGCCCTGGTCGCCGGCGCCCTGCTTGTCCAGGTCGTCCTCGTCGCCTTCGACCCGAGCCTCGTACGCGGTGTCGACGCCCTGGGCGATGTCGGGCGACTGCGCGCCGATGGACACCGACACGCCGCAGGAGGCGCCGTCGAAGCCCTTCTTGGAGCTGTCGTAGCCGATCTCCAGGATCTTGTCCCGGACGAGCTGGGCGATCGGCGCGTACGCCTTGGTGGTCACCTCGCCGGCCACGTGCACCTGGCCGGTGGTGATGAGCGTCTCCACGGCGACCCGGGAGGTCGGGTCCTCCCGGAGGAGAGCGTCAAGGATGGTGTCGCTGATCTGGTCAGCGATCTTGTCGGGGTGTCCCTCGGTGACGGACTCCGAGGTGAACAGGCGGCGAGACACAGCGCTCCCTGGGGTTGCAGCGGCTGCTGACTGAAGGCCCCCGGCGAACCGGGGACATCCGGAAAGACTTGATTCCTGGAGTCTAACGGGATGCCTCCGCCGAACGTCACCCGCTTCCGGAAATCGCGACCGATCTCCAGCAGGGCTTGATCAGCCGCCGATCGTTTCCAGCCGCTTCACGACCAGGTCCCAGACCACGTCCGCCAACGCCTCCTTCGGGCCCACCGGAACGGCCGTCTCACTGCCGTCCGAGCCCAGTACCACGGCCTCGTTGACGTCCGTCCCGAAGGCCTTGCCGTTGCCCACCTCGTTGACGACCAACAGGTCGCAGCCCTTGCGGGCGAGCTTGGCGCGGCCGTTGGCGAGCACGTCGTCGGTCTCCGCCGCGAAACCCACCACGAGTTGGCCCGAACGGGCGCGGTGCGCCGCCAGCTCGGCCAGGACGTCGGGGTTGCGGACGAGGGCGACCGGCGCCGGCTCGACCCCCTCGACCTTCTTGATCTTGCCGCTGGCGTACTCGGCGGGCCGGAAGTCCGCCACGGCCGCGGCCATGACCACGGCGTCGGCCGACGCGGCCGCCTTCAGCGCCGCCTCGCGCAGCTCCAGCGCGGTCGAGACGTGCACCACGTCGACCCCGGCCGGGTCGGCGAGCTCCGCGTTGGCCGAGACCAACGTCACGCGCGCCCCACGGGCCGCGGCCGTCACGGCGAGCGCGTAGCCCTGCTTGCCGGAGGAGCGGTTGCCCAGGAAGCGCACCGGGTCCAGCGGCTCGCGGGTGCCGCCGGCCGAGACCACCACGTGTCGGCCCGCCAGGTCGGTCGGGGCGGCCCCGCCCCGGCGCAGCACGGCCCGGCAGGCGTCGAAGATCGCGGACGGCTCGGGCAGCCGCCCCTTGCCGGTGTCCTTGCCGGTGAGCCGCCCGACGGCCGGCTCCAGCACGATCACGCCCCGGCGGCGCAGCGTGGCGACGTTGTCCCGGGTGGCGGGGTGCTCCCACATCTCGGTGTGCATGGCGGGCGCCAGGACGACCGGACAGCGGGCGGTGAGCAGGGTGTTGGTGAGCAGGTCGTCGGCGAGGCCGTGGGCGGCCTTGGCGATCAGGTCGGCGGTGGCGGGGGCGACCACGACCAGGTCGGCCTGCTGGCCGATCCGCACGTGCGGCACCTCGTGCACGCGCTCCCAGGTCTCGGTGGCGGCCGGGCGGCCGGAGAGCGCGGCCCAGGTGGCCTCGCCGACGAAGTGCAGCGCCGCCTCGGTGGGCACCACGGTGACCTGGTGGCCGGACTCGGTGAACCGGCGGAGCAGCTCGCACGCCTTGTAGGCGGCGATGCCGCCGCTGACGCCGAGGGCGACGCGCGGCGCGTCCGCCGACCCGCTCCGGTCCGAAGTCGCGCTCATACTCCCGCTCTCCTCCACTCCTGGGACGTGCACACCCTACGGCCCCTCAGCCACCGCGCGCACCGTGGTCGATCCCACAGCCCCCGGGAACGCCGAAGGGCCCGGCGGAAACGATTCCGCCGGGCCCTTCCACAAGCTTCGGAGACCGCCTCAGGCGGCTTCGATCGCCTCGGCGGTCAGCATGCCCGCGTTGATCTCGCGCAGCGCGATCGACAGCGGCTTCTCGTGCACGTGGGTGTCGACCAGCGGGCCGACGTACTCGAGCAGGCCCTCACCGAGCTGGGAGTAGTACGCGTTGATCTGGCGCGCGCGCTTGGCGGCGTAGATCACGAGGCTGTACTTGGAGTCGGTGGCCTCAAGCAGCTCGTCGATCGGCGGGTTGATGATGCCCTCGGGCGCGGTCATGGAAGAGGACACGCGAAAACCTTCCGAAAGGGTGGAAAAGACAGACAGGTCAGGCTACACCGAGCAAGGCTAGCAGTTCGGCCGCTACCTGCTCGACGGAGGTGTTGACAAGGGTCGTGTCGAACTCGGGCTCGGCCGCGAGCTCGACCTTGGCCGCCTCCAGCCGCTTCGCGATCACGTCCTGCGACTCCGTGCCCCGACCGGTCAGCCGTCGGACCAGCTCGTCCCAGCTCGGCGGGGCCAGGAAGACCAGCTGCGCCTCGGGCATCGACTCGCGCACCTGGCGGGCGCCCTGGAGGTCGATCTCCAGCAGGACGGGCTCGCCGCGCTCCAGCTTCTCCAGCACCGCCGAGCGCGGGGTGCCGTAGCGGTTGCCGGCGAAGACGGCCCACTCCAGCAGCTCGCCGTTGGCGATCAGCTTGTCGAACTCGTCGTTGTCGACGAAGTGGTACTGGACCCCGTTCTGCTCGCCCGGCCTCGGGTGCCGGGTCGTCGCCGACACCGAGAGCCAGACCTCGGGGTGCTGCTTCCTCATATGAGCGACGACCGTGCTCTTGCCGACCCCCGAAGGGCCGGAGAGCACGGTCAGCCGCGGACGCTCACTCATGCACCGATTATCCCGGATCGCGGACGGTCCCGGGACCACGGGGCACGGTCAGGCGGCACCGCCGCCGAACTCCCGCTCCAGGGAGGCGATCTGGTTCGTACCGAGGCCGCGGACGCGCCGGCTCTCGCTGATGCCGAGGCGTTCCATGATCTGCTTGGCACGGACCTTGCCGACGCCGGGAAGGGACTCCAGCAGTGCGGAGACCTTCATCTTGCCGATGACGTCGTTCTCGGCCTTTCCGGCCTTGATCACCTCGTGCAGGGAGGCGCCGGAGTGCTTGAGCCGGTTCTTGACCTCGGCGCGCTCCCGGCGAGCCTCGGCGGCCTTGGCGAGCGCGGCGGTGCGCTGTTCAGGGGTAAGGGGCGGAAGAGCCACGCCGTTCACCTCAGGGTGTGGAAGGAAGGGATTGAGCTATGACTGGTTTGGATCCCAGGACACCGTCCGCAAGGGGAACCAGAGGGCCCTTGACCTGCGGGAGCTACGGGTTTCGCGGCTCGCCGATGACCTATCGCCGGACACTACCCGGATTGCGGCGCCACGTCAGGAAAAGAACACGAAAAGTCCTGGTCAGCCAAGGCCGACCAGGACTTTCCAGGGCAAAATGACCGCGATTGCGAAACTTTGACACCGCCAATGTGACGGCGCTCACGTCAACTCCGGGGAGGTCCGGGGACCCTCGCCGGGCTGCGCACACTGCGCAGGGTCATCGCCCCGCTACGCGCTCGCGCCCTCGATCGCCGCTACTTCACCGCGTCCGCGTACTCGCCGACGAACCGCTCGGCCGCCGAGCGCAGGGCCGCCACCGACGGACCGTGCTTGAGCACGTCCCGGCTGACGCTCGGCACCACGTTGATCACCGCGGCGCCGAACACCCGCGGCAGGTCGGCCATCGTCGCGCCCTGGGCGCCGATCCCGGGGGCCAGCAGCGGGCCGTTGATGGCCAGTTCCACGCCCGCGTCGGCGAGCGTCGCGCCGACGACCGCGCCGAAGGAGCCCAGCGGGGCGGCGTCGCCGTTCTCCGCCGCCAGCTGCCGCAGCACCGAGGCCGCGACCGACTCGCCGTCCGCGCCGACCGCCCGCTGCACCTCGTGGCCCTCCGGGTTGGAGGTGAGCGCCAGCGCGAACACGCCGCAGCCCTGCGCGCGGGCCAGGTCGAGGGCCGGGCGCAGCGAGCCGAAGCCCAGGTACGGGCTGACCGTGACGGCGTCCGAGAACAGCGGGCTGCCGGGCGACAGGAAGGCCTCCGCGTAGGCGGCCATGGTGGAACCGATGTCGCCGCGCTTGGCGTCCATCAGGACCAGCGCGCCGGCCGCCCTGGCCTCCTCGACGGACTTCTCCAGCACCGCGACGCCCTTGCTGCCGAAGCGCTCGAAGAAGGCGGCCTGCGGCTTGAGCACGGCCACCCGGTCGGCCAGCGCCTCGACGACGGTGCGGCTGAAGGTCTCCAGGCCGGCAAGGTCGTCGCCGAGCCCCCAGGCGGCGAGCAGGGAGGCGTGCGGGTCGATGCCGACGCAGAGCTGGCCGCGGGTGTCGAGGGCCTGGCGCAGCCGGGCGCCGAACGGGGCGAGGGTCATGTCGTCCTTCCGGAAGGTCGTGGGGAGGCCGCACGGAGGCCGTACGGGAGGTCGTGCGCGGCTCGTACGGGGCGTCGTACGAGCCGGGGCCGCACGGTGGTTCAGGAGGCGGCCCTGGTGCCGTCGACGGCACTGCCGACGGCGGCGGCCAGGTCGCGGAAGCCCGCGGCCCGGATCCGGGCGGAGAGGCCCCGGTGGATCCGGCGGCACCAGAACGGGCCCTCGTAGATGAAGGCGCTGTAGCCCTGGACGAGGTCCGCGCCGTGGACGATCCGCTGCCAGGCGTCCTCGGCGGTCTCGACGCCGCCGACCGAGACCAGCGTCAGCCGGCCCCCGGTCCGGGCGCGCAGGCGCTGGAGCACCTCCAGGGCGCGGGCCTTGAGCGGGGCGCCGGACAGGCCGCCCATGCCGATCTCCTCGACCCGGACGGCGTCGGCGCGCAGGCCCTCGCGGCCGATCGTGGTGTTGGTGGCGATGATGCCGTCCAGGCCCAGTTCCAGGGCGAGGTCGGCGACCGCGTCGACGTCCTCGTCGGCCAGGTCGGGGGCGATCTTGACCAGCAGCGGGACGTGGTGCGCGGTGGTGCGGTCGGCGGCCTCGCGGACGGCGGAGAGCAGCGGGCGCAGGTGGTCCACGGCCTGGAGGTTGCGCAGCCCGGGGGTGTTCGGCGAACTGACGTTGACGACCAGGTAGTCGGCGTACTTGGCCAGCCGCTCGGTGGACTTGACGTAGTCGGCGACGGCGTCGGCCTCCTCGACCACCTTGGTCTTGCCGATGTTGACGCCGATCACCGGGGTGGAGCTGGTGTGCGGGCGGGCGGCGAGGCGCGCGGCGACCCGGGCCGAGCCCTGGTTGTTGAAGCCCATCCGGTTGATCAGCGCGCGGTCCTCGACCAGGCGGAACAGCCGGGGCGTCGGGTTGCCCGGCTGGGGCTCGCCGGTGATGGTGCCGATCTCGACGTAGTCGAAGCCGAGCATCGCCAGGCCGTCGATGCCGACGCCGTTCTTGTCGAAGCCGGCCGCCAGGCCGAACGGCCCCGGCAGGTCGAGGCCGAGGGCGGTGGTGTGCAGCGCCCGGTCACGCGGGGCGAGCACCAGCCGCACCAGCGTGCGCAGGCCGGGCACCGAGGAGGCGAGCCGGATCCAGAAGAAGGCGAGGTGGTGGGCCTTCTCGGGGTCCATCTTCTTGAAGACGAGGTCGAACAGCAGCTTGTACAAAAACCCAACTCCCGGATCAGGGCCCGGATCTGGGCGTGAGCACCCGGATCAGGGCATGGAAGTGGGGGGCACCCGGCCGGCCTCGGTGCCCCCCACTGCGGTGGTGCTACTTGCGGCCGGCGTTGATCAGCGCGGCGTGCTCCTGGAGCGACATCACCCCGACCTCGTCGCGCAGCAGCGCGTCCATGCCCTGGACGGCCGCGCCCATCGCCTGGACCGTGGTCAGGCAGGGCACGCCGCGGGACACGGCGGCGGTGCGGATCTCGTAGCCGTCGAGGCGCCCGCCGGTGCCGTACGGCGTGTTGATGATGAGGTCGACCTCACCGTCGTGGATCAGCTGGACGATGGTCCGCTCGCCGTTGGGGCCCTCGCCCTCGCTGTGCTTGCGCACCAGCGTGGACGGGATGCCGCCGCGGTGCAGCACCTCGGCGGTGCCGGCGGTGGCGAGCACCTCGAAGCCGAGGCCGACCAGCGCGCGGGCCGGGAAGACCAGGTTGCGCTTGTCGCGGTTGGCGACCGAGACGAAGACCTTGCCCTTGGTCGGCAGCGCGCCGTAGGCGCCGGCCTGGGCCTTGGCGTAGGCCGTGCCGAAGACCTTGTCGATGCCCATGACCTCGCCGGTCGAGCGCATCTCCGGGCCGAGCACGGTGTCCACGCCGCGGCCGTGGATGTCGCGGAAGCGGCTCCACGGCATCACGGCCTCCTTGACCGCGATCGGCGCGTCGGCCGGCAGCGTGCCGCCGTCGCCCTCGGCCGGGAGCAGGCCCTCGGCCCGCAGTTCGGCGATGGTGGCGCCGAGCGAGATCCGGGCGGCGGCCTTGGCCAGCGGCACGGCGGTCGCCTTGGAGGTGAACGGCACGGTGCGGGAGGCGCGCGGGTTGGCCTCCAGCACGTACAGGATGTCCCCGGCCAGTGCGAACTGGATGTTGATCAGGCCGCGGACGCCGACGCCGCGCGCGATGGCCTCGGTGGAGGTGCGCAGGCGCTTGATGTCGTAGCCGCCGAGGGTGATCGGGGGCAGCGCGCAGGCGGAGTCGCCGGAGTGGATGCCGGCCTCCTCGATGTGCTCCATGACGCCGCCGAGGTAGAGCTCGGTGCCGTCGTAGAGCGCGTCGACGTCGATCTCCACCGCGTCGTCGAGGAAGCGGTCGATGAGCACCGGGTGCTCGGAGATCAGGCCGGCGTGGCGCTCCAGGTAGGAGGCGAGCGAGGCCTCGTCGTAGACGATCTCCATGCCGCGGCCGCCGAGCACGTACGACGGGCGGGCGAGCACCGGGTAGCCGATCTCGTCGGCGATGGCCTTGGCCTCGGCGAAGGAGAAGGCGGTGCCGTGCTTGGGGGCGGGCAGGCCGGCGTCGCGCAGCACGCGGCCGAAGGCGCCGCGCTCCTCGGCGAGGTCGATCGCCTCGGGCTGGGTGCCGACGATCGGCACGCCGTTGTCCTTGAGCGCCTGGGCCAGGCCGAGCGGGGTCTGGCCGCCGAGCTGGACGATCACGCCGGCCAGCGGGCCGGCCTGCTGCTCGGCGTGGACGATCTCCAGCACGTCCTCCAGGGTGAGCGGCTCGAAGTAGAGCCGGTCGGAGGTGTCGTAGTCGGTGGAGACGGTCTCCGGGTTGCAGTTGACCATCACGGTCTCGTACCCGGCGTCGGCCAGCGCGAAGGAGGCGTGCACGCAGGAGTAGTCGAACTCGATGCCCTGGCCGATGCGGTTCGGGCCGGAGCCGAGGATGATCACGGCCGGCTTGGTGCGCGGGGCGACCTCGTTCTCCTCGTCGTAGGACGAGTAGAAGTACGGGGTCTTGGCGGCGAACTCGGCGGCGCAGGTGTCGACGGTCTTGAACACCGGGCGGATGCCGAGCGCGTGCCGGACCTCGCGGACGACGTCCGGCTTCAGACCGCGGATCTCGCCGATCTGCTGGTCGGAGAAGCCGTGCCGCTTGGCGTGGCGCAGCAGCTCGGGGGTGAGCTCGGCGGCCTCGGTCAGCTCGCCGGCGATCTCGTCGAGCAGGAAGAGCTGGTCGACGAACCACGGGTCGATCTTGGTGGCCTCGAACACCTCCTCCGGGGTGGCGCCGGCCCGGATGGCCTGCATCACGGTGTTGATCCGGCCGTCGGTCGGCACGACTGCCTTGACCAGCAGCTCGGCCTTGTCGCCGACCGGGCCGGTCCAGGAGAACTGGGAGCCCTTCTTCTCCAGCGAGCGCAGCGCCTTCTGCAGCGCCTCGGGGAAGTTGCGGCCCATGGCCATGGCCTCGCCGACCGACTTCATGGTGGTGGTCAGCGTGGCGTCGGCGCTCGGGAACTTCTCGAACGCGAACCGGGGGACCTTCACCACGACGTAGTCGAGGGCCGGCTCGAAGGAGGCCGGGGTCTGCTCGGTGATGTCGTTGGGGATCTCGTCGAGCGTGTAGCCGACGGCCAGCTTGGCGGCGATCTTGGCGATCGGGAAGCCGGTCGCCTTCGAGGCCAGCGCGGAGGAGCGCGACACCCGCGGGTTCATCTCGATGACGATGACCCGGCCGTCGTCGGGGTTGACGGCGAACTGGATGTTGCAGCCGCCGGTGTCGACGCCGACCTCGCGGATCACGGCGATGCCGATGTCGCGCAGGATCTGGTACTCACGGTCGGTGAGGGTCATCGCCGGGGCGACGGTGATCGAGTCACCGGTGTGCACGCCCATCGGGTCGAAGTTCTCGATGGAGCAGACGACCACGACGTTGTCGTTCTTGTCGCGCATCAGCTCCAGCTCGTACTCCTTCCAGCCGAGGATGGACTCCTCCAGGAGCACCTCGGTGGTCGGCGAGAGGGCCAGGCCCTGGCCGGCGATGCGGCGCAGGTCTTCCTCGTCGTGGGCGAAGCCGGAGCCGGCGCCGCCCATGGTGAAGGAGGGGCGCACGACGACCGGGTAGCCGCCGAGCGTGTCGACGCCGGCCAGCACGTCGTCCATCGAGTGGCAGATGACCGAGCGGGCGGACTCGCCGTGGCCGATCTTGGCGTTGACCGCCTCGACGACGCCCTTGAACAGCTGGCGGTCCTCGCCCTTGTTGATCGCCACCACGTCGGCGCCGATCAGCTCGACGCCGTACTTCTCCAGCGTGCCGGCCGAGTGCAGGGAGATCGCGGTGTTGAGCGCGGTCTGCCCGCCGAGGGTCGGCAGCAGCGCGTCGGGGCGCTCCTTGGCGATGATCCGCTCGACGAACTCCGGGGTGATCGGCTCGACGTAGGTGGCGTCGGCGATCTCCGGGTCGGTCATGATCGTGGCCGGGTTGGAGTTGACCAGCACGACCCGCAGGCCCTCGGCCTTGAGGACGCGGCAGGCCTGCGTGCCCGAGTAGTCGAACTCGGCGGCCTGGCCGATCACGATCGGGCCGGACCCGATCACCAGGACGGACTTGATGTCAGTGCGCTTAGGCACGCTGGCCCTCCATGAGCTTCACGCTGTGCTTGTCGTCGCCTCGCATGAGCTCGACGAACCGGTCGAAGAGGTAGGCCGCGTCGTGCGGGCCGGCCGCCGCTTCGGGGTGGTACTGCACGCTGAAGGCGGGGACGTCGAGCGCCTGGAGGCCCTCGACCACGTCGTCGTTGAGGCAGACGTGGGAGACCTCGACCCGCCCGAAGGGGGTGTCGCTCACCCGGTCCAGCGGTGCGTCCACGGCGAAGCCGTGGTTGTGCGCGGTCACCTCGACCTTGCCGGTGGTGCGGTCCTGCACCGGCTGGTTGATGCCGCGGTGGCCGTACTTGAGCTTGTAGGTGCCGAAGCCCAGCGCGCGGCCGAGGATCTGGTTGCCGAAGCAGATCCCGAAGAACGGGGTCCCGCGTTCCAGCACGCCCTGCGCGACGGCGACCTGGTGGTCGGCGGTGGCCGGGTCGCCCGGGCCGTTGGAGAAGAACACGCCGTCCGGCTGGACCGCGTAGAGGTCCTCCAGGGTGGAGTTGGCCGGCAGCACGTGCACCTCGATGCCGCGCTCGGCCATCCGCTGCGGGGTCATCCCCTTGATGCCGAGGTCCAGCGCGGCGACGGTGAACTCCGCAGTGCCGATGGGCAGGGCTTCGCCGCCGGGACCGATCGCGGGCACGACGTACGCCTCGGTGGTGGCCACCTCGGCGCACAGGTCGGCGCCCTTCATCTCGGGCGACCGCTGCACCCGGGCGAGCAGTTCGGCCTGGTCGGTCAGCGCCTCGCCGGAGAAGATGCCGCAGCGCATCGCGCCGCGCTCGCGCAGGTGGCGGGTGAGCGCCCGGGTGTCGATGCCGCTGATGCCGACGACGCCCTGGCGGACGAGTTCCTCGTCCAGCGAGCGGGTGGAGCGCCAGTTCGACGCCACCCGGGCGGGGTCGCGCACGACGTACCCGGCGACCCAGATCCGCTTGGACTCGTCGTCCTCGTCGTTCCAGCCGGTGTTGCCGATCTGCGGGGCGGTCATCACGACCACCTGGCGGTGGTACGACGGGTCGGTGAGGGTCTCCTGGTAGCCGGACATGCCGGTGTTGAAGACGGCCTCGCCGAAGGTCTCGCCGGTCGCGCCGTAGGCCTCGCCGCGGAAGGTCCGGCCGTCCTCCAGGACGAGCACGGCGGGGGTGCGCTCCCGCCGTCGGCGCTGCGTGGTGGGGGCAGGTGCGGTCATTGAGCGGCCTCTTCCGTCTTCGTCTTCGTACGTGTTGCGAGTTGGGCGATCGCCTCGACCCAGGCGGCGTGCTCGTCCGGGTGGTCGGCCCGGAAGCCCGAGTCCAGCTCGGTGCCCTCGTGCGTCCAGGTGACGACGAGCAGCCCGGCCGGGACGACCTTGCCGGCGATCCCGGAGTCCGTGCGGGCACCGGTCAGGTGTCCGGCCGGGATCCAGAGGTCGACGTCACCGGGGCGCCGCACCAGCAGGCCGTCCTCGCCGAGGGTGAGGTCGGCGCGGCTGCGGGTGCCCAGGCCGTGCGCGACGACGCGGTCGAGCCAGTTCCCGGCGGTGGTGGAGCCGTGGTACCGCCCGCTGGTCTCCAGGATGGTCCGCCCGGCGCCGGCCGGCACGGCGGGCAGCGGCGGGATGCCGGACTGGAGGGTGCGCCGCCAGTTCCAGCCCTGCCGCATCAGCCAGTAGACGAGCCCGATGACGATCAGCAGGCCGACGGCCCAGCCGATGTACCCGGGCCAGTTGGTGACCTTGGCCTGCTCCTGGGCGAGCGCGGCCGGGCCGGTCACGCCGCCCCACCCTGCTCGGCCAGCTCGCCGGCCAGCACGGTGGCGCGCCCGCGCAGGAAGGTGGCGTGCACCCGTCCGGGCAGGTCAAGGCCCTTGTAGGGGGTGTTGCGGCTACGGGTGGCGAAGCTGTCCGGGTTCACGGCACCACGGTACGCGGGATCGAACAGCACCAGGTTGGCCGGCTCACCGACCGAGACGGGACGGCCCTGTCCGGCGAGACGGCCGATCCGGGCCGGGCGGTGCGACATGCGGTCGGCGACGCCCTCCCAGTTCAGCAGGCCGGTGTCCACCATGGTCTGCTGCACGACCGACAGCGCGGTCTCCAGGCCGACCATGCCCATCGCGGCGACGGCCCACTCGCAGTCCTTGTCCTCGTCCGGGTGCGGCGCGTGGTCGGTGGCGACGGCGTCGATGGTGCCGTCCGCGAGCGCCTTGCGCAGCGCCTGGACGTCCTCGGCGGTGCGCAGCGGCGGGTTGACCTTGTAGACCGGGTCGTAGGAGCGGACCAGCTCGTCGGTGAGCAGCAGGTGGTGCGGGGTGACCTCGGCGGTGACGTCCCAGCCCTTGGCCTTGGCCCAGCGGATGATCTCGACCGAACCGGCGGTGGAGACGTGGCAGACGTGCAGCCGGGAGCCGACGTGCGCGGCGAGCAGCACGTCCCGCGCGATGATCGACTCCTCGGCGACGGCCGGCCAGCCGCCGAGCCCGAGCTCGCCGGAGACCTGGCCCTCGTTCATCTGGGCGCCTTCGGTGAGCCGCGGCTCCTGGGCGTGCTGGGCGACGACGCCGTCGAAGGCCTTGACGTACTCCAGGGCGCGGCGCATCAGCACCGCGCCGTCCACGCACTTGCCGTCGTCGGAGAAGACCCGCACGTTCGCGGCGGACTCGTGCATCGCGCCCAGCTCGGCGAGCTTGTTGCCCTCCAGGCCGACGGTGACGGCGCCGACCGGCTGCACGTCGCAGTAGCCGGCCTCCTGGCCGAGCCGCCAGACCTGCTCGACCACGCCGGCGGTGTCGGCCACCGGGGTGGTGTTGGCCATCGCGTGCACGGCGGTGAAGCCGCCCATCGCGGCGGCCCGGGTGCCGGTGAGCACGGTCTCGGCGTCCTCGCGGCCGGGCTCGCGCAGGTGGGTGTGCAGGTCGACGAGACCGGGCAGCACGATCAGGCCGCCGGCCTCGATCTCGATGTCCGCCTCGACCGCCAGGTCGGTGCCGATCGCCTTGATCACACCGTCGGCGAGGTGGAGGTCCTGCGGGGCACCGCCGAGGATCTGGGCGTTGCGGATCAGGTAGGTGGTCACTGAGCGGTCTCCACGGAGTCGGTGCGGGCGTCGTTGAGGGTGGCTCCCCCGAGCAGCAGGTACAGGACGGCCATCCGGACCGACACGCCGTTGGCGACCTGCTCGACCACGGTGCAGCGCGGCGAGTCGGCGACCTCGGCGGTGATCTCCATGCCGCGCACCATCGGGCCGGGGTGCATCACGATGGCGTGCTCGGGCAGCTGGGACATCCGGGTGCCGTTCAGGCCGTAGCGACGGCTGTACTCGCGCTCGGTCGGGAAGAACGCGGCGTTCATCCGCTCGCGCTGCACCCGCAGCATCATCACCGCGTCCGTCTTGGGGAGCACGCGGTCCAGGTCGTAGCTGACCTCGCAGGGCCAGTTCTCGATGCCGATCGGCAGCAGCGTCGGCGGGGCGACGAAGGTCACCTGGGCACCGAGGGTGGTCAGCAGGTGCACGTTGGAACGGGCGACCCGGCTGTGCAGGATGTCGCCGACGATGGTCACCCGGCGCCCGGCGAGGTCGTGGCCCAGCCCGGCGTTGAGGTGGCGGCGCATGGTGAAGGCGTCGAGCAGGGCCTGGGTGGGGTGCTCGTGGGTGCCGTCACCGGCGTTGATCACGCTGCCGTGCAGCCAGTCGGACTGGGCGAGACGGGCCGGCGCGCCCGAGGCGTGGTGCCGGACGACGACCGCGTCGGCGCCCATCGCCTGGAGGGTGAGCGCGGTGTCCTTGAGGCTCT
This sequence comes from Kitasatospora sp. NPDC043949, assembly GCF_056435365.1. Lineage (NCBI taxonomy): Bacteria > Bacillati > Actinomycetota > Actinomycetes > Kitasatosporales > Streptomycetaceae > Kitasatospora > Kitasatospora sp. NPDC043949. The sequence continues at coordinate 72,492 of NZ_JBWKEQ010000018.1, read as the reverse complement.
CACCCTTGGAGACCGAGGAGCCCTTGGCGGAGAAGTTGATGACGTCGGCGGAGAGCCGCTTCTCGGCGACCTCGAAGGAGGTCTTGGTGCGGGTCGAGTCCTCGAAGAAGAGGTTGACGACGGTCCGGCCGCGCAGCGTGGGCAGCTTCTTGACGGCCCGTCCGGAGAGCTGGGCCAGCTCCTCGGCGGTGTCCAGGATCAGCAGCGCGTCGTCGCGGGTGAGATCGGCGGCGGAGACGAGGTGGCGCTTCACGCGGGTTACTCCGAAAGGTGCGGTTCGGACGGCTGGGAGGCCAGGGCCTGCGAACCCTGTTCATCGCGCGCGGAGCGCGACGCATCGGTGTAGTCGCGGTCGCCGACCAGCACGGCGTCCACGCCGTCGCTGTCGGACAGGCGCACCTGCACGGCCTCGCGCAGCGAGGTGGGGAGGTTCTTGCCCACGTAGTCGGCCCGGATCGGCAGCTCGCGGTGGCCGCGGTCGACCAGGACGGCGAGCTGGACGGCGCGCGGGCGGCCGATGTCGTTCAGCGCGTCGAGCGCGGCCCGGATGGTGCGGCCGGAGAAGAGCACGTCGTCGACGAGGATGACGAGCTTGCCGTCGATGCCGCCGGACGGGATCTCGGTGTGCTCCAGGGCGCGGGCGGGCTTGAGCCGCAGGTCGTCCCGGTACATGGTGATGTCCAGGGCACCGAGCGGGATCTCGCGCCCGGTGATCTGGGCCAGCCGGCCGTGCAGGCGGCGGGCGAGGTGGACGCCCCTGGTGTGGATGCCGAGCAGCACGACGTCCTCTGCGCCCTTGGCGCGCTCGACGATCTCGTGCGCTATCCGGGTGACGACCCGGGCGATGTCCGTGCCGTCCAGCACCTGGTGCGGCGGTCGCGGCGTCGAATCTTGGTGTGTGGTCATGCCGAAGCGGACCTCCTTCCCCGCCTCACTGGACGGGCCTTAAAGGATGTCTGGGACTGCCCCCGCCGACCGGGCGCGGGCTTCGAGCCATCCTAGCAGCGGGCCGGGAGGCAACCGGACACGCACCATTCCGCTTCGCCGGGTTCACGCCCCGGACGCGCCGCGGATGCGGGCCATTCGCACGACTGCCCCATTCGGCTTGACGCAGCTACCTTACTCTACGTAACCTCACAGTGAGTTACGAGACGGACGTCGAACCCACCGGTAACGGCGTCGGCAATCGTCCGTGACCCACCACTGAACGCGAAGCAATCTCGTCCGGGGAGATCAATGTCCAGCGACTACGCGAAGCAACTCGGAGGCAAGCTCCGAGCGATCCGCACTCAGCAGGGTCTCTCCCTGCACGGTGTCGAGGAGAAGTCCCAGGGGCGCTGGAAGGCAGTCGTCGTCGGCTCGTACGAGCGCGGCGACCGTGCGGTCACCGTGCAGCGGCTGGCCGAGCTGGCGGAGTTCTACGGCGTCCCGGTGCAGGAGCTGCTGCCCGGCGGCACCCCCGGCGGCGCGGCCGAGCCGCCGCCGCGCCTGGTGCTCGACCTGGAGAGACTGACCCAGGTCCCGTCCGAGAAGGCCGGCCCGCTGCAGCGCTACGCGGCGACGATCCAGAGCCAGCGCGGCGACTACAACGGCAAGGTGCTGTCGATCCGCCAGGACGACCTGCGCACCCTGGCGGTCATCTACGACCAGTCGCCGTCGATCCTCACCGAGCAGCTGATCTCCTGGGGCGTGCTGAACCCCGACGCGCGCCGCGCGGTGCGCGAGGAGGAGGCGAGCTGACGCTCGCCGCACCGACTCCCGCCGGCTCGGTCCGCGGTCCGGGCCACGCCCCGGGCCGTGCAGAAACGTCACGGCGCGGCACCCCGCATCCCGGGGGCCGCGCCGTCGCGCGTCCACGGCCGGCTCAGCAGACCGTCCCCAGGCTGTAGCCGGGCTGCGCCGCCACGCCGTCCAGCCGCACCGGCCCGGCAGCCGGCGCCCAGTCCTGCCCGCCGCTCGACCAGGCCCAGGAGGCCGGCAGGAAGTGCTCGTCGGCGGCTCCGCCACGGGCGCCGCCCGCCGCCACCGAGCCCTGCGAGCCGTGCAGCACCGCCACCCCCGGCAGCTCCAGCGCCAATCCGGCGCACAGCACCGCGCAGACCAGCTCCAGGTCCTCGTCGTTGATCCGGACCACGCCGTCCTCCCACTGCAGCACCCGGGCCGCCGCGGTCAGCCGCCCGCCCGGCGCGTCCACCCGCAGCCGCAGCTCGTACACCCCGGCGCCCGCGCCGACCAGCATCCGGCGGAACACCTCGGCGCCGCGCTGGCGGGCGGCGCGCACCCAGCGGGCGTGCTCCTCGTCGACCTCGCCCGCGGCCCCGGACAGGCCGCCGTCCAGCAGCAGGTCGGCGTGGCAGAGCGTCAGCCCGTTCTCCCGGGCCCGGACCAGGCGCGGCACGAAATCCCCGGCCAGTTCCTCGCCCTGATAGGCCAACAGCTGGGTCTGCAACGGCGGATTGACCAGGTAGCGGTCGCGGGCGAGCGGCTCGGCCGGGTCCAGCCCGTGCAGCACGCAGAACTCCGCGAAGTCCTGCGGGTGGAACATCCGGGCCCGCACGGTGTCGAAGCGCTCCAGGGCGTCGGCCAGCAGCTCGGCGGTCTCGGCCAGGTAGTGCTCGTGGTCGGCGGCGTTCGACAGCCCCCAGGCACGGGCCCGGGCGAAGTCGGCCGCGCTGGTCAGGATCCCGATGACGAATACCTGCTCGGCCCCCTCGACCCGCCGCCGCTGGTGCGGCGCCCGCACCGTGGGTCGCGGGCCGCCGGCGGTGCAGTCGGAGTTGCGGCGGGCGCGGCCGTTGCGGCTCATGCGCCCACCTCGCTGCGCTCGGCACGGGCCTGCGCCCCTGCGCGCCTCTCGGTGGTTCGCTCGCTGCGCTCGCTCACGGGATGGCTCCTGGCATCGACGGGTACCGTCGGCGGGTGACGGTCAGCGGCCGGCTCGCCGCTGACCGTCTATCTCCCCATCCGCGCGCGCCGCACACGTACGGCGTGTCACAGGAATGTAACCGACGGTAAGACGATGTGATTCACGCCGTCCGCGGCACCCGGGCGAGCTGGCGGGACTGCGCGACCAGGCGGCCGGACTCGTCCCAGACCTCGGCGTCCTCCTCGAAGTACCCGCCGGCCACGTTGCGGGTGGCGTGGGTGACCCGCAGCCAGCCCGGGACCGGCCTGGCCCGCAGGTGGACGGTCAGTTCGACGGTCGGGGCCCACCCGGGCAGGCCCAGGTCGAAGGTCACCGGCGGCAGCGCGTCGGCGACCAGCAGGAGCAGCAGCGGGTCGGGATCGCGGCCGTCGGCGAGCCGGAACCAGCCCTGGATCCGCCCGTTGCCGGACGGCTGCCCGAGCGCCCAGCCGATGGTGGCCGGGTCCAGCCGCAGGTCGAAGCGCTCCAGCAGCTCGGCCTGGGCGATCAGCTCCCGGGGCGCGTGCTCGACGCCGACGCACTGGTCCGGCGGCGGCAGCTGCGGCGGCACGGCGCTGGTGCGCACCTCGCCGTCGGCGGTGGAGAGGTCGCCGTGGCTGGCGACCACCCGCAGCCGCTCCACGCCGTCCTGGCTGAGCGAGGCGGTGCCGGTGGAGAGCCCGCGGCCGGTGCGCAGCACCTCGGTGCGGACGGTGGCCGGGCCGGGCGTGGAGGCGGACAGGTAGTAACCACTGATCGACACCGGGTCGGGGTGGTCGCCGTGCTCCAGCGACAGCGCGTGTCCGGCGACGGCGAGCAGCAGCCCGCCGTTGACCCCGCCGCCGATCTGCCAGCCGGCACCGAGTTCGGCCTCGTAGCGGCCGGGCTCGTCAGGGTGCCGGGTCAGGGCGATGCCCTGGTCGAACTCGCTGCGGGTCGCGGTGGTCATGGGGGTGGCCTGCCCTTCACTGCGGGTTTCCGAACGCCAAGTTACTGGCGAGTAGGGCACCACCTTACGCCGCCCGGGTGAAACGCGCGACGGCCGCCGGACCCGGAATCCGGGTCCAGCGGCCGTTCTGCGGGTCTCACCACCGCCGGTGGTCGGGACCTACCGGCGGATGCTCGGCTTCAGCTCCAGGAAGCGGGCGAGCAGGCCGTTGACGAAGGCCGGGGAGTCGTCCGTGGAGAACTCCTTGGCGATCTCCACGGCCTCGTCCAGGACGACCGCGTCCGGGACGCCGTCCTCCCAGATCAGCTCGTAGGCGCCGAGCCGCAGGACGTTGCGGTCCACGATCGGCATCCGGTCGAGGGTCCAGCCCACCGCGTACTGCGAGATCAGGTCGTCGATCCGGCGAGCGTGCTGGACGTACCCCTCGATCAGCTCCATGGTGTACTCGCCGACCTGCGGGGTGCCCTCGTCGGGCTTCGGCTCGCGGGCGCGGGCCACCCAGTCCGCGAGGACCCGCTGCGGGTCGACCCCGCGGTGGTCGGCCTCGAAGAGGATCTGGAAGGCCCGGGTGCGGGCCTTGCTACGTGCGGCCGACACGGACTTACTTCACCCGGCCGAGGTAGCTGCCGTCGCGGGTGTCGACCTTGATCTTCTCACCGGTGACGATGAAGAGCGGCACGGCGATCTCGGCACCGGTCTCCAGCGTGGCCGGCTTGGAGCCGCCGGTGGAGCGGTCGCCCTGGACGCCCGGCTCGGTGTGGGAGATCAGCAGCTCGACGGAGGCCGGGAGCTCGATGTACAGCGGGGAGCCCTCGTACATGGCGACCAGGGCCTCGAAGCCCTCCAGCAGGTACTTGGAGGCGTCGCCGACGACGGCCGGCTCGACCACGATCTGGTCGTAGGTGTCCGTGTCCATGAACACGAAGTTCTCGCCGTCCTTGTACGAGAACTGCATGCCGCGCTTGTCGACGTTGGCGGTCTCGACCTTGGTGCCGGCGTTGAAGGTCTTGTCGACGACCTTGCCGGTCAGGACCTCCTTGAGCTTCGTGCGCACGAAGGCCGGGCCCTTGCCGGGCTTGACGTGCTGGAACTCGACGACGGACCAGAGCTTGCCGCCCTCCAGCTTGAGGACCATGCCGTTCTTGAGATCGTTCGTGGAAGCCACGGGCGCACTTACTCCTGGATATAGCTGTCAAGGAACCAAGGCTTGCGTCCTGCCGCCGACGGCCGACGGGCGGCCGCGGTCACAGGGCGAGGAGCTCCTTGGTGGTGATGGTGAGCAGCTCGGGCCCGCCCTCCTCTGGGGGACGCACCACGAGCGTGTCCTCGATCCGGACACCGCCCTTGCCCGGGAGGTGGACCCCTGGGCCGACGGTGACCGGCACGCGGCTGTCCAGTTTACCCATGTCCGACGGACCGAGGCGCGGCGCCTCCCGGATCTCCAGCCCGATGCCGTGGCCCACCGGGTGCGGGGAGGTCTCGGTGTGGCCGGCCGCCTCCAGGATCTGCCGCGCGGCCCGGTCGGGCACGTACTGCTCCACGCCCGGCCCGAGTGCCTCCCGGGCGGCCCGCTGGGCCCGGAACACCAACCGGTGCAGCTCCACCTGCCAGGGCGCGGGCGCGGCGCCGATCACGAAGGTCCGGGCGGTGGAGACGCCGTAGCCCCGGTACTGGGCGCCCATCACCACGGTGAGGAAGTCGCCCTCCTCCACCCGGCGGTCGGTCGGCTGGTGGGCGGGCTGGCCGGAGTGGCTGCCGGTGCCGACGGACACCGGGTAGGCCGCCCGGTCCGCGCCGTGGTCGATCATCCGGCGTTCCAGCTCCATCGCCAGGTGCCGTTCGGTGCGGCCGACCAGGATCGACTCCAGCAGTTCGCCGAGCGCCTGGTCGGCGATCTCGGCGGCGATCCGCAGGTCGGCGATCTCGTGCTCGTCCTTGACCACCCGCAGCCGCTCGACCACCTGCCCCAGGTCGGCCAGCCGGGCCCCCTCCGCCAGGCCCGCCACCGCGCGGTGGCGGCTGACGGTCAGGTCGTGCTCCTCCACCGCCAGGTCCGCCACGCCCAGTCGCACGGCGGCGGCGGCCGCCGCCAGGGCGGTGTCCGCCGAGGCCGCCACCGGTACCTGGGTGACGTCCGGCGCGATCAGGTGTTCCCCGGTGTCGTCCGCCGGCAGATCGTCCGGCACTGCCAGCAGCACCCGCTCCCGGGTCAGCAGCAGCGTCGCCCCGCAGGGCGCGCAGCCCGTCAGATACCGCACGTTCGCCGCCCGGGTGATCAGCGCCGCATCGGCCCCGGCCGCACTGCAGTGCTCCCTCACCCGCTCCCGCCGACCCGCGTACGCATCAGACATGCGTCGAGCCTACGAACCCCCACTCCGATCCGCCCGCCGAGCACCCCCGACAGGGCGCGCCCCCACCCCCGCACGCCCCCTCCGTGGTCGCTACGCCCCCTCCGGGTCGATCAGGCCGCGGCGGTAGGCGGGGACCAGGTTCTGGGGGACGAGCAGTTCGCGGCCGTTGAGGGTGATCGGGACGAGCTTCGGGGCCTTGCCCTTCCACTGGGCCCGGCGGTGCCGGGTGTTGCTGCGGGACGTCTTGCGCTTGGGGACGGCCATCGGGGGCTCCTTGTCGGGTGGTGACGGTGGTGGCGGTGGTGACGGTGGTCCGGTTACCGGGTGGTGCCGGCGGCGTACGGGAGGAGGGCCATCTCGCGGGCGTTCTTGACGGCCCTGGCCACGGCGCGCTGCTGCTGGACGGTGAGCCGGGTGACGCGGCGGCTCCGGATCTTGCCGCGGTCGGAGACGAAGCGCCGCAGCAGGTCGGTGTCCTTGTAGTCGATGTACTCGATGCCGGCCGTGAACAACGGGTTCGGCCGGGCCTTGGGCGGGTTCGGTCGCTTACGCACAGTGACGGCTCCTCAGTGAACGGGGTCGAGCAGGTCCCGGAAGGCGTCCGGCAGGGCCTTCCAGCCGGGTTCGCCCGCCGCGAGTTCGGCGTCGGTGAGCAGACAGGAGTCGAGCAGCCCGGTGACGCCGTCGACGTCGAGGCCCTCCGCGGTGAAGCTGAGCTGCTGCACCCGGTCGCCGTGCAGAGGGTGCCAGTCGAGGGCGGCGGCGGCCCGGCGGGCGGGCGGGTAGAGCTCCCAGGCGGCGTCGGGCAGGGAGGTGAGCCAGGGGCCGCACTCCTCGACGGCGAGGTTGGCCCCGGCGGCGTCCCAGGCGAGCATCAGGTCGGGCCGGTTGGCCAGCCAGAAGCGGCCGCGGCTGCGCTGGGCGGCGGGGACGAGCAGTTCCAGCGCCCGGTGCAGCCGCTCGGGGTGCAGCGGGCGTCGGCGCTCCCAGACCAGCGTGGTGACGCCGGCCTCGTCGCTCTCCTGCGGGAGCAGCGCGATCGCCGGGTTGACCCGGTCGCGGGCGGCGGCGACGTCGAAGCCGCCGAGGGCGGCCCGGGTGAGCGCCCCGGTGCCGAGCCGGACGACCCGGGCGGTGGGGTGGAGCTGGCGGAGCAACGCGAGCCCGGGCGCGTGCGCCGTCGCGCGCGGGACGGCGAGGGTGGTGGCGTACTCGACCTGGTGGGCGAGCGCCTCCGCGCGGGTCCGCTGGTCCTGGACGGCGGTGTGCTCGCCGTGCTCCACCAGGTCGTCGGAGACGGAGAGTTCGCCGATCAGCCGGTCCGGGTCGACGGCCGTGACCACGCCCGCGAGTTCGACGGCGTCCTCCAGGTGGCGGCCGTCCGCCTCTCCCCCGGCGATCACCTCGACGGCCGGGTGCGGGTCGCTACCGCCCCACAGTTCGACGATCGCGAGCCCGTACCGGCCTTCGTCGGCGATCCGCAGCAGTCGCGGCAGCAGGTCCTCGCGCAGGGCGCAGCAGGGGCAGTCGTTCACCAGCGGGACGTCGGCGGCGTCGAACCCGCCTCCCGCGTCGCGCAGTTCACGGTGGACGACGCCCTGCGAGGCCTCCCGCAGGTCATGGTGGAGGACCACCGCGTCCACCGCTGCCGCCGCCAACTCCCGGACGGCGGCGCGGCGTTCGTCGGCGTGCAGTCCGGCGACGACCACCACGGGCAGTTTGATCCCGTCCACGCCGCTCACCAGCTGGCCTTGCGGACGCCGGGCAGGTGGCCGGCGTGGGCGTGAACGCGGAGGTTGACCCGGGAGAGGCCGAAGGCGCGCAGGTAGCCACGGGGGCGGCCGTCGACGGCGTCGCGGTTGCGGATCCGGGTGGCGCTGGCGTCGCGAGGCTGGCGGGCGAGTTCGGCCTGGGCGTCCGCGCGTTCGGCGGGGGCGGTGCCGGGGTGGGCGATGATCCGCTTGAGCTCGGCGCGGCGCTCGGCGTACCGGGCCACGACGGCGCGGCGCTGCTCGTTCTTGGCGATCTTGCTCTGCTTGGCCATCAGACCTTCCCCCCTCGGGCGCGGATGCGGGCGACGGCGGCCTCGATGCCGATCGTGTCGATGGTGCGGATGCCCTTGGCGCTGAGGGTGAGCCGGACGTACCGGCCCTCACCGGGCAGCCAGTAGCGCTTGTGCTGGATGTTGGGGTCGAAGCGACGGCGGGTGCGGCGGTGCGAGTGCGAGATCGCGTTGCCGAATCCGGGTTGGCGGCCGGTGAGTTGGCAGTGGGCGGACATGGGTGCTCCCTGGCGTCCGGGAATGGGCGGGACGGAGCTCACGTTACACCAGATGAAAATGACTTCCATTTCGGTGTACGGTTTCGCCTCAGCCCCGAACACCCCGCCAACCCGGGAGGACACCCATGGCCCGCAGCGAACTGCGCCCCGTCATCAAGCTCCGCTCCACCGCCGACACCGGCTACACGTACGTGACCCGCAAGAACCGCCGCAACGACCCGGACCGGATGGTCCTGCGCAAGTACGACCCGGTCGCGCGCCGGCACGTCGACTTCCGCGAAGAGCGCTGAACCCCGCCCGCCCGACGACCGGCACCGGCCCGCAGCGACGAAACGGCGCCTCCCCCGGGATCCCGGGGGAGGCGCCGTCGCTGATCGCTGCCGTCGCTGATCGCAGCCGTCGCTACTCGGCGGCCACCCAGCGCTTCTCCACCCGGGCCAGCTTCCAGTAGGCGATCGCCGCGGCCCAGACCACCACGAACAGCCCGGCGATCGCGTAGCCGACGTTGTCCAGCGAGATGCCCGCGATCCAGCCGGTGACCGGGTCGGTCAGATCGAGCTTCTCGTGCAGCACGCCGACCAGTTCGATGGTGCCGATGACGAAGGCCACCGCGATCGACAGCCCAGTGATCGTCAGGTTGTAGTACACCTTCCGGACCGGGTTCGCGAAGGCCCACTGGTACGCGAAGTTCATGAACGTCCCGTCCAGGGTGTCGAACAGGCTCATCCCGGCCGCGAACAGCAGCGGCAGGCAGACGATCGCGTACCAGGGCAGCCCGGCCGCCGCGCCCGACCCGGCCATCACCATCAGGGTGACCTCGGTCGCGGTGTCGAAGCCCAGCCCCAGCACCATGCCCACCGGGAACATCTGCCCGGGCCGGGTGATCGACCGGGTCGCCCGGTTCAGCACCCGGGCCATGAAGCCGCGCGAGTTGAGGTGCTCCTCCAGCTGCGCCTCGTCGTACGACCCGGCCCGCATCGCCCGGAACACCTTCAGTATGCCGAGCAGCGCGGCCAGGTTGAGCGCGCCGATCAGGTAGAGGAACGCGCCGGAGGCCGTCGTGCCGACCATCCCGAGCCACTTGTGGGTGGTCGAGTCGTCGTCCATCAGCGTGCTGGCCAGCTGCGCGCCGCCCGCCACCAGGGCGGCCATCAGCACCACCATCGAGGAGTGCCCGAGGGCGAACCAGAAGCCGACCGAGACCGGCCGCTTGCCGTCCGCCATCAGCTTGCGGGTGGTGTTGTCGATCACCGCGATGTGGTCGGCGTCGAAGGCGTGCCGCATGCCGAGGGTGTACGCGGTGATCCCGAGGCCCACCCCGAAGACCTGGGTGCCGACCGCGTAGTTGTGGGGCGCGACCAGGAAGACGAGCGTCCCGAAGGCCACCACGTGCATGGCCAGGATCACCCCCATCAGCCCGGCCGTGCGGACGGTGTCCTCGCGCTTCCAGCGGAACGTGGGCAGCACGGACGGTGTCGCCGGCGCCTCGGCGGCGGCGGTTTCGGGCAGGGTCATTCGGGTCACGCTCCAGCACCTCGTGGAAACACTTCGTGAGATGCCGTGGCCGGTCTCCTGGCTTACGGGGGTCCCGTACCCGCCTTCCCAGGTGCGCGAGGCTCCCAGTGGCGTCGTGGGTACGGACGTCTCTCCATCGTCGACGATCACGATGGCCCGATCACAGTGGCGAGGGCCGCTCCGGACTGGGACCCCTGAGGATCCGTCACCGGTCTTCCCGAGCACCACGGCGGGGAACACCGTAGGGGCCAGGACCCACCCTTGCAAGGCTGCGCACCTGCGCAGGTGTCCAGGATCACAGGCCCCCTCCTGCAACAATGTGCGCATGCATCTCGTACCGGCCGACCGCGCGGGCCACCGCACCATCGACGGACACCGGGTCTGCGAGGCCATCGCCGCGATCGGCGACCCCGCGCACGTCCGCACCTGGGCCGAGCGGTTCTCCCTGCTCGCCGACCCCGGGCGGCTCGCCCTCCTGCTCGCCCTCCACCGGGCCGGCCCGCTCGCCGTCTCCGACCTCGCCGTCGCCACCGGCATGCGCGACCCCGCCGTGTCCCAGGCCCTGCGGCTGCTCCGCACCGCGGGCGTGGTCACCGGGGACAAGGACGGGCGGATCGTGCGCTACCGGCTCGTGGACGAGGCCCTGCGCCCCCTCCTCGACGCGTGCGCCGCCGCCGAACACCACGAGCCCAGCGCGGCCGTCGTCTGACCGGCTCCTCCGGAGGACGCGCCGGGGCCCGGCCGGAGCAACCCTCGAACGCGGTCAGGCCGCCTGGCAGGCGGGGCACCAGAAGAGGTTGCGCGCGGCGTGCTGCTCCGTCCGGACCTCGGTGCCACAGACCAGGCAGGGCATCGCGGCCCGCCGGTAGACGTACACCTCGCCGCCGTGGTCGTCGACGCGCGGCGGGCGGCCCATCGCCTCGGGGGTGTGCTCGGGGCGGACGGTGTCGATCCGGCCCGCGCCGACGCCCTCGTGCATCAGGGCGACCAGGTCGGCCCAGATCGCGTCCCACTCGCCCCGGGTGAGGTCGCGGCCGGCGCGGTGCGGGTTGATCCCGTGGCGGAACAGCACCTCGGCCCGGTAGACGTTGCCCACCCCGGCCAGCACCTTCTGGTCCATCAGCAGCGCGGCGACGGTCGTCCGGCTGGCCGATATCCGGCGCCAGGCGGCCTGCGGGTCGGCGTCGGCGCGCAGCGGGTCGGGGCCCAGCCGGGCGGCGACGGCGGCCTTCTCCGCTCCGGTGACCAGCGCGCAGGTGTTGGGGCCGCGCAGGTCCGCGTAGCCGTCGTCGTTGGCCAGCCGCAGCCGGACCAGGCCGACCGGCTCGGGCGCGGGCCCGGTACCGAAGGCGAAGCCGCCGTAGAGGCCGAGGTGGACGTGCACCCAGGCGCCCTCCTCGAAGCCGAGGAACAGGTGCTTGCCGACGGCTTCGGCCGCGGTGAGCAGCTGCCCGTCGATGGCCTTGGCCTCGTCGGCGAACCGGCCCTGCGGGCTGGACACCTCGACCGGGCGGCCGCCGAAGGCCTTCCGGTTCTCGGCGGCGAGGCGGTGGATGATGTGGCCTTCCGGCACGGGCGTCAGCTCCCCCGGGGTGGTTCGACAGGACCCGCACATCATCGCAGCCGGCACCGACACCGCCGGATCGTCGCAGATCAGCGCACCGGCATGCCCATCAGCCGGGCCAGGATGACGCGGTCCAGCTCGGCGGCGGTGCCGGCCACGTCCAGGTACGAGTTGTCGATGATCGGCAGCCCGGAGTTGTACCAGCCGGCCATCCGGCCGTGGATCCGCGCCACCTCCTCGTCACCGAGCCGCCGGGTGCCGCCGCGCCGGGCGTTGCGGTGCAGCACGGAGTCCAGGCTGGGCAGCAGCACGACCGGGATCATGCCGGGGCCGATGTGCCGCTTCCAGCCGCCGAGGCCGATGGCCGGGCGGTCCGGGAAGACGGCGTCGTCGATGATGCAGGAGATGCCGTTGGCGAGGTAGTTGCGGCAGGCGAAGCCGCAGGTGCGGCGGGCCAGCCGGTACTGCGCCTCGGAGGCGTTGTTCCAGCCGGACTGCGGGTTGGCGAAGCCGGACTGCACCCACTCGCGGACGTCGTCCAGGCTGATGTGCGCGGTCGGGCTGGGCCGGCGCTCGGCCCAGTACCGGGCGACGGTGGTCTTGCCGGCCCCGGCCGGGCCGATCAGCAGGACGGCGATCGGACTGGTGGGCGCGTGCCGCTGCGGCGGGTGGGCGGGGAGTTGCACGGGCGTGCCGGAGGGCAGCACGAAGTGCCCGGTGGACCCGACGGGGACCGGCGCGCCGGGCGCGGGTGCGGCCGGGGCGGGCGCGGCAACAGGAGCGGGCGGCACCGGAGCGGCCGGAACCGGCGGCGCGGCGGCGGGAACAGGAGCCGGAGCGGGCGGCACCGGCGGCGGCGCGGCGGCCCCCGGCGGCTGCGGCCCCGGCGGAGCGACGGGACGCGGCGGGACCTGCCCACCCCCGGCGTACTGCGTCACGGTCACCTCCCGACACCTCTCAGCGGGGAGACTACACGGCGGCCCGGGGGGGGGGGGGGGGGGGCGCCGGGGGGGGGGGGCGGGGTTGGCGTGTGGTGGGGTGTTTTGTAAGGGCGAGCACGGTCAGATCTTACACAACAAACCCAAAACCCCCCC
>NZ_JBWKEQ010000018.1:24017-59824 GCF_056435365.1 Kitasatospora sp. NPDC043949 | reverse complement strand
TGGCGGACCGACCCCCCCCCGGGGCTTTTGCCCCGTTCCCCCCCCCGAAAATTTTGAGGGGGGAGCCACACGGGGGGCTCGGGGGGGGCCCCCCCCCCCCCCCCGGGCCGCTGACCAGGCGTCAGCGCGTGGTGAGTTGCTCGGCCAGGGCGCGCAGGGCCAGCTCGTACGAGCCGAGCCCGAACCCCGCGATGGTGCCGGAGGCCACCGCGGCGATCACCGAGGTGTGCCGGAAGGTCTCCCGGGCGTACGGGTTGGAGATGTGCACCTCGATCAGCGGCGCGGTGCGCTGCGAGGCGGCGTCCCGCATCGCGTACGAGTAGTGCGTGAACGCGCCCGGGTTGATCACCACGGGCACCTTGCCGTCGGCCGCCTCGTGCAGCCACTCCACCATCTGCTGCTCGGAGTTGGTCTCGTGCACCTCGACCTCGAAGCCGAACTCCTTGCCGAGCGCGGTGCAGCGCTCGACCAGCCCGGCGTAGGAGGTGGCGCCGTAGACGTCCGGCTCGCGGCTGCCGAGCCGCCCGAGGTTGGGGCCGTTGAGCACCATGACCCTGGTCACGCCGAGACCTCCGCGTAGGCGGCGACCAGCAGGGACGGGTCGGGGCCCTCCAGGACGGAGGTCTTGCCGAGGCCGTCCAGGACGATGAAGCGGATCAGGTCGCCGCGCGACTTCTTGTCGATCTTCATGGCGTCCAGCAGCTTCGGCCAGGCGTCCGCCTGGTAGCGCAGCGGCAGGCCGACGGAGGCCAGTACGGTGCGGTGCCGGTCGGCCGTCTCGTCGTCCAACCGGCCCGCCAGGCGGCCGAGTTCGGCGGCGAAGACCATGCCGATGGAGATCGCGGCGCCGTGCCGCCACTTGTAGCGCTCGTTGCGCTCGATGGCGTGGCCGAGGGTGTGGCCGTAGTTGAGGATCTCGCGCCGGCCGGACTCCTTGAGGTCCCCGGAGACCACGTCGGCCTTGACCTGGATGGCGCGGCGGATCAGCTCGACGGTGTGCGTGCCGTCCGGGGTCTTGGCGCCCTCCGGGTCGGCCTCGATCAGGTCGAGGATGGCCGGGTCGGCGATGAAGCCGCACTTGATGACCTCGGCGAGGCCGGAGACGTAGTCGTGCTTGGGCACGGTCGCCAGGGTGTCGAGGTCGGCCAGCACGCCCACCGGCGGGTGGAAGGCGCCGACCATGTTCTTGCCCTCGGCGATGTTGATGCCGGTCTTGCCGCCGACGGCCGCGTCGACCATGCCGAGCAACGTGGTGGGCATGGAGATCCAGCGGACGCCGCGCAGCCAGGTCGCGGCGACGAAGCCGGCCAGGTCGGTGGTGGCGCCGCCGCCGAGGCCGACGACGACGTCGCTGCGGGTGAAGCCGGTCTGCCCGAGCACCGACCAGCAGTACGCGGCGACCTCGGCGCTCTTGGCGTCCTCGGCGTTGGGCACCTGGAGCGCGATCGCCTCGTAGCCCTCGCCGAGCAGGTCCTCGCGGATGGCGTCGGCGGTGGCGGCCAGCGCCTCGGGGTGGATGATCGCGACCCGCTTGGCGCCTCTTGTCCCCAGACTGGGGGGACTGATCAGCGCCGACAGCTCGCCGAGCAGCTGGTGCCCGATCAGCACGTCGTACGGGTCGTGGCCGGCGCTGCCGCCGACGTGAATCCTGACGATGGGGTCAGTCATGGGGGGTCTTCAGCTCCAGTGCTTCCAGTACGGCGTCCGCGACCTGCTCGGGGGTGCGGCCGGCGGTGTCGACGACGGCGGTGGCCACCTCCAGGTAGAGGGGCCGGCGGGCCTCCATCAGCTCGCGCCAGCGGGCCCGCGGGTTGATGGCCAGCAGCGGGCGCGGGGCGTCCAGGCCGACCCGCTTGACCGCGTCCGCCAGCGGGACCTCCAGGAAGACGACCGGCAGCTCGCGCAGCAGGGCGCGGGTGGCCTCGGCCATCACCGCGCCGCCGCCGAGTGCCAGCACGCCGTCGTGCTCCGTGGCGCCCGTGCGCACGGCCCGGACCTCCAGCTCGCGGAAGTGCGGCTCGCCCTCGTCGATGAAGATCTCCGGGATGGGCTTGCCGGCCAGCGCCTCGATGTCGGCGTCGGTGTCCCGGAAGCCGACGCCCAGGCGCTCGGCCAGGGCCCGCCCGACGGTGGACTTGCCACTGCCGGGCGGGCCGACCAGCACAACGACCGGAACGGTCATCGGATGATCAGGTTGTCGAGGTAGCCCTGCACGTTGCGGCGGGTCTCGGAGACGTGGTCACCGCCGAACTTCTCGTTCACCGCGTCGGCCAGCACCAGCGCGACCATCGCCTCGGCGACGATCCCGGCGGCCGGCACGGCGCAGACGTCCGAGCGCTGGTGGTGCGCCTTGGCCGGCTCGCCGGTGCGCACGTCCAGGGTCTGCAACGCCCGCGGCACGGTGGCGATCGGCTTCATGGCGGCACGCACCCGCAGCACCTCGCCCGTGGTCAGGCCGCCCTCGGTGCCGCCGGAGCGGCCGGATGTGCGCTTGACGCCCTCGGGGGTCGGGACGATCTCGTCGTGCGCCTGCGAGCCGGGCACCCGGGCCAGCTCGAAGCCGTCGCCGACCTCGACGCCCTTGATCGCCTGGATGCCCATCAGCGCGGCGGCCAGCCGGGCGTCCAGCCGGCGGTCCCAGTGCACGTGCGAGCCCAGACCCACCGGCACGCCGTACGCGAGCACCTCGACCACGCCGCCGAGGGTGTCGCCGTCCTTGTGGGCCTGGTCGATCTCGGCGACCATCGCCTTCGAGGCGTCGGCGTCCAGGCAGCGGACCGGGTCGGCGTCCAGCCGCGCCTCGTCCGAGGGCAGCGGCAGCACACCGGCCGGGGCCTTGGCGGCGGCCAGCTCGACCACGTGGCTGACGATCTCGATCCCGCAGGTCTCCTTCAGGTACGCGCGGGCGACGGCACCGAGCGCGACCCGGGCGGCCGTCTCACGGGCGCTGGCGCGCTCCAGGATCGGACGGGCCTCGTCGATCGAGTACTTCTGCATGCCGGCCAGGTCGGCGTGGCCGGGGCGGGGGCGGGTGAGCGCCTCGTTGCGGGCCAGACCGGCCAGCACCTCGGGGTCGACCGGGTCGGCCGACATGACCTGCTCCCACTTCGGCCACTCGGTGTTACCGACCATGACCGCCACCGGGCTGCCCATGGTCTCGCCGTGCCGGACGCCGCCGAGGAACGTCACCTCGTCCTGCTCGAACTTCATCCGTGCGCCGCGACCGTAACCGAGCCGGCGGCGCGCCAGCGCGTCGGCCACCACCGCGGTGGTGACCGGTACACCGGCGGGCAGGCCTTCCAGCGTCGCGACGAGTGCGGGGCCGTGCGACTCCCCCGCCGTCAGCCAGCGCAACGTACCCAACGGAGCTCCTTCATCAGCGGACCGGCCTCGGCACCTGCCGGGGCCCGCCCGGGCGTGCCTTTTCCCCTGAATCCTTTCACGTCCCGGCGGCACCCGGAGGCCCAGTCCGCGTGACGGACGGCAACCGGCCAGTCGGCGGGACGGTGGTCGGCACGATTCCGGCCACCCGGCCGGGCGGTGGTCGGCGCGATCCGGCCACCGGCCCGGCCTCAGCGCCCGGCGAGGGCCTTCTCGCCCGCCTCGCGCATCGCCGCCAGCGGCCCCGGCGCCCGCCCGGTGAAGGCCTCGCTCTGCAGCACCGCCTGGTGCACCAGCAGGTCCAGCCCGCCCAGGACGGTCGCCCCGCGCGCGGCGCAGGCCTCGGCCAGCGCCGTCGGCCACGGGTGGTACAGCACGTCGAACAGCGCCCCCGGCGCGGCGGGCAGTGCCCCGGCGAAGGCGTCGGTCGCACCGACCGGCGTGGTCGAGACGGTCAGCGGCCGCGCCAGCGCCTCCGCGCCGCGCTCCCAGTCGGCGGTGCGCACGGCGACGCCCAGCCGCTCGCCCAGCTCGGCCATCTCCCGGGCCCGCTCCGCGCTGCGCACGTAGACGGTCACCTCGCCGGTGCAGACCTGGGCCAGCGCCGCCAGCGCCGAGGAGGCGGTGGCCCCGGCACCCAGCACGGCCGCGGCCGGCACCTCGGTGATGCCCCGCTCGCGCAGCGCGTTCACCAGCCCGGGGACGTCGGTGTTGTCCCCGGTGCGCCGCCCGTCGGCGGTGAACACCACGGTGTTCACCGCGTCCACCGCGCGGGCCGTCGCGCTGACCTCGTCCAGCAGCGGGATGATCGCCCGCTTCAGCGGCATGGTCAGCGACAACCCGGCCCACTCGGCCTCGTCCAGCCCGGTGAGGAAGCCGGGCAGGCCGGCCTCGTCGACCTCGAAGCGGTCGTAGCGCCAGCCGTCCAGCCCGAGCGCCGCGAAGGCGGCCCGGTGCAGGTCCGGCGAGAGCGAGTGGGCGATCGGCGAGCCGAGGACGGCGGCCCGGTGCTTGCTGGTCAACGTTGCTCCTCCGTGAACGGCGGTGCGGTGGCGGCTACTTGGTGGTGCAGTGGAGGCCGACCTTGTCGAAGCCCTGGCCCGCCGCCCGGCAGTACGCCTCGACGTTGGCCGCGTGCTCCTTGTCCGTCTCGGCGAAGAGGGTCTTGATCGGGGACATCGCGATGAAGTACAGCCACTTGCCGTCCGCCGGGTTGAGCACCGCCTTGAGCGCGTCGTCGCCGGGGTTGGAGATCGGCGTCGGCGGCAGACCCGGGTTGATGTAGGTGTTGTACTTGTTGGACCCGTCGTTGATGTCCTTCTTGTCCAGGTCCTTGCGGCCCAGCGAGTACTGCAGCGTGGTGTCCATGCCGAGCGTGTGGCGCACGGCATCGCTCGCCAGCCGGTTCTGGATGGTCCTGGCCATCTTGCCGAAGTCCTCGACGTTGTTGCCCTCGCGCTGCAGGATGCTCGCCTCGATGACCACCTCGTACGCGTTCTTGAGGCCCGCCTTGGACGCGTCGGCGTCCAGCGTCGCGTACTTGTCGGTGGCGTTCTTCACCATCTGCTTGAGCAGGTCCTCGGGCTTCATGCCGTCGGCGATGTTGTACCGGGTCGGCCAGAGGAAGCCCTCGACGTTGCCGTTCGCGTACGCCGGCAGGCCGAGGCTGCCGACCTGGGCCTTGGCGACACCCGCCGTGGTGCCCTGCGGCAGCTTCAGCTTCCCGTCGATCAGGGTGTAGATGTCCGCGGCGGTCTTGCCCTCGGGGATGACCAGCGCCGCACCGCCGGCCCCGTTGAGCAGCTCGCTCAGCGCGGTGGCGGCCGGCAGCTCCTTCTTCAGCGAGTAGAAGCCCGGCTGGATGGTCGTGCACTTCGGCTCGGCGGAACAGACCTTGCCGAAGGCGTCGACGCTCTTGACCACGCCGGCGTTCTTCAGCGCCAGGCCGATCTGACCGCCGACCGCACCCGACTTGACCTCGACCTGGACGGGGCTGCCGCCCTCGCCCGTGAAGTCCGGCGGCGGGCCGAAGTGGTCCTGGTAGAAGCCGTAGCCCCACCAGCCGGCCCCGCCCAGGGCGCCGACCAGCACCAGCGCGACCAGCAAGCAGGCCCCGCCGTTGCGGCGGCCGGACTTCTTGCCCTTCTCCTTGCGCTTCTTCTGCGCGTCGCGGGAGGAGTCCTCCTCGCCGAGGAAGCCATCCTGCTCGGCGTGGCCGTCCTCGTCGCGGTGCTCGGCGTCCTCGTGGTGGCCGTCCTCCTGGAAGCCGTCCGGGTGGCCGTCCCACTCGTCGGTCTCGGGCGCGTGCCCGCCGACCGGGTCGGCGCCGGCCTCCAGCGCGGCGGCCTCGGCCTCCCAGTCGATGCCGTCCGGGCCGGGGCCGCTGACGGGCGCGACCGGCTCGGGCTCCGGCGCCGCGCGACGCCGCCGCCCGGGCTGCGCGCCCTGCTGCGGGATGCCCGGCTGCTGCTGCGCACCGGGCTGCTGAAGCTGTTGGGGCTGCTGCGGGGCCATCCCCTGCTGCTGCGCCATGCCCGGTTGCTGCGCCATACCCGGCTGCTGCTGACCGTCCGGGAACCCCTGCTGCTGATACCCCTGCGGGTACCCCTGCTGCGGCATCTGCTGCTGTTGCTGCGGGTACCCCTGCTGCGGGTAGCCCTGCTGCTGCATCTGCTGCTGGGGCACCTGCTGCTGCGGGTACTGCTGCTGTCCGCCCGGGAACCCCTGCTGCTGATACCCCTGCGGGTACCCCTGCTGCGGCATCTGCTGCATCTGCTGCTGCGGATACCCCTGCTGCTGCATGTCTCCGTACGGCTGCTGGACCGGCTCGCCCTGCTGCTGGGGATACTGCTGGACCGGCTCGCCCTGCTGGGGATACTGCTGCCACTGGCCGTCCTGCTGGCCGGGGACCGGCTGCTGGCCGCCGTACCCGGGGTCACCGGGGTGCCACGGCTCAGAGCCCTGGGGGCCGTAGCCCCGACCCAGATCGGTCATTGATCCCCTTAACCGACGAAGACGGCCGGAGGATCGGACCGGCCGTCCGGGACGCGGTCCCGGCTGATTCTCGAACCGGCGTGCTAGCGCAGCGCCTGGGAGGAGACGTTACCGTACCGCACACGTGCCCCCGGCAGGGCGGACGTGCCGTCAGTGTCCGACCTCACCCGCCCGTGCTCGGCTCGGGCGCCGGCGCCGGCGGCCCGGAGGCGGGGGCGGACGCGCCGGCCGAAGCCGACGGCAGGGCCGAGGCACTCGGCTTCGCCGACGCCCGGTTGGCGTTGAACTCGGCGACGTTGCGCTGCTGCACGTCGAAGCTGTCGGTGAAGCGGGTGTCCCCCGGTTTCACGGTGACGAAGTAGAGCCAGTCCCCCTGCGCCGGGTCCAGCGCCGCCATGATCGCCTGCCGCCCCGGGTTGGAGATCGGCGTGGGCGGCAGCCCGGGGTGCAGGTAGGTGTTGTACGGGGAGTCCAGCCGGGTGTCGGTGACGGTGGTGTTCAGGGTCGACCGGCCGAGCGCGTAGTTGATCGTGGAGTCGAGCTGCAGCGGCATGCCCTTGGCGAGCCGGTTGTAGATGACCCGCGCCACCTTGCCCATGTCCTCGTTGTTGTCGGCCTCGCCCTGGACCATGCTGGCCACGGTGACCAGCCCGTACAGGCTCTGCCCGAGGTTCTGCGCGACGACGTTCGCGTCGTCCCGGCTGAACTCCTTGCCGGCCCGCTCCACCATCTGTTTCAGCAGGTCGATCGCGGTGGTCCCGTCGGTGACGCTGTACGTCGCGGGGAAGAGGTAGCCCTCGGGGCTGCCCTTGGCGAAGTCCGGCAGACCCAGTTCGGCGCCCTGCTCCTGGGCGGTGCGCTGGGTGGTGCCCTCCGGCAGGCGCAGCTTGTGGTCGATGGCCACGTAGATCTGGTAGCCGCGCCAGCCCTCGGGGATGGTCAGGCCGTTGGCGTTGGCCGGGTCGATCAGCACGGTCAGCGCGGCCGCGGCCGACATCCGCTGCTTCAGGGTGTAGGTGCCGGGCTGGATCCGCCCGGCAGCCGCGGCGCTGCCCTTGGCCGCCCGGGTGAAGGCGAGCGAGCTGGCCACCACCCCGTTGCGGACCAGGGCGGACGCGATCTGGGACAGGCCCGCGCCCTCCGGCACCGAGACCTGGACGCTGCCGGTGCCCTGCCCCGCGTAGTCGGCGGCGGCCGGGGGTGTGCGCTGTCCCTGGAACCAGGTGTACCCGGCGAGGCCCGCCCCGCCGAACACCGCGACCAGGGCGAGCGCGGTGAGCGCGCAGGCCAGTCCGTTACGCCGTCGGTGCGGATCGGGTGCATCGGGGCGCATGCGGGGCGCGCCCGGCGGCCGGCCCTCCGGCTCCAGCACCGGCGCACCCAGGTGCCCGGGCGTGAGCCCCGGATGGAAGTCCTGGTCGGTCATGGCTCGCGTCCCCTCGGCAGTGCCGAAACGTTCGAAGGGGTCCGTGCGGACGCGTCCGCACGGACCCCTCGACGGGACGTTAGATCAGGCCGGTCAGCCGACCGCCTCGACGCTCTCACCAGGCGGGTTCCCGCTCACCCGTTCGGACTCAAGGGCGGTCTGCAGGATCACCACCGCGGCGGCCTGGTCGACCACCGAGCGGCCCTTCTTCGCCTTGACGCCCGAGGCGCGCAGCCCGTGGGTGGCGGTGACGGTCGACATCCGCTCGTCGACCAGCCGGACCGGCACCGGGTACAGCCGGTTGGCCAGCCGCGTCGCGTAGGCGCGGACCTTCTCCGCCGCCGGGCCCTCCTTGCCGCTCAGCGAGCGGGGCAGCCCGACGATCACCTCCACCGCGTCGTACTCCTCGACGATGGCGGCGATCCTGGCCTGCGACTTCACCCCGGCCGGAACGGTCTCCACGGGCGTGGCGAGCACCCCGTCGGGGTCGCAGGACGCGACCCCGATCCGGGCGTCACCGACGTCGACGGCGATCCGCCGCCCCCGTCGGAAGGGCCGCTCCACCTGAGGCTCCTCGACCATCAGCTGGCGCGCTCCGCGACCAGGCCGCGCACCGCGGCGACGGCCTCGCCGACCGCGGCCGGGTTGGAGCCGCCGCCCTGGGCGACGTCGTCCTTGCCGCCACCGCCGCCGCCGAGGGTCTTGGCGGCGACCCGGACCAGCTCGCCGGCCTTGATGCCGCGGGCGCGGGCGTCCTCGTTGGTGGCGATCACGGTCAGCGGGCGGTCGTTCGCCACGGTGAAGGCGGCGACCACGGCCGGGCGCGAGCCGAGGCGGCCTCGCACGTCCAGCACCAGCTTGCGCAGCTCGTCCGCGCCCACGCCGTCGGCGACCTGCGCGGCGACCACCGAGATGCCGTGCACGTCCTCGGCCGAGTCGGCCAGACCCGCCGCGGCGGCCAGCACCTTCTCGGCGCGGAAGCGCTCGATCTCCTTCTCGGCGTCCTTGAGCTTGGCGAGCATGCCCGAGATCTTCTCCGGCAGCTCCTCCGGGCGCCCCTTGACCAGCTCGGTCAGCTGGGAGACCACGGTGTGCTCGCGGGCCAGGAACTTGTACGCGTCGACGCCGACCAGCGCCTCGACGCGACGCACGCCGGAGCCGATCGAGGACTCGCCGAGCAGCTTGACCAGGCCCAGCTGGGCGGTGTTGCCGACGTGCGTGCCACCGCACAGCTCCTTGGAGAAGTCACCGATGGTGACGACCCGGACCTCGTCGCCGTACTTCTCGCCGAACATCGCGATGGCGCCGGCCTTGCGGGCCTGATCCATCGTCATGACCTCGGCGGTGACGTCGAGTTCGCGACCCAGCACGTCGTTGATCTTCTGCTCGACGTCGACCAGCACGGTGCCCGGGACGGCGGCGGGCGAGCCGAAGTCGAAGCGGAAGCGGCCGGGGGCGTTCTCGGAACCGGCCTGGGCGGCCGTCGGGCCGAGCGCGTCACGCAGCGCCTGGTGGGTCAGGTGGGTGGCCGAGTGGGCGCGGGCGATCGCCCGGCGGCGCTCGGTGTCGATCGTGGCGTACGCCGAGGCGCCGAGCACGACCTCGCCGAACAGCACCCCGCCGGAGTGCACGATGACACCCGGGACGGGCTGCTGCACGTCGCGGATCTCCACCACCGCGCCGGACTCCAGCCGGATCCGGCCGTGGTCGGCGAGCTGGCCGCCGCCCTCGGCGTAGAACGGGGTGCGGTCGAGGATGATCTCGACCTCGTCGCCCTCGGAGGCGGCCGGCGCCGGAACGCCGTCCACCAGCAGGCCGACGACGCTGGCCTCGCCCTCGGTGAGGTTGTAGCCGGTGAAGACGCTCGCGCCGGACTTGTCGGCGACCTCGCGGTACGCGGCGACGTCGGCGTGGCCCATCTTCTTGGCCTTGGCGTCCGCCTTGGCGCGGTTGCGCTGCTCCTGCATCAGACGGCGGAAGCCGGCCTCGTCCACCTGGAGGCCCTGCTCCTCGGCCATCTCCAGGGTGAGGTCGATCGGGAAGCCGTAGGTGTCGTGCAGCTTGAAGGCCTGGTCCCCGGAGAGGACCGCGCCGCCGGCCTGCTTGGTCTCGGTGACCGCGGCGTCCAGCAGGCTGGTGCCGGCCTTGAGGGTCTGCAGGAAGGCCGCCTCCTCGCCGACGACGACCGTCTCGATGCGCTTGCGGTCGCTCTCCAGCTCCGGGTACTGCGGAGCCATCGCCTTGATGGCGATGTCGGTGAGGTCCTTGGCCACCACGCCGGTGGCGCCCAGCAGGCGCATGTTGCGGATGGCGCGGCGCAGGATGCGGCGCAGCACGTAGCCGCGGCCCTCGTTGCCGGGGGTGACGCCGTCGCCGATCAGCATCAGCGCGGTGCGGATGTGGTCGGTGACCACGCGCAGCGAGACGTCCGACTTGTGGTCGGCGCCGTAGGTGTGGCCGGTGAGCTCGGCGGCGCGGTCGAGGATCATCCGACTGGTGTCGATCTCGAAGAGGTTGTCGACGCCCTGGAGGATGGCGGCGAGGCGCTCCAGGCCGAGGCCGGTGTCGATGTTCTTGCTCGGCAGGTCGCCGAGGATCTCGAAGCCGTCCTTGCCGTCGCCGTGGCCGCGCTCGTACTGCATGAAGACCAGGTTCCAGATCTCCAGGTAGCGCTCGCCGTTGACGGCCGGGCCGCCCTCCTCGCCGTACGCGGGGCCGCGGTCGTAGTTGATCTCCGAGCACGGGCCGCAGGGGCCGGGGACGCCCATCGACCAGAAGTTGTCCTTCATGCCGAGGCGCTGGATGCGCTCGGACGGGACGCCGATGACGTCACGCCAGATCAGCTCGGCCTCGTCGTCGTCCTGGTAGACGGTGATCCAGAGCTTCTCCTTCTCCAGGCCGTAGCCACCGTCCGCGACGGAGCTGGTGAGCAGCTCCCACGCGAACTTGATGGCGCCTTCCTTGAAGTAGTCGCCGAAGGAGAAGTTGCCGCACATCTGGAAGAAGGAGCCGTGCCGGGTGGTCTTCCCGACCTCCTCGATGTCCAGGGTGCGCACGCACTTCTGGACGCTGGTGGCGCGCGAGAACTGCGGCTTGACCTCGCCCAGGAAGTAGGGCTTGAACGGCACCATGCCGGCGTTGACCAGCAGCAGGGTGGGGTCGTCGGCGACCAGGGACGCCGACGGAACGACGGTGTGGCCGCGCTCCTCGAAGAAGCGCAGCCAGCGGCGGCGGATCTCAGCCGACTCCATTATTGGTCCTTCCGGTTCGGGGTGCCGCCCCGCTGCGGCAGGGCGCGGCGGGGCGTTTCTTCAATGGCTCGGGTGGTGGTGCGGGCCCCACGGGATACGGGGCGGGGGCCGGACGGGGGCAGGGCGGCGGCCGGGCTGCCGGGCGCCGCCGAGATAGCTCGGTACTGCGGCTCGCCGCGCAGGACCCGGCGGGTGCTCCCGGGCTCGACGACGGCGGTGCCGTGCAGTCCGAGGTCGTCCTTCAGCTGCTCCTCGCGCTCGGCCATGCCGGCCCGCACGTCCTGGGCGAACTGCTTGGCCAGGTCGCCCAGGTGCAGCGCACCGCGCGTGGCGGTGCCGGAGAGGCTGTCCGGGGTGAGCCGGTGCACGGCCTCGTTGGCCTTGTTCATGGCCCACACGGTCGCACCGGCGCCGACCGCCATCCAGAAGACGCGTCGCACCATGCCGTCAGCCCCTCACCGCGCGCCGGACCCGGGAGAACAGGCCGTTCCTGGGCGCGGTCGCGGCGCGCACCTCGGCCCGGATCAGCCGGGCCAGCTCCTCGCGCTCGCCGCTCTGCGACGGCACGGACGGCTGGCCGCCCTGCTGCTTGGCGACGGCCTTGCGGACGCCGTAACTGAAGGCCGCGACCTTCACCAGCGGCCCGCCCAGGGTGGCGGCGACGGTGGAGGAGAGCGCGTTGGCGTTGGCGGCGGCGTCCTGCACGTTGGCGGTGATCTCGTCCACCCGCTCCAGCTGCTGGTTGGCACTGCGCACGGCGGCGCCCGCGTCGCTCAGCAGCGGGACGGCCTGCTCGGTGACGGCGGAGACGAGGACAGTGGCCTCCTTCAGCACTCGCGAGAGGCGGACCAGCACCACGGCGAGCAGGGTGACCAGGACCGCCCAGAACACGGCGACGAGCAACCCGGCCAGCTCTCCCACGGACACCTTTGCGCGCTCCCTCGCCTTGCTGTTCTCCAAACGGAACCCTATCGCGCCCACGCCCGGTTTCCGGACCGGGTTGTCGCCGGGCCCCGGGGTCCGCCGTCGCGTCGGCCCCCGGCCGAACCGGTCGGATGTGCGAACCGCGCGCGTAACCTACCGGCCGGTCACCTCGTTCTGCCAGGCGGGCCGTCGCCCGTACGGCCCGACGAACGTCCGGGCCCCGACGGTCCGGGCCAGGAACACGGGGAGCAGCGCTTGGCCGGCGACTGGAGAGCACAGTCCGGGGAACCCGCGGCGCGGCCGCGCGAGCCGGAGCCCGGTCGGCTGCCGGCCGAGGTGACGGGCTTCGTCGGGCGGCAGCGGGAGCTGGCCGAGCTGGCGGGCCTGCTGGCCGGCGCCCGGCTGGTGACGGTGACCGGGCCGGGCGGGGTGGGCAAGAGCCGACTGGCCCTGCGCGCCGCCGCCCGGGCGGCCGGCGCCTTCCCGGACGGCACCTGGCTGGTCGAGCTGGCCCCGGTGCAGGACCCGCTGCTGCTCGGCCGCGCGGTGCTGGAGGCGCTGCGGCTGACCGACGGCACCGCCCGCCCGCCGCTCGACCTGCTCACCGAGCGGCTGTCCGGCCGGTGCACGCTGCTGGTGCTGGACGGCTGCGAACACCTGGTGCAGGCCTGCGCCGAACTGGCGGACGCGCTGCTGCGGGCGCTGCCCGGCCTCCGGGTGCTGACCACCAGCCGCGCCGCGCTGCGGGCCTCGGGCGAGCACCTGCTCACCCTGGCCCCGCTGCCGGTCGACCCGCGGCCGAGCGATCCGGGCGGTCCGAGCGATCCGGGCGGACTGCCGGACGCGGTGCGGCTGTTCGCCGAGCGGGCCCGGGCGGTGCTGCCCTCCTTCGCGCTGACCGAGGCCGACGCCGAGGCGGTGAGCCTGCTCTGCCGCCGTCTGGACGGCCTCCCGCTGGCGGTGGAGCTGGCGGCCGGGCGGCTGCGCGCGCTGTCGGTGGAGCAGATCACCGCCCGGCTGGACGACCGGTTCCGGCTGCTCACCGGCGGCTCCCGGACGGCCCTGCCGCGGCACCGGGCGCTGCGCACCACGATCGGTTGGAGCCATGAGCTCTGCACCGTGCAGGAACGTTTACTCTGGGCCCGCCTGTCGGTCTTCGCCGGCAGTTTCGACCTGGAGGCCGCCGAGTACGTCTGCGCCGGTGACGGCCTGGAGGCCGAGGACGTGCTCGACCTGCTCGACGAACTGGTCGGCAAGTCCGTGGTGCTGGGCGAGGACAGCGCCTTCGGCGTCCGCTTCCGGCTGCTGGACACCCTGCGCGACTACGGCGGCCAGTGGCTGCGGGCCGCCGGCCAGGAGCAGCGGCTGCTGCGCCGCCACCGCGACTGGTACCTGGGCGTGGCCACCTGGGGCGAGGTCGAGTGGTTCGGGCCCCGGCAGGCCGAGACCGCCGAGCGCACCGAACTCGCCCACCCCAACCTCCGCGCGGCGCTGGAGTTCTGCCTCGCCGAGCCCGGCGAGGAGCAGATCGCCCTGCTGCTGGCGGGCACGCTGTGGTTCTACTGGGTCGGCTGCGGCCACCTCGGCGAGGGGCGGCACTGGCTGGACCGCGCGCTCGCCCTGGACCGCGAGCCGACCGAGGCCCGCGCCAAGGCCCTCTGGGTGACCGGCCATCTGGCCACCCTGCAAGGCGACCTGGAGACGGCCCGCCCGGCACTGGAGGAGTGCCGCCGCCAGGCCCTGGACACCGGCGACGACCGGGCGCTGGCCTACGCCGTCCACCGGCAGGGCAGCGCGGCCCTGATCGGCGACGAGCCGGACCGCGCCGCCGAGCTGTTCGAGGAGGCGCTCTGGCACTACCGGACGATCGGCGAGCTCAACAGCAACGTCGTGCTGGCCATGGTCGAGCTGGGCCTCGCGTACCTCTTCCAGGGGGATCCGGAGAGCGGGGAGCTCTGGTTCGGCCAGGCCCGCGAGCTGTGCGAGGAGCACGGCGAGCAGTGGGCGTACGCGTACGTGCTGTACGCGATGGCGTACGCGCACTGGATGGACGGCGCAGTCCGGGCGGCCCGCGCCCTGGCCCGGGAGGGCCTGCGGCTGAACCACCTGTTCCACGACCTGCTGGGCATCGCGCTGGCGATCGACCTGCTGGCGCTGCTGGAGACCGAGCCGGGCGCGCCGGGCGACCTGGGCGGGGCCCGGGTGCTGCAGGGCGCCGCGCACCGGATCTGGGGCGCGGTCGGCCTGCCCTTCCTGGGCTCGCGGTCCTTCTTCGGCCCGCACCAGGAGTGCGCGGAGCGGGCCCGGGCGGGGCTGACCGCGCAGGAGTACGAGCGGTGCTACCAGGCCGGGGCCCGGCTCGACCTGGACGCGGCGGTCTCCCGGGCGCTGGGCGGCAGCGGGCCGGCGGGCGGCCCGGAGCCCGGGTCCGGGCCCTGCTCGGTGCCGTCCGCACCGACGCCCGCACCGGCCAGGAATAGCTGAAACTTGCCGATTGCTTGAGGAGGCAAGGAACCACCCGGAAGGAGCACCCCGTGGCCGTGACCACCGCCGCCGACGAGTACCGCCTCGCGACGTTCCACTTCGAGTCCAAGGCCTACGCCGACGCCGCCCGCATGCTGGAGGGCGTGCTGGCCGAGGAACCGGCCAACCTCTCGGTCCGGCTGCTGCTGGCCCGCAGCTACTACCACTCCGCCCAACTCGGGCGCGCCGAAGCCGAGTTGCTCCGGATCCTGGACACCGACCCGGCCGAGGACTACGCCCGGCTGATGCTCGGCCGCACCCTGGAGCGCCAGGGCCGCGCCGAGGAGGCCCGCCCGCACCTGCGGCTGGCCGCGGCGATGACCGGCGAGAACCGCTAGGTCCTGTCCGGCCGGCACCAGGAGCTGCCACCGGAAAAGGGGCGAGCCCCCGCCGCCTCGAAAGGCGACGGGGGCTCGCTGAGGTACCGCAGATGCGGAACCGCCGCGGGTCAGCGCGAGTAGTACTCGACCACCAGCTGCTCGTCACAGATCACCGGGACCTCCTTGCGCTGCGGCGCACGGTCCAGGCGGAAGGCCAGGGCCTTCAGGTTGACCTCGAGGTACTTCGGGGTCTGGCCCTCGCCCGCGTAGCCACCCTCACGGGCGACCTGGAACGGGACCTTCTCCTTGCTGCGCTCGCGGACGGTCACCACGAAGCCCGGCTTCATCTGGTACGACGGCTTGTTGACCTTGCCACCGTTGACCTCGATGTGGCCGTGGACGACCATCTGGCGGGCCTGGTAGATGGTGCGGGCAATGCCCGAACGCAGCACCAGCGAGTCCAGACGGGTCTCCAGCTCGGCGACGAGCGCCTCACCGGTCTTGCCCTCGGCCTTCTTCGCGCGGTCGAACGCGCGCGCCATCTGCTTCTCGCTCAGGTCGTACTGGGCGCGCAGACGCTGCTTCTCGAGCAGACGGACCTTGTAGTCCGAGTTCTGCTTGCGACCACGGCCGTGCTGGCCGGGCGGGTACGGGCGGGCCTCGAAGTACTTGACGGACTTCGGGGTCAGCGGCACGCCGAGCGCACGCGCGATCTTGACCTTGGGACGCTTCTGGTTCGCCATGAACCAAACCTTCCTTGCTTACGAATACGGCTTCACCAGGTGTTGACGGAGGTCGCATCTCGCGACCCGGAGACAACCCATCGCCGAGGCGATGCGGTCAGCCGCTCTCCGGAGCCGGGCACAAAAGTGCTGGTCACACGGAACAGCCCGGAAACCCGGGCCGTCCGCGACACCGAAACGGTGCGCGACGCTCCTGGTGCGGGCCTCCCGGAGGAGGCCTACGGCCGATGCCCCGCTGGTGTGGCCGGTCGGTGGGGTCTCCCCCGCCGCCGTCCCGGGACGTGGCACTCCGACCGATTGTACCGGGTGCTCGACCGCCCCTTCTCACTCGCCCCTGAGCCGGCCCCGCGTCCACTCCACGACGTCCGCGTAGCGGGCCTCGCCGCCGCGCCGGGTCGGCTGGTAGTAGTCCTTGCCGTGCACCGCGTCCGGCGCGTACTGCTGGGCCGCGATGCCCTCCGGCAGGTCGTGCGGGTACTGGTAGCCCCGGCCGTGGCCGAGCTTGCCCGCGCCGCCGTAGTGCGCGTCCCGCAGGTGCGGCGGCACCGCGCCCGCGAGCCCCTGCCGGACGTCCGCCAGCGCCGCGTCGATCGCCAGGTAGGCCGCGTTGGACTTGGGCGCCAGGGCCAGCGCGATCGCCGCCTGGGAGAGGATGATCCGCGCCTCCGGGAAGCCGATCAGGGCCACCGCCTGGGCCGCCGCGACCGCCGTCTGGAGCGCCGTCGGGTCGGCCAGGCCGACGTCCTCGCTGGCCGAGATCATCAGCCGGCGGGCGATGAACCGCGGGTCCTCCCCCGCCTCGATCATCCGGGCCAGGTAGTGCAGGGTGGCGTCCACGTCGCTGCCCCGGATCGACTTGATCAGCGCGCTCGCCACGTCGTAGTGCTGGTCGCCGTCCTTGTCGTAGCGCACCGCCGCCTGGTTGACGGCCGTCTCCGTGGTGGCCAGCGTGATGCTCGCCTCGCCCTTCTCCAGCGCCGCCCCGGCCGCGGCCTCCAGCGTGGTGAGCGCCCGCCGGGCGTCACCGCCGGCGAGGCGCACCAGGTGGTCCTCGGCCTCCGCCGTCAGGTCCAACGCGCCCCCCAGGCCGCGTTCGTCGGCCACCGCGCGGCGCAGCAGGGCGCGGACGTCCTCGTCGGTCAGCGACTCCAGGGTGAGCAGCAGCGAGCGGGACAGCAGCGGGGAGATCACCGAGAAGTACGGGTTCTCCGTGGTCGCCGCGATCAGGGTGACCCAGCGGTTCTCCACGGCCGGCAGCAGCGAGTCCTGCTGGGCCTTGGAGAAGCGGTGGATCTCGTCCAGGAACAGCACCGTCTCCCGGCCGGACATGCCGACCGCTCGCCGGGCGCCGTCGATCACCGCCCGGACCTCCTTGACCCCGGCGGTGATCGCGGACAGCTCGACGAAGCGGCCCTCCACGGCCTGGCTGATCACGTGCGCGAGGGTGGTCTTGCCGGTGCCGGGCGGGCCCCAGAGGATCACCGAGCTGGTCGCCGCCGGCCCGCGCGAGCCCGAGACCAGCCGCCGCAGCGGCGACCCGGGCTTCAGCAGCTGCCGCTGCCCGGCCACCTCGTCCAGGGTGCGCGGACGCATCCGTACGGCCAGCGGCGCCCGGCCGGGCTCCCTGCTCTGGCGTTCCTCGGCGGCGGCGGTGAAGAGGTCCGGTTCGTCCACACCGAAAGCCTATGCGAGGCCGCCGACACACCCGCCGGAGCGAGCCGGCCTCATCGCGCCCGGGCCGCCCGCCGATCGAGGCGGGCCGCGTGGTCCGGGACGTACTTCTGCAGGTCGCGCGGGGGCCGCTGGTAGCCGCGCGGGGCCGGGCGGGGCGGCAGGTCGATCTGCGGGGCGGTGATCTCGCGGTACGGCACGGTGGAGAGCAGGTGGGCGATCATGTTGATCCGGGCCCGCCGCTTGTCGTCGCTCTCCACCACGTGCCAGGGCGAGTCCGGGGTGTCGGTGTAGACGAACATCTCGTCCTTGGCCCGCGAGTAGTCCTCCCAACGGGTGATCGACTCGACGTCCATCGGGGAGAGCTTCCAACGCTTCATCGGATCCTCCAGCCGGTCCCGGAAGCGCCGTTCCTGCTCGGTGTCGCTCACCGAGAACCAGTACTTGCGCAGCAGGACGCCCTCCTCGATCAGCATCCGCTCGAAGGTCGGGCACTGGTGCAGGAACTGCCAGTACTGCTCGTCCGTGCAGAAGCCCATGACCCGCTCGACGCCGGCCCGGTTGTACCAGCTGCGGTCGAACAGCACGATCTCCCCCGCGGCCGGCAGCTGCTCGACGTACCGCTGGAAGTACCACTGGGTCTTCTGCCGCTCGGTCGGGGTCGGCAGCGCCGCGACCCGGGCGATGCGCGGGTTCAGGTACTCCGTCACCCGCTTGATCGCGCCGCCCTTGCCGGCGGCGTCGCGCCCCTCGAAGACCACCACCAGCCGGGCGCCCTCGACCCGCACCCACTCCTGGAGCTTCACCAGTTCCTGCTGGAGCCGCAGCAGTTCCCGCTCGTACGGCTTCCTCGCGAGTCGTTCCGGCTTCGCGGTCCGCTGCTCCTCGGCCACCTGGGGTCCTCCGTCCGGCTGCTGCTGATGAGCACTCACCGTAGGCGCTGGAGGCCGCCCCCGCAGGTCGGCGGACGGGTGGGGGGGGGGGGGGGGGCGCCCCCCCCCCCCCCCCCCCCCCCCCCCCCCCCCCCCCGCTCCCCCGTCCGGTCGGCGTGAACGCCGAACGACCAACCTTGACCCACACCTGCCGGACGGGTCCAATATCCGGTTCCATAACCTTGGGGCATGGATGTCGACACCCGCCTGCTGCGCAGCTTCGCCGCGGTCTGCGAGGAGGGTCAGCTGACCGCCGCCGCGGCCCGGCTGTTCGTCTCCCAGCCGACGCTCACCAAGCAGATCCGCCAGCTGGAATCGCTGCTCGGGGTCGCGCTGTTCGAGCGCTCGCGGCGCGGCATGGCGCCCACCCCGGCCGGGCGGGCGCTGGCGGACTACGCCGGGGCGATGCTGGCCGGCTGGGAGGACGCGCTGCGTGCCACCCGGGCGGCCGCCGCCGAGCAGGGCTCGGTGCTGCGCGTGGGGTTCGAGGGCGGCATCATCAACCTGATGACCCGCAGCACCGTCGCCGACTTCGCCCGGCGGATGCCCGGCTGGCAGGTGGAGCTGCGGCAGAACAACTGGTTCGACCCGACCTCGGGCCTGGCCACCGGCGAGATCGACCTGACGCTCTGGCACGGCCCGGCGTGGCTGGTCGAGCACTACAACGTCGCCGTGCTCGGCGAGGAGGCGCGGGTCGTGGCGCTGCCGACCGGGCACCGGCTGGCGGACCGGGCCGAGCTGTCCGTCGAGGACCTGCTGGACGAGCCG
The DNA here is from genome assembly GCF_056435365.1 of Kitasatospora sp. NPDC043949. Classification (NCBI taxonomy): domain Bacteria; kingdom Bacillati; phylum Actinomycetota; class Actinomycetes; order Kitasatosporales; family Streptomycetaceae; genus Kitasatospora; species Kitasatospora sp. NPDC043949. Next base: position 40,891 of record NZ_JBWKEQ010000018.1, on the reverse strand, counting down.
TTCGTGGCGATACCGCACGAGGCCGGGCACTGGCGCGAGTACTGGCTGGCGGGCCGGGAGCGGGGCGGGCGTCCGGTGCGGATCGGCGCGGTGGCGCACAACACCGACGAGTGGCTGGCCGCGGTGGTGTGCGGTCAGGGCGTCGGCTTCGCACCGGAGACGATGAGCCGGCTGGCCGTACGGGATGACGTCGCGTACCGGCCGGTGCGGGGGCTCAGCCCGAGCCTGGTCGGGCTGTACTGGCCGAAGGACCGCGAACTCACGCCGGCGATGGCCGCGTTCGTGCGCAGCTGCCGGGTCACGGTCCCCTTCGGCCGGCTGGGATCGTCGGGTGGGACGGAGCCCCGGGTGGGAACGCGGTCGGTGGAGCCGACCTGACGGTCTACACCGCCACGAAGGCCTCGGGGTAGCGGCAGAGCCCGCGCGGAGCGCCGTCGTACCCGGGCAGCGGCAGCGCCTGGAAGTAGGCGTCCGGCACCTCGAACGGCCCGCTGACCTCGTGCCGACCGGCCGCGCTGAAGCCGAACCGCCCGTAGTACTCCGGGTCGCCGAGGACGACCACGAGCTTCTCCCCCGCCTCCTCGGCCGCCGACAGCGCGGCCCGGACGACGAGTTCGCCGACGCCCTTGCGCTGCCACTCGGGCGCGACGGCGACCGGCGCGAGCGCGAGGCCCGCGCCGTCCTCGCCGACCCGCAGCCGGGTCAGCAGCGCGTGCCCGATCACCAGCCCGGTCTCGTCGACCGCGACCAGCGACAGCCCGGGCAGCCAGGCCGGATCGCGGCGCAGTGCGTCGACCAGGTCCGCCTCGTCGGGGCCGGGGAACGCGGCCATGTGGACGCGTCTGGTCGCCGGGGCGTCATCCGGACACTCGACCCTTGTGAACACCTGCATGAGTCAACCCTCCTTGTGTCACACGTCATTGTGGACCGGCCCCGGACGGTGGGTGGACCGTCCGGGGCCGTTGAAGGTTAGCGGATCCGGTGTCAGGCCTCGGACTTCGCGGCGTCCTCGCGCAGCTTCGGCTTGGCGTCCACGCCGGCCTCCCGGCGCTGGGCCGGGGTGATCGGGGTCGGGGCGCCGGTCAGCGGGTCACCGCCGGTGGACGTCTTCGGGAAGGCGATGACGTCGCGGATGGTGTCGTACCCGCCGAGCAGGGTGACGATGCGGTCGAGGCCGAAGGCGACGCCACCGTGCGGCGGCGGGCCGTAGTTGAAGGCGTCCAGCAGGAAGCCGAACTGCGAGGCCGCCTCCTCCTCGGAGAGGCCGATCGCGTCGAACGCCCGCTTCTGCACGTCGCGCTGGTGGATACGGATCGAACCGCCGCCCAGCTCCGAGCCGTTGAGGACCAGGTCGTAGGCGTTGGACAGGGCCGAGCCCGGGTCGGTGTCGAAGGTGGCGAGCGACTCGGCGGTCGGGGCGGTGAACGGGTGGTGCACCGCGTGCCAGCCCTGGAACTCGCCCTTGTCGTCCTCGATCGGCTCGAACATCGGGAAGTCGACGACCCAGAGGAAGGCCCACTGCGACGCGTCGATCAGCTCGCAGCGGCGGCCGATCTCCAGACGGGCGGCGCCCAGCAGCTCCTGCGAGGGGCGCTGCTTGCCGGCCGCGAAGAAGATCGCGTCGCCGTTCCTGGCACCCGCGGCGGCGGCCAGGCCGGCCAGGTGCTCCTCGGACAGGTTCTTGGCGACCGGGCCGCGCAGCTCGCCGGTCTCGGCGTCGATGACGACGTAGGCCAGGCCGCGGGCGCCGCGCGCCTTGGCCCAGTCCTGCCAGGCGTCGAGCGCCTTGCGGGGCTGCGAGGCGCCGCCGGGCATCACCACGGCGCCGACGTACGGGGCCTGGAAGACGCGGAACTCGGTGCCCTTGAAGTACTCGGTGAGGTCGGTGAGTTCCTGTCCGAAGCGGACGTCCGGCTTGTCGGAGCCGTAGCGGGCCATGGCGTCCGCGTAGGTCATCCGGGGCAGCGGGTTGGGGAGCTCGTAGCCGTGCACCTCGCGCCAGATCGAGCCGACGATCTTCTCGCCGAGGGCCAGGATGTCCTCCTGGTCGACGAACGAGGCCTCGATGTCGAGCTGGGTGAACTCCGGCTGCCGGTCGGCGCGGAAGTCCTCGTCGCGGAAGCAGCGGGCGATCTGGTAGTAGCGCTCCATGCCGGCCACCATCAGCAGCTGCTTGAACAGCTGGGGCGACTGCGGCAGCGCGTACCAGTGGCCGGGCTGCAGGCGGACCGGGACGAGGAAGTCGCGGGCGCCCTCGGGGGTGGAGCGGGTGAGGTACGGCGTCTCGATGTCGAGGTAGTCGTTCTCCTCCATCACCCGGCGGATGATGTTGTTGACCTTCGAGCGCAGCCGCAGGCCCTTGGCCGGGCCCTCGCGGCGCAGGTCCAGGTAGCGGTAGCGCAGCCGGACCTCCTCGTTGACCGTGCCCGGCTCGTACTCGGCGACCGGGAAGGGCAGCGGGGCGGCCTCGGAGAGGACCTCGATCTCGCTGACGACGACCTCGACCGCGCCGGTCGGGATGTCCGGGTTCTCGTTGCCGTCGGGGCGCACCCGGACGTCGCCGACGACCTTGACGCAGTACTCGGCGCGAAGGCCGTGCACCGAGTCGAGGTCGCGGACCACGATCTGCACGGTGCCGGAGGCGTCGCGCAGATCGATGAAGGCGACACCGCCGTGGTCGCGGCGGCGGGCGACCCAGCCAGCCAGGGTGACGGTGGTGCCTGCGTGCTCCGGGCGGAGCGTGCCCGCGTCGTGCGTGCGGATCACAGCTGCTTCTCCTTCAGGGTGGTGACGAGTGCGTCGAGGGCGACGGGGTTCTGCTCGCCGGTGGTCAGGTCCTTGAGCTGGACGACGCCGTCGGCGAGGTCCCGGTCCCCGGCCACGAGGGCGAAGCGGGCGCCGGACCGGTCGGCGGACTTCATGGCGTTCTTGATGCTCTTGACGCCGAAGGCGAGGTCGGTGGCGACGCCGGCCCGGCGCAGCTCGACCACCTTGGCGAACAGGACGTTCTTGGCCTCCTCGCCGAGCGCGACGGCGTACACGGAGGTCGCGGCGGGCAGGTCGAGGACGATGCCCTCGGCCTCCATCGCCAGGAAGGTGCGGTCCACGCCGAGGGCCCAGCCGACGGACGGCAGCGCCGGGCCGCCGATCATCTCGGACAGGCCGTCGTAGCGGCCGCCGCCGCCGATCGCGGACTGGGCGCCGAGGCCGTTGTGCACGAACTCGAAGGTGGTGCGGGTGTAGTAGTCCAGGCCGCGGACCAGCTTCGGGTCGTCGACGAAGGCCACGCCGTTCGCGGTGAGCAGCTCGCGGACCTTCTCGTCGTACGCCTTGCACTCCTCGCACAGGTAGTCGCGCAGCTTGGGCGCGTCGACCAGCTGGGCCTGCACCGACTCGCGCTTGTCGTCCAGGACGCGCAGCGGGTTGATGTCGGCGCGGCGGCGGGTGTCCTCGTCCAGGTCCAGGCCGGCGAGGAACTCGACCAGGGCGGCGCGGTAGACCGGGCGGCACTGCTTGTCGCCGAGGCTGTTGAGCAGCAGCGAGTAGTCGCGCACGCCCAGCGAGCGGAAGGCGTCGTCGGCGAGGATGATCAGCTCGGCGTCCAGGGCCGGGTCCTCGGCCCCGATCGCCTCGGCGCCGACCTGGGAGAACTGGCGGTAGCGGCCCTTCTGGGCGCGCTCGTAGCGGTAGTACGAGCCGGAGTACCAGAGCTTGACCGGCAGGTTGCCCTGCTTGTGCAGGTTGGCCTGGAGGGCGGCGCGCAGCACCGAGGCGGTGCCCTCCGGGCGCAGCGCGAGCTCGTCGCCGCCGCGGGTGGTGAGGTTGTACATCTCCTTGCTGACGATGTCGGTGGACTCGCCGACGCCGCGGGAGAAGAGCTTCACGTCCTCGAAGACCGGGGTCTCGATGTAGCCGTAGCCGGCCCGGCGGGCGGGCGCGGCGATGCGCTCGCGGATCGCCAGGAAGGTCGCGGAGCTGGGGGGCAGCAGGTCGTAGGTGCCCTTGGGGGCGGTGAAGGTGCTCAACTTCTCTTCCGTCACATTCCTCGTCGCGGGAAAGCCTGGGCGCCGGCCGCCCCTGCTGCCTGTCGGAGGTAGGGGTTGGTGGCGCGCTCGTGGCCGATGGTGGTCTGTCCGCCGTGGCCGGAGAGGACCACGGTGGTGTCGTCGAGGGGCAGACACACCCGGGCCAGCGACCGCATGATCGCCTCGCTGTCCCCGCCCGGGAGGTCGGTACGCCCGATGGAGCCGGCGAACAGCAGGTCGCCCGAGAACAGCACCGGGGGGAGGTCCTCGGCACCGGGCGTCCGGAAGGTCACCGACCCCCCGGTATGGCCCGGGGCGTGGTCCACGGTGAGCTGCAGGCCGGCGAGCTCCAGCACGGCGCCGTCGGTGAGCTCGCGCACGTCGTCGGGCTCGCCGACGGTGAGCTCGCCCATCAGCTGGGTGCCCAGGGCGCGGCCGAGGGCCTTCTCCGGGTCGGACATCATGTACCGGTCCTCGGGGTGGATCCAGGCCGGGACGCCGCGGGCGCCGCAGACCGGGACCACCGAGGCCACGTGGTCGATGTGGCCGTGCGTGAGCACCACGGCGACGGGCTTGAGCCCGTGCTCGCGGACCATCTCCTCGACACCGCGCGCCGCCTGGTGGCCGGGATCGACGATGACGCACTCCTCGCCCGCCGCCGGGGCGACCAGGTAGCAGTTGGTGCCCCAGGCTCCAGCGGGGAATCCGGCGATGAACACGCGCGTCCTTCGTGATGCGGTCGGCAGTGGCGGCTACGGTCGCGGCGGCCGGGTCGGATGCAGCCACCAGTCATGCAGCAAACCAGTGAGGTAAAGGCAGCCTACCGGCGGTGCGGGTGCGGTTGCGAACCAGATAGGGGTGGCGCGCGCGGTTCGCACTGACAGGTTCACCGCGTTCTTACAGGCCCGGTCCCTACACTTGGCCGCCGATGGATGCGATGATCCGCTTCGGTACCCATCCACTTTCCCAGCACATCCGTAGGAGACACGGCCGGTGGTCAGCAGCGAACAGCGGCGGCGGCAGCTCGCCCGAGAGAAGTACGAGCGCCAGATGGAGCGGCGGGTCGCCGCGCGGTCCGCGCGCAGGCGCCGCAACACGATCCTGGGCGCCGCGCTCGCCGTCGTGGTGCTGGCCGGCGGCGGTGCGCTGGTCGGCACCGGCGCGTTCGGCTCGGACAAGGACAAGTCGGCTTCGGCCGCCTCCTCCGCCCAGGCCGCGCCGAGCCAGAGCGCCGAGCCGACCACCCCGACCCGCAAGCCGGTCGAGGGCTGCGCCGATCCGGCGCCGGGCGCGCCGAACGGCAAGCAGTGGCAGGCCGAGCCGGCCATGGCGATCGACGCGGGCGGCTCGTACACCGCGACGCTGGACACCAACTGCGGCAAGGTGACGCTCGCGCTCGACGCGGCCAAGGCCCCGCACACGGTGAACTCCTTCGTCTTCCTGGCCGGGGAGAAGTACTTCGACCACACCAAGTGCCACCGCCTCACCACCGACGGCATCTTCGTGCTCCAGTGCGGCGACCCGACCGCCAGCGCGACCGTCCCGGGCGGCACCGGCGGCCCCGGTTACAAGTTCGCGGACGAGAACCTGACCGGCGCGACCTACCCGGCGGGCACCGTGGCGATGGCCAACTCCGGCCCCGGCACGAACGGGAGCCAGTTCTTCCTGGTCTACAAGGACACCCAGCTGCCCCCGAACTACACCCCCTTCGGCAAGATCACCGGGGGCCTGGACGCGGTGCAGAAGATCGCCGCCGCGGGCACCCTGGAGGGTGCCCCGGACGGCCACCCGATGGCCGACGTCACCTTCAACTCGGTGACCACCGCGAAGAGTTGACATCTCCCGGGGCCGCCCGCAAGGGGCGCCCGAAGCGCCTCGGCGCGGCCCCGGCCCGAAATCGCCCGGCCCGGATGCGGACAGCACCGGGGCTGGTCGCCTATGTTGGCGTTGTATCAGGGTGCCCGCACCCGCCTGGCCGTCACCCTCGGCAGCAAGTCACGGCGGACGGGGACGGCGGACTCATCGGTCCGCCGCACATCAACTGTGGACGACGGACGCGCGCCGCCCCGGCGCGGGCGCGACGTCATGTGGAGGACGCGCTATGAGCAGCGACCCGTGGGGCCGTGTCGACGAGCAGGGCACGGTCTACGTCAGGACGGCCGACGGCGAACACGTCGTGGGTTCCTGGCAGGCCGGCTCGCCCGAGGAGGCCCTCGCCTACTTCGAGCGCAAGTACCAGGGCATCGAGGTGGAGATCGGCCTGCTGGAGAAGCGGGTGCGCACCACCGACCTGGCCGCCAAGGACGCCCAGGCCGCGCTGGACCACCTGCGCGCCCAGGTGACCGAGGGGCACGCGGTCGGCGACCTGGCCGCCCTGGCCAAGCGGCTGGACACGCTCGCCGGCGAGATCGAGAGCCGGCGCGAGGAGCGCAAGGCCGCCCGCGCCAAGGCCCAGGACGAGACCCGCACCGCCAAGGAGACGCTGGTCTCCGAGGCCGAGCAGCTCGCCGAGTCCACCCAGTGGCGGGAGGCCGGGGACCGGCTGCGCGCCCTGGTGGACACCTGGAAGGGCCTGCCCCGGCTGGACCGCAAGAGCGACGACGAGCTGTGGCACCGCTTCTCGCACGCCCGCTCGGTCTTCTCCAAGCACCGCAAGGCGCACTTCGCGACCCTGGACGCCGAGCGCGAGCAGGCCCGGCAGACCAAGGAGGCGCTGGTCGCCGAGGCCGAGGCGCTGTCCTCGTCCACCGAGTGGGGCGACACCGCGGCCGCCTACCGCGACCTGATGGCGCGCTGGAAGTCCGCCGGCCGGGCCCAGCGGGACATCGAGGACGAGCTGTGGGCGCGGTTCCGCGGCGCGCAGGACGTCTTCTTCCAGGCCCGTTCCGCGGTGTTCAGCGAGCGGGACGCCGAGCAGGTGGCCAACCAGAAGCTCAAGGAGGCACTGGCCACCGAGGCCGAGGCGATCCTGCCGATCACCGACCTGAAGGCCGCCAAGGCGGCGCTGCGCGAGGTCAACGAGCGCTGGGAGGCGATCGGGCACGTGCCGCGCGACGCCCGTCCGAAGCTGGACGGCCGGCTGAACACGGTCGAGCGGGCCATCCGCGAGGCCGAGGACGCCGAGTGGAGGCGCTCCAACCCGGAGGCCAAGGCGCGCGCCGCCGGCATGGTCGGCCTGTTCGAGGCGAAGGCCGACAAGATCCGGGCCGATCTGGACAAGGCCCGCGCCGCCGGCAACGCCGGCCGGATCGCCAAGCTGGAGAACGAGCTGGCCGGCGTGCAGACCCTGCTGGAGCAGGCGCACCGCAGCCAGGAGGAGTTCAGCGGCTGATCCGCCGAACGCGCGAGAGAGGGCCCCGGGATCTCCCGGGGCCCTCTCTCGCGCTCGGGGCGCTACTTGCGGGCCGAGGTGACGCGGTAGACGTCGTAGACGCCCTCGACACCGCGCACGGCCTTGAGCACGTGGCCGAGGTGTTTCGGGTCGCCCATCTCGAAGGTGAAGCGGCTCATCGCGACCCGGTCGCGGGAGGTCTGCACCGCCGCCGACAGGATGTTGACGTGCTGGTCTGAGAGCACCCGGGTGACGTCCGAGAGCAGCCGGGAGCGGTCCAGCGCCTCGACCTGGATGGCCACCAGGAACACCGAGGACTGGGTGGCGGCCCACTCGACGTCGATCATCCGCTCGGGCTGCTGGCTCAGCGACTCGACGTTGACGCAGTCGGCGCGGTGCACCGAGACGCCGTTGCCGCGGGTCACGAAGCCGACGATCGGGTCGCCCGGCACCGGGGTGCAGCAGCGGGACAGCTTGACCCAGACGTCCTCGACGCCCTTGACGATCACGCCCGGGTCGCCCTTGGCCCGGCGGCGCGCCGCCCGGCGGTTGTCGTGCGTCGGGGTCGCGGTCTCGGCGAGGTCCTCGGTGGCGCCCTCCTCGCCGCCGAGCGCCTGGACCAGCTTCTGCACGATGTTCTGCGCGGTGACGTGGCCCTCGCCGATCGCGGCGTAGAGCGAGGAGATGTCGGGGTAGCGCATCTCGTGGGCCAGGGTGACCAGCGAGTCGCCGGTCAGGATCCGCTGGATCGGCAGGCCCTGCTTGCGCATCGCCCGGACGATCGCCTCCTTGCCGTGCTCGATCGCCTCCTCGCGGCGCTCCTTGGAGAACCAGGCGCGGATCTTGTTGCGGGCGCGCGGCGACTTGACGAAGCCCAGCCAGTCCCGGGACGGTCCGGCGTTCTCCGCCTTGGAGGTGAACACCTCGACGGCGTCGCCGTTCTCCAGCGTCGACTCCAGCGGCACCAGCCGCCCGTTGACCCGGGCCCCTATCGTCCGGTAGCCCACCTCGGTGTGCACCGCGAAGGCGAAGTCGACCGGGGTCGCGCCGGCCGGCAGGGCTATCACGTCGCCCTTGGGCGTGAAGACGAAGACCTCGTTGCTGGCCAGGTCGAAGCGCAGCGACTCCAGGAACTCGCCCGGGTCGGCGGTCTCCTTCTGCCAGTCCAGCAGCTGCCGCAGCCAGGCCATCTCGTTGACGGCGCCGGCCTTGTCGTCCTTGCGGACCTGGGTCGGGGTGTCGGTGCGGACCTTGGACGCGCCGGCCACGGCGCGCTGCTTGTACTTCCAGTGCGCGGCGATGCCGTACTCGGCCCGGCGGTGCATGTCGAAGGTGCGGATCTGGAGTTCGACGGGCTTGCCGCCGGGGCCGATCACCGTCGTGTGCAGCGACTGGTACATGTTGAACTTGGGCATCGCGATGTAGTCCTTGAACCGCCCCGGCACCGGGTTCCACCGCGCGTGGATGGTGCCCAGCGCCGCGTAGCAGTCGCGGACGGTGTCGACCAGGACCCGGATGCCCACCAGGTCGTAGATCTCGGCGAAGTCCCGGCCCCGGACGATCATCTTCTGGTAGACCGAGTAGTAGTGCTTCGGCCGGCCGGTGACGGAGGCGGTGATCCGGGCGCCGCGCAGGTCCCCCTGGACCTGGTCGATGACGGTCGCCAGGTACTCGTCCCGCTTGGGGGCGCGCTCGGCGACCAGCCGGACGATCTCGTCGTACATCTTGGGGTAGAGGATCGCGAAGGCGAGGTCCTCCAGCTCCCACTTGATGGTGTTCATGCCCAGCCGGTGCGCCAGCGGGGCGTAGATCTCCAGCGTCTCGCGGGCCTTCTTCTCCTGCTTCTCCCGCTTGAGGTAGCGCATCGTGCGCATGTTGTGCAGGCGGTCGGCCAGCTTGATCACCAGGACCCGCGGGTCCTTGGCCATCGCGACGACCATCTTGCGGACGGTCTCGGCCTGCGCGGCCTCGCCGAACTTGACCCGGTCCAGCTTGGTGACGCCGTCCACCAGCAGCGCCACCGAGTCGCCGAAGTCCTTGCGCAGGGTCTCCAGGCCGTAGTCGGTGTCCTCGACGGTGTCGTGCAGCAGCCCGGCCATCAGGGTCGGGGCGTCCATCCCCAGCTCGGCCAGGATGGTGGCCACCGCCAGCGGGTGGGTGATGTACGGGTCGCCGCTCTTGCGCTTCTGCCCGCGGTGCCACTTCTCGGCGACGGCGTAGGCCCGCTCGATGTCCCGCAGCAGCGCCGGGTCGGCCTTCGGGTCGTTCGCCCGGATCGACCGGAACAGCGGCTCCAGCACGGGGTTGAGCACGCTGGAGCGCTGGCCGCCGAGGCGGGCCAGGCGGGCGCGCATGCCACCCGAGGAGGAGCCGCGCCCGGTGGGGCCGGTCGGTCGCGAGGAGGTCGGCGCCGGGCGTGCCGGGGTGGCCCCCGAGGGCGTGGGACGGTTGTCGGGGGCGGCCGCTTCGGCCGTGGGCACAACCTCGTCGGGCAAGGACTCTCCTCGGGGCACCGGGGCCGACCCCTGCCGCGGCCCGTACGGTCGGACGCAACCGGGAGGGGGTGAATCTTCATGGTACCGAGCCGGGCGCCCCGGCGTTCATCCACCCGGGCCGGAAACGGAAGGGCGGCGGTCGGATGATCCGACCGCCGCCCTTCGTTCAGGTCCCTCAGACCGTGACCAGCGTCTCCAGCGGGGCGCCGTTCAGGTGCCCGGACAGCCGTTCCCGGCCGTCCAGGAAGCCCAGCTCCATCAGCACCACGACGCCCACCAGCTCGGCGCCGGCCTCCTTCACCAGGTCCAGCGAGGCGCCGATGGTGCCACCGGTGGCCAGCACGTCGTCCACCACCAGCACCCGCTCACCGGGCGCGAAGGCGTCGCACTGCACCTCCAGCGTCGCCGAGCCGTACTCCAGCTCGTACGAGCGCCGGAACACCTCACCGGGCAGCTTGCCCTGCTTGCGGATCGGCACGAAGCCGAGCCCGGCCGCGAAGGCCGCCGGAGCCGCCAGCACGAAGCCGCGCGCCTCCAGGCCCACCACCTTGGTCGCCCCGAGCTCCCGCGCCCGGTCCGCCAGCGCCCTGGTGAGGGCGCCGAAGGCCTCGGCGTCGGCCAGCAGCGGCGCGATGTCCTTGAACAGCACACCCGGCTTCGGGTAGTCCGGGACGTCCCGGATCCGGCTGTTCAACAGATCGGCCAGTGCGGTGTCGGCGGTGGTCACGGCGTGTCCTTACGATCGGGTCGGTTCAGCGCTTGGTGGACGGACGGCCCTTGGCACGCGTGGTGCCGGCCGCCCGGCCGCGCTGACCGACCATACCCGCAGGCAGGTCCTCGTCCGCGATCTCCTCGTCCGCCGGCACCTCGCCGGCGGCCTTGGCAGCGGCCGCGGCCCGGTGCTGCAGGACCCGCTTGCGCAGCGCCTTCATCTCCGGCTGCTCCTCCTTGAGCTGCGCCAGCAGCGGAGTGGCGACGCAGATCGACGAGTAGGCACCGGCCGCGAGGCCGATGAACAGCGCCAGCGAGATGTCGTTCAGCGTGCCGGCACCCAGGAGGCCACCGCCGATGAACAGCAGCGCGGCGACCGGGAGCAGGGCGACCACGGTGGTGTTGAGCGAACGCACCAGGGTCTGGTTGAGGCCCGCGTTGGCCGCCTCGCTGTAGGTGAGCTTGTTCTGCTTGGTGAGGTCCTTGGTGTTCTCCTTCACGGTGTCGAAGACGACGACCGTGTCGTAGAGCGAGTACCCGAGGATGGTCAGGAAGCCGATCACCGTACCGGGGGTGACCTCGAAGCCCACCAGGGCGTACACGCCGATGGTGATCAGGAGGTCGTGGATGAGGGCGACCAGGGCCGCCACCGCCATCCGCCACTCGAAGGCGATCGCCAGGTAGACCGTCACCAGGACCATGAAGATGATCAGGCCGGTGAGCGCCTTCGAGGAGATCTGCTTGCCCCAGCTGGGGCCGATCACCTGGGCCTCGACGGTGTCCAGCGGCACGGCCAGCTTCTCGGAGAGCTGAGCGCGGATCTCGTCCGAGCTCTTCGGCTCCTCGGTGCTGACCTGGATGCGGATCTTGCCGTTGTCGGTCGACTGCACCAGCGGGTGCGAGGAGACGATCTTGTCGGACGTCTCCTGCGCCTGCGAGACGGTCAGCCCCGGCTTGGTCACGGTGTAGACCGAGCCGCCCTTGAACTCGATGCCCAGGTGCAGGCCCATCGCCAGACCGATCGCCGCGATCAGCACGATCACGCCGGAGATGGAGTACCAGAGCTTACGGCGCCCGACGAAGTCGAAGCTGACCTCGCCCTGGTAGAGCCGGTGTCCCAGATTGGAGAAGCGTGACACGGTGTCAGGCCTCCTTCACGGCGGCAGAGGAGGGGCTACGGCGACGGCTGCTGCGCAGCGGCGGGCGGGCGCCCAGCCGCTTCGGGTCCAGGCCGGACCACGGGTGACCGTTGGCGAAGAACTTGCGCCGGGCCAGCAGCGTGATCACCGGCTTGGTGAAGAGGAAGATCACCACGACGTCCAGCGCGGTGGTCAGCCCCAGGGTGAACGCGAAGCCCTGGACCTTGCCGACCGAGACCACGTAGAGCACGGCGGCACAGAGGAAGGACACGAAGTCCGACACCAGGATGGTGCGCCGGGCGCGCGGCCAGGCCCGCTGGACCGCCGGGCGCAGCGGGGCGCCCTCGCGGACCTCGTCGCGGATGCGCTCGAAGTAGACGATGAAGGAGTCGGCGGTGATGCCGATCGCGACGATCGCACCGCAGACCGCGGGCAGGTTCAGCGCGAAGCCGATCCCGGCGCCGAGCAGGCTCATGATCGAGTAGGTCAGGGCCGCCGAGACGAGCAGACCGGCGATCGAGACCAGGCCGAGGCCGCGGTAGTAGACCAGCGAGTAGAGCACCACCAGCAGCATGCCGATCACGCCTGCGACCAGACCGGCCATGAGCTGGTCGCCGCCGAGCGCCGGGGAGACGGTGGTGATCTCGCCCTTGCTGAATTCCAGCGGCAGGGCGCCGTAGCCCAGCACGTTGGACAGGTCCTGCGCCTCGGCCTGGCTGAAGCGGCCGGTGATCACGGCACTGCCGCCGGGGATCACGTTCTTGACCTCGGGGTGCGAGACGACCTGGTTGTCCAGCACGATCGCGAACTGGTTGTTCGGCGGGGCCTGGGTGGCGAGCTGGCCGGTGACCTTGGTGAAGGCGTCGGTGCCGGCGCCGTTGAACTGCAGCTGGACCTGCCAGCCGGCACCCGTCTGGGTGTCGAGGCTCGGCTGGGCCTTGGAGACGTCCGAGCCCTTCACGGCGACGGGGCCGAGGACGAGCTTCTCGTAGTAGCCGTTCTCAGGCTTCTGCGAGCAGGCGACGACGGCCTTGTCCTCGGGGCCGGTCTGGGCCGCGCGGGCCTCCGGCTTGGTGCAGTCGAGGTTGGTGAAGGCCGTGGCCAGCTCCGGCGGCACGGTGCCCTGGGTCATCGCGGCGCTGACGTCCGCGGCGCTGGGCGGGGTGGCGGGCGCGGACGGCGTGGTGGCGGCGCTCGGGGCGGTGCTCGCGCCCGTCGCGGCGGCGCTCGGGCTGGCGTCGGCGGCCAGCGCCTCACCGGCCGGGCGGCCCTGCTTGCTGCCGCTCGCGCTGGGCGTGCCGGACGCGCTCGCGCCGGCCGAGGCGGTGGACCCGGCGGACGGGGCCGCGCTCGGGGTGCCGGTGGCCGAGGGGGAGCCGGTGGGCGCCGGCGGCGTGAAGCCGCTGGGCGCCACCGCCAGGACCGGGCGGAAGAACAGCTTGGCGGTGGTACCCACCTGGTCCGCCGCGTTCTGCTGGTTGCCGCCCTTGGGGATGTTCACGATGATCGTGTTGTCGCCCTGGGTCTGCACCTCCGCCTCGGAGACACCCATGCCGTTGACGCGGCGCTCGATGATCCCGGTGGCGATGTCCATGTTGGACTTGGTGATCGCCTTGGGGTCTGTCGACTTCGCGGTCAGCGTGATGCTGGTGCCACCGGCGAGGTCGATTCCGAGCCGGGGCTTGGTGTGGCCCGTCCCGAACATGAGGGCGACCAGTCCGACGGTGACGACCAGGATGAGGGCCAGCGCCCGCCCTGGGTAGCCGTCGCGCGGGCGCGACTTGGGTGTTGCCACCTTGCTCGTTTCTCCCTGTCCATGCCACTCCCCCAACCGGACCCCCGTCCGGCTTGTGGCGGGACGGGGGCATGGCGGTTCTGCGGCCCTGAGGTCCTGTGGGCTCGCGGCACTGGGCCGCGCGGCCGGGCTGGTGCCCGACCGTACTACTTGCTCGCGGGAGCCCCGCCCTCGACGTCGCCCTTGGCGCCGCCGTCCTTGGTGAGCGTCAGCGGCTTGTCCTCGACCGGCTCGGCGTCGGCGTCCTCGGCCTCCGGCTCGGCCAGCTCGTCATCGGCGGGGCGGCCGTTGATGATCGCGTCGTACTCCTGGGGGTCCAGGACAGCGGCGATCGCGCTCTTGGTGAAGTGGGTGACCACGCCGGGCGCGATCTCCAGCTCGATGGTCTCCTCGTTGACCGCCTTCACCTGGGCGTACAGGCCGCCGATGGTGCGCACCCCCGCCCCTGGCTCCAGCGAGGTCTGCATCTGCTGCATCTGCGACTGGCGCTTCTTCTGCGACCGGAACATGAGCACGATCGCGATGATCGGGAGGAGAAGGATGATGAAGTTCACTGCAGCCAGGGTCCTTTACGGGCCGCCGACCGGCGGCCTGTGTGGTATTGGTCGGCCCGTCAGGTGAGCGGGGCGGTCCGGCGGAGTCTAGGCGACCCCGAACTGATCGGACAACGCCAAGCATCGCATCCTGCCGCCAAAAGTGGCGACCCTCCGCCTGCACAGTTTCCCCGGACTTCGCCCCCGGCTCGCACGCGGGCCACTCACCGGGGTGGCGCATCGGACGCCTCCCGGGAACCGGCGGGCGGCGATCACCCGTTCAGCCCTCGTCGGCCCGGAGGAGTTCGGATTGCGCGGGCACGGCGCCCCGGTTGGCCTGGACCGGCGGGGTCAGCCCGAGGTGCTGCCAGGCCGCCGCGGTGGCGATCCGGCCGCGCGGGGTCCGGGCGAGCAGGCCCTCGCGGACCAGGAAGGGCTCCGCCACCTCCTCGACCGTCTCGGACTCCTCCCCCACCGCGACCGCGAGAGTCGACAAACCGACCGGCCCGCCGCCGAACAGCCGCAGCAGCGCGGTCAGCACCGCGCGGTCCAGCCGGTCCAGACCGCGGGCGTCCACCTCGTAGACGTCCAGCGCCCGGGCGGCGATCTCCGCGGTGACCTGGCCGTCGTGCCGCACCTGCGCGAAGTCGCGGACCCGGCGCAGCAGCCGGTTGGCGATGCGCGGCGTCCCCCGCGAGCGGCCGGCGATCTCGGCGGCGCCGGCCGGGTCGATCTCCACGTCCAGCAGGGTGGCCGAGCGGCGCACCACCCGTTCGAGCTCGGCCGGGGCGTAGAACTCCATGTGCCCGGTGAAGCCGAAGCGGTCGCGCAGCGGGGGCGGCAGCAGGCCGGCCCGGGTGGTGGCGCCGACCAGGGTGAAGGGCGGCAGTTCCAGCGGGATGGCGGTGGCGCCCGGGCCCTTGCCGACGATCACGTCGACCCGGAAGTCCTCCATCGCCATGTAGAGCATCTCCTCGGCCGGACGGGACATCCGGTGGATCTCGTCGAGGAAGAGCACCTCGCCCTCGGCGAGCGAGGAGAGGATCGCCGCGAGGTCCCCCGCGTGCTGGATCGCCGGACCGGAGGTGATCCGGATCGGGGCGCCCAGCTCGGCGGCGATGATCATGGACAGGGTGGTCTTGCCCAGCCCGGGCGGCCCGCTGAGCAGCACGTGGTCGGGCGCGCTGCCGCGCTTGCGGGCCGCCTGGAGCACCAGGGACAGCTGCTCGCGCACCCGCTCCTGACCGATGAACTCGTCCAGCACCTTGGGGCGCAGCGCCGCCTCGACCGCCTGGTCCTCCCCGTCGGCGGCGGCCGTCACCAGCCGGTCGCCCGGGTCCGAGTCGTACGGACTCATCAGCACATGCTCCAAAGTCGACAAGAGGACAGATCGCCAGATGGCTTTAGCGGGATCGGTTGAGGCCGCGCAGGGCGAGCCGGAGCAGTGCGCCGACGTCCGGCGTCTGCTGGGCCTCCGCCTCGGGGGTGACGGCCACGACCGCCTCGTCCGCCTCGCGCGGAGCGTAGCCGAGACCGGTCAGCGCCGAGTGCAGCTGCTCGCTCCAGGGGGCCGGACCGCTCGCGATCGGCTTCTGCGCCGGCACCGCGCCGTGCGGGGCTCCCAGCTTGTCCTTGTACTCCAGCAGCAGCTTGGCGGCCTTCGCCTTCCCGATGCCGGGCACGGCCACCAGCGCCTTCTCGTCGCCGCCGGCCACCGCGGCCCGCAGCGCGTCGGGGCTGTGCACCCCGAGGATCGCCTGCGCCAGCTTCGGGCCGACGCCCGGCGCGGCCTGGAGGATCTCGAAGACGGCGCGCTCGTCGTCGTCCGCGAAGCCGAACAGGGTCAGCGAGTCCTCCCGGACCACCAGCGAGGTCGCGAGCCGGGCGGGCTCACCCAGCCGGAGCCCGGCCAGCGTGTTCGGCGTGCACTGCACGGCCATGCCGACCCCGCCGACCTCGACCACGGCGAGTCCGGAGGAGATGGCCGCCACGGGCCCTTGCACGAAGGCGATCACCGGCTGCTTCCTTTCAGGGGGGTGGCGCGGGCCGCCCGTACCGCGGCCTCCAGGCGGTTGACCGCCCCGCCGCGCCAGATGTGGCAGATGGCCAGCGCCAGCGCGTCGGCGGCGTCGGCGGGCTTGGGCGGGGCGTCCAGCCGCAGCAGGCGCTGCACCATGGCCGTGACCTGCGCCTTGTCGGCCCGGCCGGAGCCGGTGACGGCGGCCTTGACCTCGCTCGGGGTGTGCAGGGTGACCGGGATGCCGCGCCGGGTGGCGCAGAGCATCGCGACCGCGCTGGCCTGGGCGGTGCCCATCACCGTCCGGACGTTGTGCTGGGCGAACACCCGCTCGACGGCGACCAGCTCCGGCTCGTGCTCGTCGAGCCAGGCCTCCATGCCCTGCTCCACCAGCAGCAGCCGCCGCCCGATCTCGTCCTCGGCGGGGGTGCGCACCACGCCGACCCCGACCATCCGCAGCGGCCGCCCCGGCGCACCCTCGACCACGCCGATCCCGCACCTGGTCAGCCCCGGGTCCACGCCCAGTACCCGTACCACAGCCCCGCCTCTCGTTGGTCGCCGCCCGCCTCCGGGCGCTCCGGCCCGGGCCCGCCCTCCGGCCCACGGCGGGCGACCTGCGAAGGCTACCGTCCGGGTCCGACAGCGCCCGCAAAGACACCGGCCCGGGGGGGGGGGGGGGGGGGGGGGGGGGGGGGGGGGGGGGGAAAGAGAAGCGGGGGCGGGGGGGGGGGGGGGGGGGGGGAGGGGGGTGGGGGGGGGGGGGGGGGGCATCGGGGGGGGGGGGAGGGGCGGGGGGGAAACAGACATGGGCAGCTTTGTTCCGGGACG